>CAZUSV010000176.1:9211-12222 GCA_964622645.1 uncultured Anaerolineales bacterium
GGGGGGTGTATCTTTTTAATTTGAGTTCTTTTTCCTAACACCCCTAATTTTGGGGGGGGGGGGGGGGGCGCCGCCCCCCGGCCACCCCCTATTTTCGGGAGTTCTCGCGGTTGTGACATTGTCGAACTACTCTTCCTTGGCCTGGTACAAACCAATTGTGTTCCCGGTGGGATCATTGAAGATGGCGAACCAACCCATCCCAGGGATCTCAGTTTTGGGGACGGTCATCTTTCCGCCATGAGCTGCGATCTTTGCCAGGGTTGCCTCGATATCGTCGGTACCAATATGCACCAACGTTGTGCCGGCCGGGTTGTTGTCGCCGACAGGATTCAGGCCACCGCCAACACCAGCGCTGAACATGGCGTAGTTCATCTCAGGCATTTGCTGCACTTCCCAGCCGAAGACATCGCTGTAAAATTTTCCTGCGGCCTGGCGGTCATTGGCTGAAAACTCGACGTGAACAATGGGGTGTTTGGACATTTGTGTTTCTCCTTACTGAATATGGGGAAATGGGATAATATAAATATAGTACATATGTTCTAATCTGTAAAGGGGACAAAAATAGTCCAAAAAAAAAGACATACGGGAGCATTCGCTCCCGTATGTCTTTTTTTAGGAAGGATGAAAGTAGGGGTTATGCTTGCTTGACGACTTCGACAACTTCAGGCAGGTCGATGCCCAGATCTTTGAGTTTCTCCACGGTGGGGATGCCGTTCTCGTTCCAGCCGCGGCGTTTGTAGACCGCGTCGGTCATTTCGTCATACTGTTCGTAGCGATATTTGCGCAGGGCGGCCAATTTATCTTCTGTGGTCATAGCCTCGGGTTCCAGCCCCAAGAATTCTTTGAGTTGACCGTCGTAGCGCTCCTGGCGTGATTCGTACTCGTCAACGGTGACAGGCCCCATGGCGCGATAGGGAACTTTGTCATGATCACGGGTGCCGAACCCCAGGCGCAGGTTGAATACCCTTTGGAAGTTGTATACCCGCTCCGATTGAGCCAGCAGATCTTCAGGGGCGACTTTCTTTCCGGTGAGACCCTCGTAGAGCCAGGTGTAGTTTTCGACATGCTCGGGCACTTTGTGGGGTTCATCGGTGTCGGCATTGTTTTCGGGAAGGATGTCGTTCCAGGGCAGCTTGCACAACCCGTGCAGCGAGAACCAGGTGCGCCACATGGGGAAATAGTGCAGGGCTTCGGCTTTGTCTTCCCAGGTGGGGAGCTGTTTGTTGACCTGATCCATGAAGATCAGCCAGGCTTCGTCGTGCTGGCCACCTTTGAGTGCCAGGCCATAGCCGCCTTGCTGGGCGATGGACTCTTTGGTCATATATTCTGAGATTTCCAGCCCTTTAGTTTCCATGGCGATATCGTTAAGGAAATCGGCATCGCCAGCGAACTCTTCGGCAAAGTATTTCTTCATATAACGCGTACCCTGCCCAACGATGACTCCGAAACCCTCGCCGCGGGCCATCTGGTGCAGCAACTCCAACGCAGATTTGGCCTCCCCCCAAGAAAGATCCAGACCGCCGGTTTTTTCGGCGTCCAGGATGCCATATTGCCAGCATTCCATCACAAAGGCAACGCAATTGGCAAAAGAGATCGTATCCACACCATAGGTGTCGCAGTAAAAATTCATTTCGATGACGGCCAGGGGATCGAACACGCCGATGTTAGAGCCCAGTCCAGCCACGTTTTCGTATTCAGGTCCATCGACCAGGACATCCTGGCCCTGGTAAGGCCCGGTCTGCAGGGGGAAGCCATCCACGCCATGCGAGCAGGATAGCGTGCAACCCGCCCAGCAGGAGTCGTTGATGCCCTGGGTGAATTTTTCATGCCAGGTGGTCGAGTCGATCTGGCCGCTGTCAGGATGGGCGCCATAACGGAAGTTGTGCACCGGTAGCAGGTCAAAGTGGTTCATAATCTCGACCAGGTGGGCGGTGCCGACTTTGCGCATCTGGTTTTGCTTGTCGTCCAGGTCGGCGATCTCTTTGTTGATGCGTTTGCCAGCCTGGCGGATCATGAACATATCCACCGGGTTGTTGACATCTCCTTTGAGGCCGTTATATTTGACGACGATGGCTTTTAACCCTTTATCACGGAAAACGCGCCCGGTACCGCCGCGTCCGGCCTGTTTGATGCGCATCTCTTTGCGGCGCACGTCATACCAACTGAAGTTCAGGCAAGCGTAATTGATGTGTTCGGCAGCCTGGCCAGCGGTGACTGTAGAAACCCCATATTTACCACGTTTTCCGTCACCATAAAGCTCCGCTAACTCATTAGCCAGCAGGTGGGAGTCCACATCTTCCAAGGGGGCCGTTTCGATAGAAATATGGCCTGTATCCCCATCGATGACGATGATAACATCCCCAAAGATTTCCTCAGGAGCTTTGCCCTGGATTTCGATGGCGTCGAAACCGGAGAATTTAAGGTAAGGGCCAAAATAACCACCCACATTGCTGTCGATCACGCTTTTGGTGAGCGGCGAGATGGTGACTACCGTGGATTTCCCTAACCCCGGATAGGCAGTGATTCCACCGATGGGCCCGTTGGCGATGGCCAGAGCATTCTCAGGATCATCCCATTTTGTATCACCATTGATCGCCTCCCAAAGCAGCCAGAGTGCGAATCCACGCCCGCCAGTGAAGAGGTCCTTCATCTGTTGGCTGACGGGCTTTTCCTTGATCGTGTTGTCAGTTAGGTTGATGTAGAGCGTACGGTTGGCATAACCCTGTTCAACGGGACGCAGTTCGTACTCATATTCCGTTTGCAAATCGTGGGCTGCCTTGAGTTCCTCAGCAGGTTTTGTCAACGTAACCATGAATCATTCTCCTTGTGTAGAGCTTTTTTGCCGAAATATTATGACTTGTTTTGAAAGGATTTTCAACTGACGATCATCCCTATTCGAGATCTTAGAAGGCATGATTACTTCGACAATGTCAACTTGGCGAGATCCTCCGAAAATAGGGGGGTGGGGGGGGGGGGGGGGGCGGGCCGCGCGCCCCCCCCGGGGCGGGGGG
>CAZUSV010000177.1:0-12219 GCA_964622645.1 uncultured Anaerolineales bacterium
CTTAGGCCGGTCTCCTGACCGTGCCGGCACGGTCAGGAGACCGGCCTAAGCGTATAATCCAATGACTTTGCGATGTAATATTGAGATTATCGGATAATAGGACGGAAAAGAGGAGCAGAAAACTGTCCAATCAGAGTTTTCTGTCTCTTAGTGATTTTCTCGCTCAATACAATAAACCTCCCGCAGGTTATGACAAACTTGGCGGGAGTACCCCTTAGTAGTATTCTCACCAAGTATTCAAATAAATCTCCTCAACCTGGAGTCCGACGTCTCCTGACGTCGGGAGATAAAAGATCTCATAGATAAGCTCTCGCCAACGAAATCAGGAGATTTCGGACTCCAGATCTTGAGTACAGGTCAATCGTATGGGAATAAATGGATTTAGCGAGAGCATCACTTAGTAAGGAGAGAATTTATGCGCTACTCAGATCTCAACTGGTTCGATGTCGAAAATTATCTCGAGAATGACGATCGCTTGATGCTTGTGGTAGGCTCCTGCGAGCAGCATGGCTACCTGAGCCTGCTCACCGATACTAAAATCCCTAGTGCTTTGGCTGATGCAGCTAGCCAGAAAACTGGAGTATTGGTGGCTCCCCCACTCAACTTTGGCGCATCACCGTATTTCCTGACCTACCCGGGCACTATCTCGCTGCGCATAGCCACATTGATGAATGTAATGGAAGACATTATTCGCTCGGTTTACCAGCAAGGCTTCCGCAGGATCCTGGTGCTCAATGGCCATGGCGGCAACGAACCCATGCGAGGGCGGCTCTATGAGCTGGCCAACGATCTCTTAGATTTACACCTGGCCTGGTTCGCCTGGTGGCACTCTCACAGCGTGGGAGCTATCCTTCAGAAACATGAACTGAAATCTTATCATGCTGGCTGGATCGAAGCCTATAACTTTACCCGGGTGGCAGAACTCCCCCAGGGAGCGAAGACCCCTCCGCACGTTCCAGGTTTGCTGGGGGCAGAGCTGGCCCGGCAGGTATATGGCGATGGGGTTTTTGGCGGACCGTACCAGGTTGATGATGCCATTATGCAGGAAATATTTGATGCCTGTGTTTTGGATATCGTCAATCTTTTGAAATTCGAGTAATTTTGTGGTAGTCGATAACTCTGCTAACTATTCTTTCATTAGGCAGACAGGAATACAGGAATTCGCAGTCAGCATTTCTGCTTTCCTGGCTTCCTTATGCATATATGACATCTTCAAACACGTATTCAACATGCTGCTGACTAGAGCAAAAAATATGCAAATTCTATCTGTAATTTGCTTGTGTTGGATTGTTCTTTAATGTACAATAGTTTTGTTGTTCATTGAGTGGGAACTTCGCAAATGATGATGAGGAGACAGAAAAATGGCCAAACTATTATCCCGACATGAAGTCATGCAGGTTTTGCAAATGTCAGACGTTATCGACATCCTCGAAACGACCTTTGCTGACCTGGCCAATGAAAAAGCAGATATGCCCCAAAGAACTCCAATTACGACCCCCGACCATGGGGGTAAGGCTTTGTTCATGCCCGCGTACCTCAAAGGTATGGGTGCCTTGGGGGCCAAAGTCGAAACCCTCTATGAAGATAATCCCTCCAAATACGATATGAAAGCCATGTTTGGGCTTGTCATTCTGCTGGATGAGAAAACGGGCGCTCCAGTTGCCATCATGGACGGAAGTTTGCTAACGGCCATGCGTACGGGCGGGGTAGCGGGCCTGGCAACAAAGGTGTTGGCCCGTGAGGATGCTACAGTTCATACCCTTTTTGGTTCTGGAGATCTGGCAGGTGCGCATGCGCTGGCGGTAGACAATGTTCGTAGTCTCGATAAACTCATTCTCTATTCGATTGATCCCCTTGAAAAAAGAGAAAAATTCAAGGAAATCCTTGGCGAAATTCTGGATTGTGAGTGTGATATCGTTTTGGCGGACGACCCGGAAGCTGCGATCAGGGAGGCAGATATCGTTACCCTGATCACCAGTGCTAAAGAGCCAATCGTCAATGGCGATTGGTTCAAGCCGGGAACCCATATCAATGGTGTTGGATCAGATACGCCAGGCGCGCGCGAGTTAGATACCAAAACCATCCAAATGTCGAAGGTGATCTGTGATCATGTAGATGCCTGCAAAGTCGAAGCCGGAGATTTGATTATCCCTATCGATGCTGGCGAATATGGCTGGGATAAACTCCACGGATCGTTGGGTGAAGTTATCATTGAAAATATTCCCGGTCGTGAGAATAATGAAGAAATCACCCTGTTCAAGAGTGTAGGACTGGCAGTCCAGGACATCTCTACGGCCTTGCATGTCTTTCATGAAGCCCAGGAAATCAAGCTGGGTACCGAATTTGACTTTTTGGGATAATGCCCGAAGTAAGCCAAATTGTTGAAAAACTTGGGCAGCCGAATCCTTTTGGAATGGTTGCCCTTTTTTTGTTTAACTATCCGGGTAAGGGGTCGTTGACGCGCTGATAGGGTTGGTTACGCTGAATTTATCAACCTGCAGTGCAATCAGTAAAGCCAGCGTAATCTTCTATCCAGACATGTGGGGATATGATAAACCTCTATCTCTTCCTGCAATCTGTACACAGTGCTTGCTCCCTACTCTTGCCTCCGGTACAATGGGGAAAACATAACCAGCTGACAGTCACTTTGCGTAGCACTTCCAAGCGAAGTGCATGAAGCAGAGTGACTGTCAGCTTACGATTGAGGTGGCATATGACAAAGGAAATTATCACCGCTAAAGACGCCCCGAAAGCGATTGGCCCCTATTCCGCCGGGGTTCGTACGGGGAATCTGGTTTTCACGGCTGGCCAACTGGGCATCGACCCCCTGACCGGCGAATTCGTCTCCGACGAGGTCGTCGAGCAGACCCGCCAGGCATTGAAGAATCTGAAAGCGATTTTGGAAGCAGGCGGGACTGTGTTGGAGAACGTGGTCAAGACGACCGTATTCTTGCGCGATATGAACGACTTCGCAGCCATGAATGCTGTCTATGCTGAGTTCTTCACAGAGAATTTCCCTGCTCGTTCAGCCGTGCAGGTGGCGCGCCTGCCCAAGGACGCCGCAGTGGAGATCGAGGCCGTTGCGGTTGTGAGTGGCCAGTAGTCAGTAACCAGAGAAGGTTCACAGATCATTGGATACTGGATACTGGCCACTGGATACTGAACACTGCATACTATGAGTGGTGAACTAATCCTGCTCGTCGACGACGAACCCAACATCCTGCAACTGGCGCGCATGTACCTGGAGCAGGAGGGCTACCGCATCGCTGCCGTGGGGGATGGGCGCGCTGCGCTGGACGAGATCTCCCGTCTGCGGCCCGCGCTGGTGGTGTTGGATATCATGTTGCCCGAGTTGGATGGCCTGGAAGTCTGCCGCAGGCTGCGGGCGCAAGATAACCCGATTTTGATCCTGATGCTCACAGCCAGGGACGATGATATCGACAAGATCGTCGGCCTGGAGATGGGCGCCGATGATTACCTGACCAAACCCTTCAATCCCCGCGAGCTGGTTGCCCGCGTGCGAGCACTGTTGCGCCGGTTTGACCGTGGGGACAAGCCCGCAGCAGCCCCCTTGCATGTGGGCGATATCACCATCGACCCCGGCAGCCGGGAGGTGACCATCAACGGGGAGAGAGTAGATCTGCGCACCCAGGAGTTCGAACTGATCCTGACATTGGCAGAGCATCGCGGCCTGGTCTTGAGCCGCGAGCAGTTGCTGCAATTGGCCTGGGGCTACGATTTTGCCGGCCAGACTCGCACCGTCGATGTGCATATCGGTCAGTTACGTAAGAAGTTGGCAGCCAGTTCTGTGCGCATCGAGACAGTTACCGGGGTAGGGTATAAGCTAGTTGTTGAATAGCGAAAAAAGGGTATGCGGGGCGGAGCCCCGCATACCCTTTTTTCGGTGATTTCTTATGTTCTCTTCCCTACGTTCCCGCCTCTTGCTAACATATGCGATCGTCATCGGGGTGGCTTTATGCGTTGTTGCAGTGGTCACGCTGGTGTATCTGGCGCGCAATCCGTCTCAAACCTTACAGACCAGGATGCGATTGCAGAACGCTGCTGAAGCACTCGATCGGCGCATCGAGAATTTGCAAGTTGCAGAATTGCCTGGGTTGAAGGCCGCTGCGAATCGCTTTGATGAAGCTTACAATGTGCGCGTGCTGGTCTACAACCGCGCTGGGGACGTGCTGGTTGATTCACGCCAGGGAGTAGAACCCGCACTAGAATTGGTACCCACCCAGAGGGAGTCCTGGCGAACGTCCCTGCTCACCTCGGTGGATGATGTCCATGGGCATGAATGGCTGTATCTGGGGCAGTCTTTATCAGCAGACCATTGGTTGGTTTTAGCAGCGCCACGGCCTCGGATGACATTCCTTGCGGCGCTGCGCACGCGCACCGATGACATCATAGGACCATTGCAGGGAGCGGGGCTGGTGGCTTTGTTTCTATCCCTGATATTGTCGATATTGATGGCGCGTTGGGTGGCCGGTCCGCTGCAACGCATCGCTCAATCTGCTAAGGGGATCGCAGCAGGCCGATATCAACTCATTGAGCCTGAAGGCCCTGATGAGGTCAAATCTCTCGCTCGAGCTTTCAACGACATGGCCGATCAGGTGCAAACCACGCAGCAATCCCAGCGAGATTTCATTGCCAATGTTTCCCATGAACTCAAGACGCCGTTGACATCCATTCAAGGCTTTGCCCAGGCGATTCTGGATGGTACTGCCCGAAGCCAGGATGACCTGAGCAATGCTGCGGGTGTGATCTATAACGAAGCCGGGCGCATGCACCGTCTGGTGCTGGATCTGTTGGACCTGGCGCGTTTGGATGGGGGCACATTTGAGTTCGAGCGCGCTCCAGTGGATATGGTGACCTTACTGGAGAGTGTGGCGACCAAGCTAACGCCTCAGGCCAGGGCTGGTGAGGTTAATCTAGATTTGCATATCGATCCGCTGCCTGGGTTGATTGGCGATGGTGACCGTCTGGCACAAGTGTTTACCAACCTGGTAGAGAATGCCATCAAGCACACACCGGAAAATGGCGATGTGCGGGTGGTGGCCCAGCCCAGTGACGGCATGGTGGAGATTTCGGTGATCGACACTGGAGAAGGGATTCCTCCTGAAGACCTAACGCGTATCTTCGAGCGCTTCTACCAGGTCGACAAATCCAGGCCCGGGGGCCGACGGCGTGGGGCTGGGTTGGGATTGGCCATCGCCAGGGAGATCATCCAGGCTCATGGGGGTACATTATCCGTGAAGAGTGACACAGGACAGGGTAGCGTTTTTGTGGTAAAACTGCCCCTTGCACGTCCCGACGATACCACTCTGGCAGAACGTCGCAGGTTATAACCCTCGATTAGCAAATATTCGCTTATCCCAGGTAATAGAACTTTTGAGTGATGAGTTCGTACGAATTCTCTGAGATGCAATCTGCATCCTCCCCCAAAGTTTCCGTAATTGTGCCATGTTACAATGAGCAGGATACCATCCAGCTCTTGCTGGAGTCTCTCGTAGAGCAGACCTTCCCATTGCAGGCGATGGAAGTGATCATTGCGGATGGTATGTCCACCGACCGAACCCGGGAAGTGATCGCCGAATTTCGAAGAGCCCATCCGCAACTCATTTTACAGATTGTCGATAACCTCAAACGTTCGATCCCTGCAGCCCTGAACCAGGCCATCGATGCTGCCCGGGGAGAGTTCATCGTGCGTCTGGATGCTCATTCTATACCCAGGCCTGATTACGTCGCCCGGAGCATCGCGGCCCTGGAAGCAGGATTGGGCGATAACGTAGGAGGCGTATGGGAGATTCACCCCGTAGGCTCGAACCCGGGGTGGTTGGCGCGTGCCATCGCCGTGGCGGCTGCCCATCCCCTGGGGGTGGGCGATGCTCGCTACAGAGTGGGCGGGGAGGCCAGGTCTGTGGACACGGTTCCATTCGGAGCCTTCCGCCGAACGCTGGTCGACCGAATTGGACACTTCGATGAGACATTGTTGACCAATGAAGATTACGAGTTCAATGTGCGCGCCCGCCAGTCTGGTGCCACCATCTGGCTTGACCCTGCCATACGAACGGTTTACTTTGCCCGAGAAAGCCTGGGTGCCCTCGCCCGCCAGTACTGGCGTTATGGATATTGGAAACTACGCATGTTGTTGAGGTATCCCCACACCTTCCGCTGGCGCCAGCTCTCGGGCGCTTTTGTGCTGACCTGGTTGGTGTTGGGGTTGCTTTCGATCTGGTTTGAATTCGCACGTTGGCTTTTGTTGGCTGAAGCGCTGATCTACATCTCAGCTTTGATCGTTGCTGGGGTTCAATCTGCCCTCAAGAAGCGAGAATTCAGCCTGGTCTATGGTGTTCCTTTGGCGATTGCTATAATGCATTTCTCTTGGGGAACAGCCTTCCTGTGGAGCTTGATAGAATATTTAATATTGCCTAATCGACAAATTCGTAATCCGAAAATTAGGTAGGCATGGGGGCCTAAGCCCCATACCTACCTAATTTTCGGAATTCCTTGCTAAGGCTATGGCAAAAAATCAAAAAACATCAACATTATGGCGTTTGGGTTTGAGGGAACGGCAAAGCCTTTTGTTGCTGGGCGATCTGTTTATTGGAGCGGTCGCTTTGGTATTGGCCTTAATCATTTGGGGTCTCAGTGAAGAGTGGTTGGGTTTGTCATTGGCATTCATCCAGGAACGCGTCGAGGCCTGGTTTTATTTCCTGCCCCTGATCTGGTTATTGCTGCTGGTGGATTTGTATGACGCCCATAGGGCCGCACATCGCAGACAGGTGATCAATGGTATTCTGGCTGCGACCGCCATTGGATTTATTCTCTACCTGATTGTATATTTTGCCTCCGAAAATCCCTTGCCGCGCCGGGGTGTAGCTGCATTTTTAGGGATTGCCTCTTTGCTGACCTGGATCTGGCGCATGATCTATATCCGCATCTTTACAGCGCCAAATTTTATGCGTAGGGTATTGATGGTCGGGGCAGGGCGGGCTGGTCATGAGATCCTTGCCATCATTAAAGATATGCAGCCCAAGCCCTTCGAATTGGTCGGTCTGATTGATGATAATGCTGAACTTCTCGACACAGAAGTTGAGGGTCATCGCGTTATCGCCAATAGTGGCAATCTGTTGGATCTCGTAGAGAGCGAAGCCATCACCGACATTATCGTAGCGATTTCTGGCACTATGATGGGCAGCACATTCCAGACCATCCTGGATGCCCAGGAACGCGGTATAGAGATCACGCGTATGCCAGTAGCCTATGAAGAATTGGTTGGGCGTGTGCCGATCAATATTCTGGAGACAGATTGGCTTTTGCGCTCCTTCGTGGATGAATTCCGTTTTGGGGGATTCTATGAAGTCATCAAACGCTTTATCGATATCCTTGGGGGGTTGGTGGGCCTTTTGATTGTGGCTTTGCTCTTGCCCTTTGTAGGTCTGGCGATTCTGGTAGACAACGGTTGGCCGATATTCTATGGCCAGGAGCGCTTGGGCAAGGGTGGCCAAATTTACGAGATCATCAAATTCCGCACCATGCGCCGTGATGCCGAGGCTGATGGCCAGGCCCAATTAGCCACAGAAGACGACGAGCGGGTCACACGCATGGGGCGTTTCCTGCGCAAAACCCATCTAGATGAATTCCCCCAATTCATCAATGTGCTGCGCGGTGAGATGAGTTTGGTGGGGCCGCGCGCTGAACGCCCGCAACTGGTCGATCATTTTCAGCGTAGAATCCCGTTTTACCGGGCGCGTTTGCTGGTCAAACCGGGCATCACAGGCTGGGCCCAGGTTAATTATGGGTATGCCTCGAACCTGGCTGAGACCATGATGAAACTCGAATATGACCTGTACTATATCAAGCACCGCAATCTGATTCTGGACATATTGATTTTGCTGCGCTCACCCTCTACAATGCTGGGAGGCGGACAGTAAATGTAGGTCAGGTTGCCAACCTGTTTTACGAGCCCATTTCTTTTTTTTGATCTGATTGGGAGTAATCTAAATGACGGTAAGTTTAGTAACCGGCGGAGCAGGGTTCATCGGCTCTCACATCGTTCAGCGCCTGTTGGAGCGCGGCGACCGGGTGGTGATCCTGGATAATTTTTCCACCGGAAAATGGGAAAACCTGGAGTCCGTGAAGGATGATGTGGAAATCATCACAGGCGATCTGCGGGAGACGCAGCGAGTGGCGCAAGCCGTTCGGGGAGTCGAGATGATCTTCCACCAGGCAGCCATGGTATCGGTGCCGCAATCCATGCAAGATCCCCAGTTTTGTTTCGATGTCAACGTTCAGGGAACGCTGAACTTGTTGCAAGCTGCTTCTCCGGCTGGGGTCAGGCAGGTCGTTCTGGCTTCCAGTTGCGCCGTTTATGGGGATTCGGCGGATTACCCCTTGCGTGAATCTGGCGAGACCATGTCCTTGTCTCCCTATGCGGCATCCAAACGCATCACTGAAGTGTATGCCGATTTGTACACCCGCACAACCGATATGGATGTGACTGCGTTACGATATTTCAATGTCTATGGGCCGCGCCAATCCCCAGATTCAGAGTATGCCGCTGCCATCCCCATTTTCGTCAGGCAGCTCTTGGACGGCAAAGCAGTCAAAATCTATGGAGATGGCTTGCAGAGCCGGGACTTCGTCTTCGTAGACGATATCGTGCGCGCCAATTTCCTGGCATCGGAATCACCTGAGTCAGCAGGGGGAGTATTCAATGTCTGTACGGGGAATGAGATCACTATCGAAGCATTGGTGCATGTTTTGCGAGAGATCATCCCCAACACACCCGCGGCTAGATTAGTCCCACCCCGTCCCGGGGATATTTATCGCTCCTTGGGGGATCCCTCTCTTGCAGGACAGCACATGGGTTTCGAATCGCAGACAGATCTTTTGGATGGTCTGCGTCAGACCGTAGAATGGATGTGCCAGTGATCAAAAAAATAATTGCCTGGCTGCTGGCCTTATTTACGACGGCCCCTTTGAGAAACCGGATCTTCCTGGCGGGGGATCTGTTCCTGATCAGCGTCTCAGTGCTGGGGAGTTTTGCGCTGCGCTTCGAGATCGGCCCACTCTTCGCATACTATATCCCGCAGGCCCTGCGCATGACCTTGCTGGCGATATTGATCAAACCGCTGATGTATTGGGTGTTTGGCCTCTACCGGCGCTTGTGGGTATATGCCAGCACACGTGAATTGACCTTGATCATATCTGCAGTTACGTCATCCTCGATCATTCTCTCCGTTGCAGTGATCACGATGACCTATATCCAGGCTCGCTCCCCTGGGTATATCGGTTTTCCACGTGCCACCCTGGTGATCGACTGGCTGCTTTCGTTGTTTTTGGCCGGAGGATTGCGCTTTGCCTCGAGAGTCATTGCCGATAGCCGCTCATCGGCGCTGAATGGCAGTTCAGTCACATCATCGGCTGCACGCGCCCTCATCGTTGGTGCTGGCGATGCAGGCGCTCTGGTTGTTCGTGAGATCCAAAAGAACCCCCAACTCAATCTCACACCGATTTGCTTTCTGGATGATGATCAGACCAAGCAGAGAAGCCAGATCCATAGCGTGCCTGTGGTAGGTCATCTCGAGGATTTGTCTAAAGTGGTGAAATCTCGCCGCATCCAGGAAGTGATCATTGCCATCCCTACGGCTCCTGGTGAGGTGGTTCGTCAAGTTGCCGATGTCTGCCGTAAGGAAAGGATCAACTTCCGTACCATGCCAGGGATGTATGAATTGATCGGGGGCAGGGTCAGCTTCAGTCGTTTGCGAGATGTCAACATCGACGACTTGCTGCGGCGCGCTTCGGCGATCACCGATGACCGTCGCATCGGTTCTGTCATCGCCGGGCAAAGGATCCTTGTCACTGGAGCCGGGGGATCGATCGGCGCGGAGCTATGCAGGCAAATCGCCCGATGGGGACCCTCAGCCTTGATCCTGCTTGGCCATGGTGAGAACAGCATCTTCAGTGCCTATCTCGATCTGAATGCCATCCACTCTGATCTGCCTGTGCATCCAGTAGTTGCGGATATTCGCGATATGGACAGGCTGATGGCGATGTTCGATGAATTGCGTCCCCAGGTCGTTTTCCATACCGCCGCCCATAAGCATGTCCCCCTGATGGAAGTCAATGTCGAAGAAGCCATCACCAATAATATCCTGGGAACCCGGAATTTAGTGGAATCGGCCCTGACCTATGGCGTGGAACGTTTGGTGATGATCTCGTCGGATAAAGCTATCCGCCCAACCAGCGTGATGGGCGCTACCAAACGCCTGGCCGAATTACTGGTCTTGGATGCGGCGCATACCTCCGGACTGGCCTATTCAGCAGTGCGCTTTGGGAATGTACTGGGCAGCCGCGGCAGCGTCGTTCCGCGCTTCCAACGCCAGATCGTCGCTGGCGGCCCTGTCACGATCACCCACCCTGAAATGGAGCGCTACTTCATGACCATCCCCGAAGCAGTGCACCTGGTATTGCATGCCGGGGCGATGGGTGAGGGTGGCGAGGTGTTTGTGCTCAAGATGGGTGAACAGATCAAGATCCTTGATCTGGCTGAGGATCTCATCCGTCTATCGGGCCTGGAGCCCGACAAGGATATCGAGATCATCTACACCGGGGTGCGTCCTGGTGAAAAACTCAGCGAGGAGCTCTGGGATCAATGGGCCGCTTTTGACCCCACTCAACATCCTGACATCCTGCTTCTTTCTGAAGAGGATATCCTCAGCGGCGACCCGTTGCAAACCGCGGTCGACGAATTGATCCACCTGGCACGTGAAGGTGCCGCGGCGGCGATTCTCAAGCGCCTGGATTTGCTCATCCCTGGGGCGGCGGTGCGTGACACACCACCCCCTGATCTGACCTCGCTCATCTAAGAGGAACCCGGTTGCTCCGAGCAACCGGGTTCCTGAGAAAGTGGAGACATGCCCAGCCAATCATCCCAAGAATGGGATTCCTTCCTTACCCAATTCCACAATGCCCACCTACTACAGTCCACTGCCTGGGGGCAATTGAAATCGGCGTTTGGCTGGGACGCTGCTCGTGTGGCAGCAGGCGACACCGGCGCGCAGGTGCTTTTTCGGCGCTTACCATTGGGATTGAATCTGGCGTACATCCCCAAAGGGCCAGTTGGTAGTCCTAGTGAATGGGAAGTGCTTTGGCCCCAGGTGGATGATTTATGCCGCCAGCGCCGGGCTGTGTTCTTGAAGGTGGAACCCGATATCTGGCAGGATGAAGCGGACGAGCTTTGGGCTGGTTCGCCACCCCCGGGCTTTCGCCTCAGCCCCCAGGATATCCAGCCCCTGCGCACCCTGTTGATCGACCTGCGCCCAGACGAAGACACCATCCTGGCAAGCATGAAACAGAAGACCCGCTATAACATCCGTCTCGCGGCCAGGAAGGAGGTCGTAGTGCGTCCCTCCAGCGACCTGGAGACCTTCTCTAGCATGATGGACATCACCGGCGCGCGCGCGGAGTTTGGCGTGCATACCCTGGAATATTATCGGCGTGCCTATGAACTTTTTCATCCGCTGGGGCAATGTGAATTGCTCCAGGCTGAATATCAAGCTGAACCGCTGGCAGCCTTGATGGTATTCGCCTTAGGAGATCGGGCCTGGTATCTGTACGGGGCTTCCTCTGATAAGCAGCGCAACCGTATGTCCACCTATCTGCTGCAATGGGAAGCCATGCGCTGGGCCAAGGCGCGCGCTTGTGGGGAATATGATCTTTGGGGTGTTCCTGATTGTGATCAAGAGCAGTTGGAAGAGAAATTCACCCAGCGCAATGATGGGTTATGGGGTGTCTATCGTTTCAAGCGCGGCTTTGGGGGGGAATTGCGCCGTGGTGCGGGCCCGTGGGATCGCGTCTATAACCCGGTTCTGTACGCCTTTTATCGTTGGTGGATGCAACGCTAGAAACCCGGTTGTTTTGCCCCTATGGGATGCTTCGCAAAGAAAATGGGTTTCTGGATGCGACCACACTTAGTACAGCGTAAACTAAGTAACCGTTAGTTTTTATTTTGCAGCTTAGGCCGGTCTCCAGACCGTGCCGGGGTGACTCGGTCGGGAGACCGGTCACAGCAAAAACATCAAATAATTTTCTTTACAATGTACTTAGTTACCTACTTTGACAATGTCACCTTTTAGACGAAAAGCCCGAAAACGGGGGCAGGGCTTTCTTAAAGTCGCGTTTCATGTGTCATTGCGAACGCAGCCCAGC
>CAZUSV010000178.1:0-12207 GCA_964622645.1 uncultured Anaerolineales bacterium
AGCTTTGAGGGGGGGACTCCGCTACGGGCTGGGGAGTAGCAGTGGGTACAGGGGTTGGGAAGGCAGTCGGAATGTACGTTGGTGTAGGGGGAACCGGCAAGAATGGTGTCGGAGTAGCCGTGGCATCAGGAGCTACGCTGGCCAGTACCCCCTCCGGATCAGTGGTTGCTTGTTGGGGGTTTGCAGGCTCTGCGTTCGCGAGGATAGAACCGACCGTCACTGGAGAGATGCATCCCAGGATGAGCGAAGGAATGAGAATTATCCAGAGCAATCGTTTTCGCAGAGTCATCATGGCAGTGTTTTGATGTGCTGGATCGGGGCTGTTTGTGAATCCCCTAGGGTGTTGCACTGGGTACTGGGGTGGCGGTGTCTGTAGGTACAGTTGTTGCAGTATTGGTCGCTGTAGGTACTAGGGTCGCAGTATTCGTTGGCGCCGTAGTTGCGGTTGCCGAAACAGTCGATGTTGCGGAGGGCGCGCTGGTGTTAGTCAGGCTGGCGGTAGCCGTTGCGGTAGCTGTTGGCGCGCCGCCCGTGGTCGCCGTTGCGGTTGCTGTCGCGGTCTTGGTCAGAGTCGCCGTGGACGTGAAAGTCGGGCTGAAAGCTACTGTAGGCACATTGGGGACGTAAAGCTGCTGGCCAGCGCGGATGTTGGTGGATGATCCCAGGCAATTGGCCTGTTGTAATTGAGGAACCGTCACTCCGTAAGCCAGGCCAATGCGATAGAGGTTTTCCCCCGATTTGACGGTATAGTAAACCCACCCCGATGGCGGGCCGCACGAGATGAAGGTTGGCGTGGGAGGCAGTTTTGGGGCGTAGATCTTGCTCCCAGGCGGCAGATTACTGACTAATAAGCAGTTTCCGTCCACTAATTCTTCAACAGTGGTATTGTGTTTCGCAGCCAGACTTTCCAGGGTATCTCCCTGATTGACGCTGATTTGCTCCCAGTTGGGAGGGTATGAACAGGTCGTCGGCGAAGGTTCTTCGGTGGTTTCAGGAGTTTGAGTGGGTGTTTCTGTAGGTAAGGGTGTTACTGAGGGGGTGTACGTGGGTTCCCCAGGTAATTGCGTTGGCAGAGGTGTTGGGGAGAGCGTGGGCGATGGTGTTGTGGTAGCCGTGTTGGTATCTGCTGGGAGCTGGGCAAGAGAAGCCTGGTCTTCAGCCAGCGCCAGGGTGAGACTCCCGATGAGAATCAATGTGGAGGCCAGAGCGGTGACCAATCCCAGGATGAGTTCACGGCGTTCGAACATCCTGTCTACCCCTCCCCACCTTGGGGGTCTGCATGACCATCATAGAGGGGTAGTAGCAGGTTGAAGGCCGAACCCTTGCCCATTTCCGTATCCACCCAAATACGGCCTTGGTGGGTTTCGACCAGGGTTTTGACAATGGACAGCCCCACTCCAGTGTCACCGACACCCTCAATGAGAGGGTTGTCTGCGCGGTAAAGCCGGGAGAAGACGCGCGGCAAATCATCTTTGGGAATACCCCCGCCCTGATCTGCAACCTGGATGAGTACATAATCGCGCTCGGTTTCATTAACCTGGATTTCGGCGCGCAGGAAGATTTCTCCTTCGGCAGGTGAGACTGCTCCGGCGTTCTTCAGCAGGTGGATCAAGATCTGCTGCAGGGCATCGCGATCGGCGTGGATATGGGGCATTTCATCGGGCAGATCGACCCGCAAAATGATGTTTTTCTCACGCATCTGTGCGCTAGTATCAGCGATGGCCTTATCGATAGCGCTGCCCAGGTCGACTGCCTCAGGGTTGAGTTTGAGTTGATCGCCATCCAAAATGGTGATGCGCATCAAGTCGTCGAGCAGCATTTCCAGCCGCTCGGTCGAGGCCCCGATGCGCTCCAGAAACTTGCGCTGCAACGCCCCAAGGATACCCACCGACTCCCCCAATAGCAGGTCGGTGTAGCCGACAATCGAAGACATCGGCTGGCGTAGATCTTGGGCTATGGATGCAAACACTTCGATTTGTTCCTCTGACATGACACCCTCAGCGGCAGCTTCGTACTCTTCTGTCTTTGCGATGGCATTTTGTTCAACCGTTAGCAATTGGTTCTTCAGTATGGCAATCTCTTCGAGAGCCTCTCTGAGCTCTTTTTTAAGCTGACCTGAAGTTGTCAATTCATGGGTATCGGCTTCAGAGATCAGGCTTTCGACCATCTCACCAAGCCGGCGGTTCTCTACCTGCAAGCGCGAGATGGTATCTTGGGCATGCTTCTGATCTTCGTGTAAGTTATCTAATTCTGCAGTTTTCTCTTCTCCGAGAACTTCCTTTGTGAGAGTTTGCTTTTCTGATTTTAAGGCTTCATTCTCAGCCTGGGCTTCTTCCAACATGGCCTGGAAGGATTGCAGGTTATGCCTGGTTTTTTCTAGCTCCTCGTAGGTGGATTCCCATTGTTTTGATCGATGCAAGAATGGGGCCAGTCTCTGGCTGATTTGCTCAATGTAGTCCTGATCGTTGCGACTCCAGCGGCGATCTGAGTAGGGCGAGAGTAGTAAAATGCCCAGGAACGGTTCCTCGTCCGGGTCTCGCACGAATCCAGCCAAAAGGTGTCCGGTGCTCCCCAACCCGAGGGAGTTGCTGATGCTGACAAGATCAAGAGATGTGCTGCTGGAGGGCAAGCGCAGTGTGCGGGCTTTGGTCATCGCTGAGCTCAATAAGGGCAATTTCTCCTGGTCAATGGCCAGATTCCCAAGGGTTTCCTCACGAATGAGATCATATCCACATTGGATGAAAAACTGTTCTCTATCGCCAGGGGGTAAGATCACCAGGCAAATATCTGCCAGCATTATTTCGGCCACCGATTTCGAGATCGCTTTACAAAGTTTAGGTCCGGAGGTAGCCTCAAGTATGGTCAGCAGCGTGTGGATGCTTTCGGGCGGGATTCCGTAGCGAGGCCGATCCTGGATGATAGGTTTTTGGGCGGGAGTGATCTTGACTGGGGCAGGGGAAGTTTCCTTAATGGGTAGATTTTTGGGTAGATTGAACCTGCGTGGCAGGGTGAACAAGATCGGATAGGCAGACATCTGAGCTAGGCGCACAAATCCAGGGAAGTCACTTTCTGGCTGGGGAGTGATCATATGCAAAATATGCCCCAGTGTGGCGATGGTCATCATGGCAAGACCATATTCCCAACCATTTGGGCGGCGGATGAGGATCAGGGTCAGTCCCATAGCAAGCAGGGCAATGGCGTAGAGTTCCCAACCCAGGTCCATCCAGGTGCTATTGAAAGCTGATTCCGTGTAGTTCCCAAACCACCAGGCCCAACTCAGGGCTGCGGCTGCAGCAGTCAGCAAGGCTAATAAACCGCTGGCGGCATCACCTATGCGCGTGGGTTCAGGGAAGATCCACAACCAGAGAATGATCACCAGGTTGAGAATCGTTGCCATGCGATCTAAGATGGGCAGCAGGATGTGAGGATTGGAGAGCCCTTGTTGGGCGAGCCCTGCGCTGAGGAAGAGTATGAAACGCATCCCCAACATCAACCCCAGCCCGATCACCATGCGTCGGCCTTGGGGGAATTCGCTATCGCGCCACAGGCTCAAAGCGGCCTGAAGTGCGCCAGCAATCGAGAAAGCCAGGGTCATATGATAGATCAGGTTGCCTGGAAAGGTGGTTAATGCCGTAAGTACTTGCTGAATTGTATTGCCCATGGGAGAGTGCCCTCGCAGAAATTATAGCATGGGGAAGTGTTGTAGCAAACTCATTCTCGTTGACAAACTTTCGAATCGGAGTACAATATCGCCGTTAGCCGAAGTGGCGGAACAGGCAGACGCGCTACGTTCAGGGCGTAGTTCCCTTCACGGGAGTGTGGGTTCGACTCCCACCTTCGGCACAGGACTCCCGACTGAGAAGTCGGGAGTTTTCGTTTAATGGGAAACGGATTAGGCGGATTTTACGGATTTTGGGTTTGATATTATCCATCCAATCCGTGGCATCCGTGTACATTAATCAGTGGTTTATGATGCTTCAAATCTATTGTGCAAGATTTGTGCTTGCGATGATGATCGGGACGCGGTAAGATGAGCACATGCTGGAGTCGATTCGCAGTGGCCGCTTTGTGATCTTGCTGGTTGTGGTGGTTGTGCTGGTGCTTCTAGTGCTGGGGTTCAACAGCCGCGTTGTGGAGATGCGCCAGCTCTCTGAGGAGGCTATGCGGGTCGAAGAACGTGTGTTAGCCCTGAAGCATACCAAGGCTTATTTGGAAACTCAGATCGCTTATGCCACTTCAGAACCGAATATCGAGCAATATGCCTACCAGGATGGACGCATGATCCGTCCGGCTGAGGGCGATCAGCTGATCGTTCCCTTAGTTGACCCCAATGCGACCCCCTCACCGCTACAGATTGTCGAGCCCGAAGAATATTTGCAGCCGATCGAAAACTGGCAGGTTTGGGTGGCCTTATTCTTCGGCGAAGGTGAATTGCCTTGACGCTCTAGAGTCAGCGTGCTATAATCCCGACCCTCAACAATACAACGCGGGGTGGAGCAGTGGCAGCTCGTCGGGCTCATAACCCGAAGGTCCCAGGTTCGAGTCCTGGCCCCGCTACTGTACAGGATTTATCCCGAACCGCACCAAATAGGTGTAGAGCAGTTCTTCGAAATGCTGCGATTTGATCAGCGAAAGAAACTAGAAGAATTGCCCGACATCCTCAGGTGAGGCCGGGATGAATTTTTTTAATTCCCCAGATATTTCTCCACAATCAAATACAGGTGTTCTGAATAGCAAGCACATCACTGTGCAAGCTGCTGCCGAGGTAACTGGCTACAACATCCAATACCTGCGGCGGATATTGCGTTCTGGGGTGTTGGAAGGCTGCAAAATTGGTCAAATGTGGCTGATTGATATGCAGGCCCTTGAAGCGTATTTGCACCGGACAGAAAGCACTTCAGACAAACGTTATGGGCCAAAGTGATTTTTTTATCTTCAAGTGTTTACGTTTGTTGACGCCTGCCGTTTACATTTGTATACGCTGTTCGTTTCTGGTTGCGAATAGAGTTTATGAAGGGAGCTTGAAATGAGTGTCATGGTATTGGACGCGGGCAACAGCATTATCAAAGCGAAGATCGCGCGAAAAGAACAAGGCGAAATCGCATTCCCGCATGCCCTACTGCAATTATCTGAGAATGAGTATGAGAAAATCCTGACTCGTGCAAGGATCAACGGAATGTCAAAGGATTACTTTAGGGTGAATGGGAATCCTTATGTAGTGGGGAAGAGTGCTGAACGACACGGCGTTATCACTGCCAGGTCAGGGGCTGCCCGATACACTAAGGATTATTGCGGCGTGTTAGCGGCAATCTCTCTTGCATTGTTGTATGGCCGGGGTGGGGAAGTGGCAGTGTTCGTCAGCCACCCGCCTGGGGACGTGAAATACCGGGAAGATCTAATGAAATCAGTCATTGGGGAGTGGGAAGTTGAAATAGGGCAATCGAAAGCCAATTTTCGCGTAATCTACGCCAATACTTTCGATGAACCTGTCGGGGGATTAATGAATGTGTTGTTAACCGAAGATGGACAACGCTATCAATATCCACAAATTGGTGATGGACGATCTTTGGTAATCGACATTGGTGGCTTTACAACCGACTTCTTAGCCGTCAAACAGGGTGGGGAAGTGGATTACGCCCTAGCTCGGAGCGTCCCACTCGGTATCCAATCCATCATCAGCAATTTCGAGGAGAGTTTCAGAACTAATAACTTAGAAATAGTTAAAGATACGCCGGTGTTACCTCCTGACAGGGTTCGAAAGGCAATTGTAACAGGGGTATTCGAGGGTGGGGGGCGAAAATTTTCTTGTGACCAAGATGTAGGTGAGGCAACCAGCTTGTTCTTGAACCAGTTTGTAGATACCTACCAACGACTGGCTGGTGGTGCGCTCTCATGGGACAACATCATCCTCACTGGTGGTGGAAGTGCCTTGCTTCATCGCAAGCTAGTACCCATTCTAAAGCACAATAATGTGATTCTGGCAGACACGAAAGAATCTCTTCACCTGGCGAATGTTAGAGGAGGATTGAAGTTGTGGCGACTTTATGAGGTGCTTAAAGTGTTATGAGTAAAGTGTATAGCTTTCGATTAAATGATAAGAACCCACGAGAAGTACAGGCCAGTGTAGTTATTGAGACCTGGATGAGAAAGGGATTCTCACTTAGGCATACTATAACTGAAGCATGCATCAAACTAGCTGATGATGGGGATAGGAAAACCGAAGTTGATATAATTTTAGAACATTTGGAAGAGTTGATTAATTCTGCCCAAAACCGACGTTCTAACAAAATAGAAGATCAAACAGATCCGTTGAAATTATCCCCATCCTTTATTTCATCTGTGAAGAAATCGGTAAAGTTAGGAATAGAATCATAAAATCAAGCATGTGTTGGCAATATTGAATCTGATTCGGGGAAAAATAATAAAAGCGGAAAATTACCAGAAGAATTAAAGATGATCTATAATACATAGGAAAGCAAGGGCATTATAAGTGGCATAGTAAAGGGAATAGTTTATGCCCGAACAATCGAAAGATGATCTTTCTTCTATCATCGACCGCTTCATTAACGGCATCTATACTGACGCTGACATTGCTGTTTTTCGAAGTGCCATTGACTCTGGCCAAGTAACAATTGCAACTGGCGAACGCGCTGTTGCAATTGGGGGCAATATCAACGACACGATTATTGCCACTGGGGATGGCAATGTATTTTTGAATGTTGAGATGGCAGATAATCTCACATCGTTTCTTAAATTCCCCACCAATACTCTGTCCAGTTCATGGTTTCAAAATCGGCTTGATGAGGCCATAAGAGTTGCCGGGCCGCGCTACACGCCTCCAATACACGTTGAGCTGCCAATCTCCCAGATATTTGATGGTTTAGGAAGAACGGATGATTTTTTTATTCGTGCCAAGACTCACCTTAGGGATTTGAGAAAAGAGTACTCTTGGATAAGGCTTCATGATATATCCCCAATCCTTGATGAAGAAATATCAAAAATTCAAAACCATTCACAAGATTTATATCAGACAATACTCAAGGTTGATGCTTCAATAATTGACCCTATTCCATGGAATGAAATCTCGAATTATGCAAAAATAACGCTTGATTCCGCACAGTCAGCAATAAAATTAATTGACGAACACAAAAAAAAGCTACGAGAAACTAAAAACGATGTGATGTCAATTAATACTTATCAAAAAGAAATCCACAAATTCAGAAATGAGGAATATTACTTATACCGATTCATTGGGAAATTAAGAGCACTAATAGAATTCTCACAGGATCTTGAAGCTAGATTATCTAATTTGCCGGCTTTATTGCTATGTGGGGAAGCAGGTCAGGGTAAAACCCACCTTTTTTGTGATATTGCATCAAAACGGATTGCAGCAGGATTGCCAACAGTCCTTCTAATGGGTGAACATTTTTTTCAGGAAGAGCCATGGATTCAGATCATACGTCTACTGGGCTTACCTGAGACAATATCCAGAGATGATCTTCTAGAGGCATTGCAAGTAGTAGCACAAGCTAAACGAGTAAAAGCATTGATTATGATTGATGCTTTAAATGAGGGTGATGGAAAGAAAATTTGGTATAGTTACCTTCCTGCCATGTTGGAAACGGTATCTCGATATCCTTGGATTGGCATAGCAGTGAGTGTACGCTCATCCTATGAGCCAATTGTAATAGATAAGGAATTGGAAAATCGACATTTAATTCGAGCTGTCCATTATGGATTTGCAGAGCACGAGTATCAGGCAACCCGCACGTTTTTTGATCATTATGGTATTGAACA
Source organism: uncultured Anaerolineales bacterium (assembly GCA_964622645.1). Taxonomy (GTDB): domain Bacteria; phylum Chloroflexota; class Anaerolineae; order Anaerolineales; family UBA11858; genus NIOZ-UU35. The sequence continues at coordinate 7,798 of CAZUSV010000178.1, forward strand.
TCCATCGGTACCATTGCTTGTTCCCGAATTTCAAAACCCGCTGTTTCTAAAACTGCTATGTAAAGGATTACAAGAAGAAAGCGTATCGACAATTCCATCGGGGACTCAGGGTATTACAAAGATATTTGATACTTTTGCAAATGCAATCGACGAAAAAATTTGGCGAGAACACTATGCTGAGTTTCATTCAAAACCTCGTCGGATTGTTTTGATAGCCGTAGATGCAATTGCTGAAGTGATGGCTGAAAAGAAACGCGACTGGATAGAAGTTGAAGATGCAGAAGATATAGTAAACCAGCTTCAACCAATACGTAGAACTGGAAAATCTCTGTATCGACTTCTAGTTGATGAAGGGATTTTAGTAGAAAACGGCCATTGGTTGGATCAAAACACATGGCATGAAGTTACTCAGTTTGCCTATGAAAAGTTTTCTGATCACCTAATTGCTAAGCATTTGCTAGATTGTCATCTCGATATTGATAAACCAGAACTAATTTTTGACCAAGGTCAACCTCTAGCCTTTCTCGTCGAAGACCAGTGGAGAAATCAAGGTTTGATCGAGGCATTAAGTGTTCAAATACCAGAGCGTATCGGAAGAGAACTATCTGAAATCGCTCCGATGATAGCAGAATACGAATCGGTTTCGAAAGGTTTTATTGAAAGCATAATTTGGCGAGATCCAAAGGCAATTACAGAGTCTTCAAAGTATCATCTAAATAAATGTGCCAGTCAATCGGATCACTTCTTTGACTTAACATTAAACGCTTTACTAACCGTCGCCACCAATCCAGAACATCCCTTTAATGCTGAATTTTTACACGCGCTGTTGAAGCAGCATGAAATGGCGGAACGTGATGCCTGGTGGTCGATATTTCTACATGAGCAATACGGGGATCACGATGCTGTTGATCGAATTGTCGATTGGGCTTGGTCACCAGAGGATAAAAGCCATATTGGTGATGAGGCGTTACGATTGTGTGGAATTACTCTGGCGTGGTTCCTAACAACATCAAACCGCTTTCTCCGAGATCGCGCTACGAAAGCACTAGTAAATCTATTTTCGCAAAGAATTTACTTGCTAAAAGAAATCCTTGAATTGTTTTCTAATGTCGATGATCCTTATGTGGCAGAGCGACTTTATGCAGTGGCATATGGCTGTGCATTAGGAAGTACAAGTCAAAATGATATTGCTACCTTGGCACAAGATGTATATGATCTGATCTTTCAAAATGGTGAACCGCCAGCACATATTCTCTTAAGAGATTATGCCCGGGGCATTATTGAATTTGCTTTGCATCAGAATATTAAATTGAACCTTGAAGTAGACAAATTCAGACCACCATATAAAAGCCAGTGGCCTTCAATTCCTAGTGAGGAAGAAATTAAGAAATATAAGTTAGATTCTGCCAGTTACGATTCTCATGATGGCAAGTGGTCTCAACAACGTATCTACTACTCAGTGATGGCTGATGATTTCGCTCGATACGTGATTGGAACGAACACAGGATATTCAAAATGGCTTTCCCTGCGCATTGAAGATTCTCCCTGGAAGTTTCCAGAGGAAGTATATGATGAATTTATCCTATCATTGACTGAAAATGAAAAAGCAAAATGGGATCAATTCCAGAGTAGTCATCAAAATTTAAAAGAACGAACACAAGAAGTCTTGGGAAATTTGACAAAGGAACAACTCGAAATAATTGCTAAAGTTTTTAGAGAGGAAGAGAATCCTGACTCAAACTCGAAAAATGACAAACAACGGGTAATCGATCCTGAAGATGAGCTTGAAATCATAGAATTAGAGAGTCTAGTCCATGAAGCTGCCGAACAACTTTTAGTGATACTAGATAACGAAAAGAGCAAAATATTTGTAGACATCGTTTATCCATTCCTTAATAAAAAAAGGCAAGTATCTGAGCCTCCCCGATTTGATCTCAGTTTAGCGCAACGATGGATCCTGAAAAGAGTTTTCGATCTAGGGTGGACAATAGACAGATTTGGCGATTTTGACCGGTTCTACATTGGAATGAAAGGTGATGAAACTAGAAAACCTGAACGGATTGGAAAAAAGTATCAATGGATCGCATACCATGAATTTCTAGCTAGGGTGTCGGATAACTTCCAATTTTGTGATCGATATTCATACCACGACAAAGTGAAACAATATGATGGCCCTTGGCAAATTTGGGTTCGGGATATTGATCCATCATGTGTAATAAAGTCGACTGGGCGAGGTGATAATTGGGGTTCTCATCCTGTATCTTGGTGGGTTCCTAGTAAATATGATTCCTGGGAGTTACCAATGGATGATATTGAGTGGATGAAGAAATTTGATGACCTACCAGATATAGAATCGCTGATAGAAGTTACTAACCCTGAAAACAATTCACGCTGGGTGACCTTAGACGGATTTTATTTATGGGAACAACCAACACCGCCAGAAAAAGAGAAATTTGATATCGTCAGACGAGAGTTTTGGTACATTTTGAATGGGTACCTGGTAAACAAGTCTGATTACGATGAATTATTTGAATGGGCAATAAAGCAAGATTATTTGGGGCGGTGGATGCCTGAAACACATGAGATTACTAGTCGCGTATTTCTGGGAGAATTTTTCTGGTCTCCTGCATATGAGTTATTCAATGACCCCTATCAGCGCACCGTTGGGTGGCAAGGCGGTGATCAACATCGGAGAATTCCCAAGCCTATTTTACCTATCGCAGATGGCTATTATCAAGAAGACGGGGGATACGATTGTTCTATTGATGAAGGGATACGTGTCAAATTACCCAACCAACTCATAGTTGAGAAAATGAGCTTGAGTTGGAACGGTGTTGAAGGGAATTATTATGATCAAATGGGCAAACTAATGGCTTTAGATCCATCGGTGCAAAATGACGGCCCAAGTGTGCTGCTGATGAGGCGAGATGAGTTTTTATCGTTTCTAGATGAAAATAATTATGGAATTCTATGGACAGTTTTGGGAGAAAAACGATTGCTTGGTGGATGGACTTCGCACATGAATAAAGGATTTACCGTATTGAGCAGTACATATCGAATGAAAGAAGGCAAGCTTGAAGGATCCATAACGTCGAGGTTTCATTTCCCTGAAAAATCATAAGGAACATGCCTAACCCCTCTGAAATCTCCTCCCTCCTCGACCGCATCGCCAATGGCACTCACACGAATGCTGACCTTACTGTATTTCGTGATGCCATTGACTCTGGTCAAATTACCTTTGCACCTGGAGAGAATGCCGTTTCAATCGGAAGAGATGCCATTGATACAATCATAATTACGGGAGATAGGAATTTAGTTATTAAGGATATTGATTCCGAACTCATACATGAAATACTAAGAGGTTTCAGAATTAATGATGATCATATTGAAATAAATGTGAAATTGAGGAAGCTATCAAAAGCAGGGGAAGTACTTTTTGAATGGAAAACTCTTCATGATAAGTTGCAGCATATTCAATCTTTGCTTAATCTTGCGATGAACGTAACAGGGGATAGTGTTGATTTAGCGTGGCAACAAGTCGTCAATCTGATCGAGGGAGATTTGCTTCAATTCGCATCACAAATTCAATATATAGGGTGTCAATATCAGCTAACTGAAAATGGAATAATTGGTGAAGAATGGGCAGTGAAAATATCTTCTCTACAAAAAGATAGCAGTGATGCACTCACGACCGGAAAGTATTCACAATTCAAAGAATACGTTCGCCGTATGCAAAATCTTATCCTTATTCATATTTCGCAGAGTAATAATCAGCTAGTAAAAACATCAGAAATAATTGATACTCACTACGGTCAAATTCAGGAAACACTGTCCAAATCATCACAAATTGATACGGATTTACTCCAATTAGATATTGATGTTTTCTTTGAAAAAAGAGTAAAAATCAAAGAACTTGTGGTTGTGCATAATTTGCTCGACCGTTTGCATATCGAAATGAGCAGATATAGAGCTTGGTCAAGGGACAAAGAATTTGTAGACATGGTGAAATCCGATTGGGGTTTCATTAATGATTTTTTTGTCGAGAAATTATTTGAAGAAGCTCGAAGATTTTCTTTCTTTCGTACTCCATTCAGAGTATTTCCTAATCAAGATGTAGCCGGAGATCCTTGGATAGTAGAGCTAAAAAAATCGACGGATAGGATGTTGGGCTTGGTTCAAAGTAATAATGGTAGCGAATCGCTTAGAGATACATTAAGCCAAACTAAAAACGCAATAGATATTAGTTATAGGATAATTGACAACTCTCTCCGTCAAGAGATAAACAAATTAGTGAAGATGAGTTTGCTAATGAATTAGGGAATCAATGTTATGACCAAGAACATAAAAGCAATTACTGATAAACACAAAGAATTAAGTGTTAGAGCACTCGAAACATCGGAGAAGCAAGCG
>CAZUSV010000179.1:0-10013 GCA_964622645.1 uncultured Anaerolineales bacterium
CCAATATTGGTGAGATCCTTGAGTTGATGGATAAAGGTGATGATGCAGTCCTGTCTATACGGAATTTTGGTGTGAAGAGCCTTTTAGAACTGAGAGACAAAATGGTTGAAAAAGGCTATCTTCAGGATGGGGACCTGGAAGATCTGGAATTGGAGTAAGCAGAAATGCGACACAAGATAGCTGGTAAGAGACTTAGCCGCAGTAAAGGCCAGCGTTCGGCATTACGTCGGACGATGATCAAACAGTTATTCGAATATGAGCGCATCGAAACCACGCGTGCCAAAGCAGAGCACATTCGCCGACCAGCGGAAAAATTGATCACTCTGGCAAAGCGTGGTAACAGTGCAGAAGGCGCGGCTGCAGTGCATGCACGCCGTTTAGCAGCTGCCCGCCTTGGTGACAGGGAACTCGTTACCAAGTTATTCGAAGAGATTGCGCCTCGTTTCGAAAGCCGCCCAGGCGGGTACACCCGTATGGTCAAGATGGGACCCCGTCAGGGTGATGCCTCTGAAATGGTAGTTTTAGAATTAGTGGAAGAGTAACCAGTATCCAGTATCTAGTATCTAGTATCCAGTAATCAGTGGCTAATGATTTCTAAGGTGCTCCACTGGATATTGAACACTGAATACTGATTACTGAAAATGGCACGTTACCAAGTTATTCTCGCTTATGATGGCACCCAATTCCATGGATCTCAGCGACAGCTAGAGGTACGTACGGTACAGGGCGTCGTTGAAGATGCTTTGCGAAAGCTGGATTGGGCGGGCGAGTCGGTTCTTATGGCAGGGCGCACCGACTCTGGGGTGCATGCATTGGGGCAGGTGCTGGCCTTCGACTTGGACTGGCACCATCCTGCAGAGGATTTACAGAAGGCGCTCAATGCGCTGCTTCCAAAAGATGTTTCGGCGCGTAATGTTGCTGAATGCGCTGCGCAATTCCACCCCCGGTATGATGCGCTTTCCCGATCTTATCGTTACACGATCTTGCTGGATCCTGTGCGCAATCCGCTCGAGGAGTGCTATGCTTGGAGAGTCTGGCCAAGCCCTGACTTGAGACTGTTACAGGCCGCTGCTGAATTATTCTTAGGTTGGCACGATTTTGCGGCTTTTGGTAGCCCCATGAAAGATGGCGCCAGTACTGTTCGTGAAGTGATTGCCGCCAGTTGGAACCAGGCCCCCGAAGACGAGCATCTGATTTTTACAATTACTGCAAATGCATTTCTTTATCATATGGTTCGTAGGCTGGTGCATGTGCAGGTGAAGGTTGGCCAGGGAATTCTTCAAGTAGAAGAAGTCATCAAATATTTGCATAACCCTAGTAGCCCACCCATCCAAGGCCTGGCACCTCCCCAGGGTCTCACTTTAGTGGAAGTGAAGTATCTGCGAGAATAAAGTAGTATTACCCGGAAAATTGGTGTGCGTGCGGGCGTACGCCCGCCCGCACACCAATTTTCCGGAATCGAAATGACGGAGTGTAAGACCGTGTATAAAACGTTTTATCCAAAACCTGAAGATATCGAGCGTGAGTGGGTCCTGGTAGATGCCAACGATCAGACTCTTGGCCGCTTAGTGACACAGATTGCTATTCTGATGTTAGGGAAGCACAAACCCGAGTTCACCCCTGGCGTCGATCTTGGCGATTACGTCGTCGTAGTCAATGCCAAGCATATCCGCGTCACAGGCAACAAGCTGGAAGACAAGATGTATCATCGCACCAGTGGACGCCCTGGTGGCTTAAAATCGATCAACCTGCGCGGCCTGCTCGAAAAACATCCCGAGCGCGTGATCTAAAAAGCGGTCTGGGGCATGCTGCCTCACAATCGCTACGGGCGAAAATTGATGAAGAAACTGCGTGTCTATGCAGGGCCTGATCATCCACATGACGCTCAAAACCCAAAACCCATCGAAGAAGTTCTACCTTCGAGTGAGGAGTAATTATGGCAGAACAATACTACGAAGGAATCGGACGCCGTAAAGCCAGTACAGCCCGAGTGCGCATTATGAGTGGTACTGGTCAGTTTCTCGTCAATGAGAAGCCAATAGAAGAATATTTCCCGCGCCTTGGCGATATGCAGAGCGTCCTTGGTCCGGTTGAGACGGTGAGTTCCCGCAATTCGCTGGACGTCAGTGTGCTGGTAAAGGGTGGTGGCGTTACCGGGCAGACTGGTGCTGTGCAATTGGGTCTGGCGCGTGCATTGGTGGTCATGGATCCTGAATCCAAATCCGCTTTGCGAAAAGGCGGCTTCCTGACCCGGGACGCGCGCGAGAAGGAGCGCAAGAAACCTGGTCTCAAGCGCGCCCGCAAGGCACCCACCTATACCAAGCGTTAATCTATTCATGATCCCGAAACGTAATGCGTAAAGCGTTGAAGAACGTTTTACGGATTACGTTTTGCATTTAAAATAGCAGAGCTATGAAAATTCCCGGTATAACCCTTCTCGGCCTCGGCCCTGGCTCTCCAGAGCTGCTCACCCGTGAAGCCTGGCAGATCCTCGAAAACGCTTCTGAGATCTACCTGCGCACCAGACAACATCCTGCTGTGGATGGATTTCCCGATCATCTGGTGGTGCACACTTTCGACCACCTGTATGAGAGCAGCGAGTCGTTTGATGATGTCTATGCCCAGATTGTGGAGCAGGTCATATCGTTGGGGAGAAAACCCGAGGGTGTGATCTACGCTGTGCCAGGGCATCCATTTGTAGCTGAATCCACTGCCCCAGAGATTTGTCTGCGCGCCAATGAGCAGGGAATCCCGGTCTACGTTGTAGAGGGTCTCAGTTTCCTTGAGCCGACTTTCTCGTCCCTGGGAGTCGACCCGTTGCCGCTAACTTCCATTGTGGACGCACTGGAGTTAGTCAATGCTCACCACCCCCCATTTCCCCCTGATGTGCCTGCGCTGATCGCGCAGATCTATGATCAGCATATTGCCTCAGAAGTCAAACTCACTTTAATGAATCTCTATCCCGATGAGCATCCAGTTCGATTGGTTCATGGTGCGGGAACAAAGGATGGTATTGTTGAAGATTTGCCTCTCCATGCAATAGACCGCAGCCCGCACATTGGGCTTCTGACCACCTTATACCTGCCCCCGATAGGGCCGAATACCTCTTATGAGTCTTTGCAGGAAATTACTGCTCATTTGCGCGCACCTCAGGGCTGCCCCTGGGATCAAAAACAGACCCCCCAATCCATGCGTCCCCACCTGATGGAAGAAGCATATGAATTGCTGGCGGCTATCGATGCTGATCATACTTCCAAAATGCAGGAGGAGTTTGGTGATCTTCTGCTAGTGCTCACCATGTTGATGCAAATCGTCAGCGAGACAGGTTTCAACAGTGCCGACGTGATCCGCGATATTAGCGCCAAACTCATTTACAGACATCCGCATGTTTTTGGTGATTTGCAAGTCGATGGCGAAGAGGATGTGCTCAAAAATTGGGAGCAGCTCAAAACAGAAGAGCGTAAGGCCAATGGCGAGATCGATAAGAGTTTGCTGGATGGGGTCTCGATATCCTTACCCGCCCTGACCCAGGCTCAAGAATACCAGGGACGCGCCGCCCGAGTTGGTTTTGATTGGCCAGACATCCAGGGGGTTATCGACAAAGTTTGTGAGGAGGTCGAAGAAATCCGCAACGCGCCTGATGATCAGGCGCGCGCTTCAGAGATGGGCGATTTATTCTTCTCAGTAGTCAATCTGGCTCGCTGGCTGAACATCGATGCCGAGAGTGCCTTACGGGAAGCAAATACCCGATTTCGTGAAAGATTTGCACATATCGAAAAGGCTTCCCGCGATCAGGGGCGTGACCTGAGTGATATGTCATTCGAAGAGCTGGATGCTCTTTGGGAAGCTTCAAAGGATCTCTAGGAACTGCCGGGGAAATCCCCCAGATTTAGGGGTAAACGGGGGGCGGAGCCCCCCGTTTACCCCTAAATCTGGAATATCCCACGTCGATTCTTGGAGAGACAAATAAGATAGAACAACTGCGGTATACTTGAAGTATGAAAACTTACAATATAGAACGATCCTATAAATCGATTGCGGATCGTTCTGTGGAAGAATTACTTTATTCTCCTCGCTTACCCCAGGTAGTTGAAGAGTTCCAGGCGATCTTGCAGGCTGAGAAAGAAAAGCGTCAACGTTTTTATGATGACATCTCGGAGGAGCATAAGGCTGAGTTTATCAATGGGGAGGTCATTGTGCATACACCGGTGAAGCTGCGACACAGCACTACAAGTGATAACCTGTTCACACTATTACACGCCTATGTTCAACGAGAGAATCTGGGTGTGGTAAGACACGAGAAAATCTTGGTTACCCTCACACGCAATGATTACGAGCCAGATATTAGCTTTTTTAGTTTGGGTAAATCCAAAGATTTTTCTCCGGATCAAATCAAATTTCCCGCTCCTGATTTGATTGTCGAAGTTCTTTCACCGGCTACGGAAGCCAATGACCGGGGAGTTAAATTCGAAGATTATACGCTCCATGGGGTTTCGGAATATTGGCTCGTGGATCCAGGTGAAGAATTTGTGGAGCAGTATACCTTGCAGGATGATACCTATGAACTCTTGGTCAAAGTGAGAGGGGGTACGATTGCCAGCCAGATTATTGAGGGTTTTGAGATCCCTGTACGAGCAATTTTCGATTCTCAAGAGCAATTCTCTGCGCTCAAAGAGTTCATGGGTTGAAGTTTTTCAGTAAAATTTCAAGAAATACGAACACGGTTCCTTAAAGGAACCGTGTTCGTTCTCTTAACCCTCTATCCGCTAATAATATCTTTCAGAATATCCCCGCCAATCCCGGCGACGCCGCGTTGTTCACCGCCGCCCTGGCTGAAAGTGATGCCGCGCTTGATGCGGTCTACCAGGCGCGAGAAGGGCAGGCTTTGCAAGTAGACCTTGCCCGGGCCGGTCAGATTGGCGAAGAATAATCCCTCACCACCGAAGAGGGCGTTGGTGAAGCCCCCCACGAATTTGATATCGTAATCTACCGTAGTAGCGAAGGCTACCAGGCAGCCGGTATCTACTCGTAGGTGTTCCCCGGGAGCCAGGTCTTTCTCGATGACAGTGCCGCCTGCGTGGGTGAAGACCATGCCATCCCCCACCAGACGCTGCAAGATGAACCCCTCGCCGCCGAAGAAGCCTGCGCCCAGGCGTTTGGTGAAGGCAACCTCGATCTCGGTCCCTTGTGCGGCGCAAAGAAAAGAATCTTTCTGGCACAATACCTGGCCGTTGAATTGATCCAGGTCGAAGGCCACGATCTTGCCAGGGTAGGGGGCAGCAAAGGCGACATGTTGTTTCCTCGGGCCGTTATTCAAGAAGGTCGTGATGAAGAAGCTCTCGCCGGTGACCATGCGCTTCAACCCCTTGAAGATGCCACCACCGGTGCCAGTCTGCATTTCGATGCCGTCTTCCATATAGGTCATCGTACCAGCCTCAGCTCGAACACCCTCCCCGGGGTCAAGCTCCACTTCGACCAGTTGCAGGTCGTCCCCATAGATCTTGTAATCGATTACGTCAGCCATTTTTATCCTCCGAAAATAAGTTTTGTTCACATTTTACTAGGATTTACGATAATCTGGTGATATTGTTGTGCTGGGTTTCTAGGAATTCTCCTGGTAATATCCAGATTTGGGGTATGGGGCGTGCGGAGCACGCCCCATACCCCAAATCTGGGAACTACACTGGTGATTCCTGTAGACCTGTTGTGCGATTATGACGAGAGTCATGGATAAAGTCCAGCTAAGTTATTAGGGATTCTTCAACCCCTGCCCCGGGCGCAGCTTGGACTGGATATACTTCGGCATCGATACCTGTAAGCTCCCTATACTTCTGGAGAACTGCCTCAGAGAAGCTGTCGATTTGGTTGTCTGCGGCAAAAGCTACCAAGCAACCACCGAAGCCAGCACCTGCGCCGCGTGTCCCAAAGGTTCCGGGAGCATTCATAATGGCAGCTTTCATGGCGTTCATTTCGTCGGAGACAATTTCATAAAGGTCACGCGCTCCTGCAAAAGATGCCAGTGCCAACTGACCGGCATCTTCATGGAGCCCAGCAGCCAAAGCTTCCGCCATATCCAGCACACGCTGATTCTCTTCGATGATGAACTGGCAACGCTTGTAGACCACCGGCGACAGATCGGATTGATGTGTTGCGAGATGATCTAACGTAGCATCCCGGAGGGAGTGGATTTCGGGGTAGAAGGCACCCAGAATACGCGCCCCCTCTTCACATTGGGCGCGACGTTCAGGGTATTCTGATCCTGTCAGCGCGCGTTTTGCTTTGGTATCGCAGATCATTACCTGGACACCAGGAGCAATGGGTTTGATCTCATGCGTGATAGACCGGCAATCTAACAGCACAACACTGCCTGCAACCCCCATCGCCGATGAATACTGATCGAGAATGCCGCAATTCATTCCCACAAACTCGTTCTCAGCGCGCTGGCATAATATCGCCATCTGAACAGGATCAATTTCCCAGTCCGCTAGGGCTTCGAATAAAACGGCTGTGGCCACTTCCAGGGCGGCAGAAGAACTCAGCCCGCTTCCAAAGGGGATGGTGCTATGGACCAGGCTATCGAAACCTATGAGTGGATAGCCTTCCTTTTGGAACACATCCGCAACCCCGCGAATATAGTTCGTCCAGGTGTTAACGGGATCATGTTGGATATGGGCTAGATCGAATTGCGAGACTCCCTCGACATTCAGGGATGCCACCCTCACGATCCCATCTGGGCGTGGTTTGGCCGCGATCCAGGTGTTGCGGTCAATGGCTTGTGTGAGCACATACCCGAGATTGTAATCGGTGTGACTGCCCATCAGGTCAACACGTCCTGGGGCTTGAACAAATATGGTTGGCTTTGAACCATAAACTTCTTCGAAAGCTGTTTCTATCAGAGATTTACGCTGGAGAATTTGCATAAATAACCTTTTGATTACACTCTGGAATATTCCTTGATATAAATTCAGCTAGGAACGCGGTTCCTGCCAGGAACCGCGTTCCTGTTTTGATCGATACTTCTAAGGATCATTGTATAACTTGAATGATCATTGAGTTGACGAATAGAGACAGCGTTGAATAATGTGATCTTGGTATTCAGGGGCTAATTCACAGAAATAGCCACTCCAGCCCCAGACTCGCACAATGAGATTAGGATAATGTTCGGGGTTTTGGCGGGCTTCACGCAAAACATCAGCATTCAGGCTGTTGATCTGTAGCTGCTGTCCGCCCATCTGTGCAAAGGAGCGCACCAGCATGGCCACTTTGCGGATACTTCCTTCGTCGCGAAAGACTGTATCGGATAGCTCAATGGTCACCGGGCCGCCATTGTAGATGCGCTGATAATCGATCTTGTTGAAGGACTCAAAAACCTTGAATGGGCTGTCTGAGCGTACTCCAAGGCTGGGTGCCAGGTTCGCGCTGAAGACATCACCTTGGTGACGCCCATCGGCTGTGGCCCCCACTACAGGTTCACGCATCCCCTGATGTTCTCTGGCCAACCAGATATAGTACATCGCTGAGCCAGTTCCGGGGCGGAGTATGCCTCCACGGCCGTTATCGCTGTGGTATTCACAAGCGCCTGCCAGGGCATCAAATAGAAAGATCAAGTTCTTGTCAGCGAGCTGATCTCGAGTAGCAACCTTGGGACCGTGATGTAATAGTTTCAAGCGCAAATCCTCAGCATTGGCGAAATCATCCTCAAGTGCGTTGAGCAGTTCCGCTGCCTCAACAGAACCCTCGTCAAAGACAAATTTCTCGACTGCAGCCAGGGCATCCGCCGCATTTGAGGACGCGGCTCCATGGATACCGAAATTGTTGTACTTCAGCCCTAAGGAGAGATCGCGGCCTGTTTCAAGGCAGCCTGCCATCAAAACCGAATAGTAAGGGGCCGGTGGTAACAATAGTTTCTTGTAGACTGCACCCAGATCGTCAACCTGATCTTGAATATTGCTCATCACGCGTTGTTTGATTGATTTGAGATCTTCTCCCAATAAAAGCCCACTACGGATAGCTCGATCAACTGCGTAGGGCAATGACACTGCCCCGATGTTGACCATTTCCATGCCTCTGCCGGGGATGATGAACTCCCAACAGGCAGCAACCGTGTAGTTGCGCGCATCTTCCAGAGCATAACCATGGGCGACCAAGGCCGGGATGACAACATCATCGTTGGAATACTGTGGAAAGCCTAATCCTTTGCGGGTCAGTTCGGTCGCCAGGCTGAGCAGATCGAGATCGCTTTGGGCGGAGATGCGCAGGTTGATCTTGGGATCGATCAGACTCAAATCCCGCGCCACGCGTAGAACCATGTAAGTCAGCTCATTGACCCCATCATCCCCCTGGGGGGTGATCCCACCGAGCATCAGCGATTGGCCATTATCGCCTTGCTGAACACCGGGATACAGGTCGCTGTCTTTGTTTAGGGCGATGAAGAACTCAGCCAGTAGTTCTTCCGCAGCAGACATGTCCAACCGATGGGCTGCCAAATCAGTCTGCAAGTAGGGCCACATATACTGGTCGAAGCGCCCTAAGCCGACATGGTAGTGCCCGCTCATCCATACCACCGCGTGCATTATGCGTAGCGATTGCAAGGCTTCATGAAATGTGCGTGGACGGTGTGCCGGGACTTGTTCGAGAATTTCTGCCAGTTCATCGCGCCCGGCGTCACAGGCCGCCTGAGCATAGCGAGAAGCCAATCCCAATACTGCCTCGACGGTTTCGATGGCTGCATCGAGAAATTCTACCTTCTGCAGATCACTGATCCAGTGTTGGAGCGCCGCCAGGGCTTTCTCTTTGCGGAATAACAATCCATCTTCCAGGACACTGCCCCAATCAGCGCAGATATTGCTGATAGGTCCAAGTTCGTGGAGAGTGCATCCATGAGTGATCTGAGCATACTCCTTCTCAGAGAAGATCGGGGGCACTTCAGAGATGGTGCGGGTAAAGACGATATTCTCATCTGGAAGGATGACAGGCATTTCAGCCTCGCACATCCGCACGGTGAGCCGCGCAGAACGTTGCATCCAGCTCAGATTATCCGCCTCAGCGATGATACATGGGGTTGGCGTGGTACGTAATGAGCTCAGCTCACGATTCCTCACCCGAATGCGCATTCGCTGCAGCCGTTCGTTCATATTGTTCTCCAAGGGATACCCATTTCATCGAAATATGCGCCTGAAATGAGGGGTTTACGCTCTTCATCGAATCCTGGCTTGTAAACCTGGTCAAGCTGGGGGTACTTGGCTCCAGCAAGCCGATTGTAGGGGAGCAGATCAACATGCAAGAGGTTGGGAAGATCAACAATGCAGCGGGCGATTTCAGCCATGTTCTCATCTTGATCGGTAACGCCAGGGATCAGGGGGACTCGAATGACCACCGGCACATCGATATTGCGCAGCATGTCCAGATTGCCTAACACAACGGCAATATCGCCGCCACAGTACTGTTCGAAGATTGCCGCATTCGTGCTTTTGATATCAAAGTAGATCAAGTTGCAACGCTTTGCCAGAAGTTGGAAGGCTTGAGGGGATCCGTAACCAGAGGTATCTAATATAACGTGCAGCCCGTGAAGTTGAGCGATGGTTTGGGCAACGAATTCAGCCTGAAATAAGGGTTCACCACCGGAGAAGGTAACCCCGCCTTCATTTTCCGTAAGAATAGCTGCTTGCCGGTTTAGTAGATCTGCCAGTTCCTTGGAAGTGTACTCATCTCCAACCTTGCGTGTCCCTGTTGGGGTATGTAACGCCTGACGCTGGGGTGAAAGCCCTTCAGGGTTATGACACCAGGAGCAGCATAGCGGACAACCTTTCATGAAGACCGTTGTGCGTATGCCTGGCCCGTCATGCAGGGCGAATTCTTTGATGTCGAAGATGAGGCCAGTTCTCACAGCAAATACCTCTGATTAACTTGACAATTTCACATTGCAGACGAGAAGCCCGAAAATAGGGGGTGGTGGGGGGGGGGGGCCCCCCCCCCCCCCCAATTTTAGGGTTTGTAGGGGACCGGGCAAAGTG
>CAZUSV010000179.1:10023-12174 GCA_964622645.1 uncultured Anaerolineales bacterium
CCCCCCCCCCCCCCCCCCCCCCCCCCCCCCCCCCCCCCCCCCCCCCCCACCCCCTATTTTCGGAGTTTCTCGCGAACGTGACATTGTCGAATTAAGCACCATGCTCTTCGGCAGAGCGCCAAAGAGCATGGAAATCATCGAGCATGGTAAATTTTCGGGAACTGCAACCCACCAGAACGGAGCAGGTCACTCCACGCGTTTTCTAAGATACGTATGCATGATCACCGAGAGCACGATGATCAAGCCATAGATCAACTGAGTCCAGAAGCCAGTTAACCCAATCGCCACAGTAGCGGCTTCGATGGCACCAATGATGAAGGCGCCGATGAACGTGCCGAAGATGGTGCCAACACCGCCGAATACCGAGGTTCCACCCAAGAAGACCGAGGCCAATGTGCGAAGCAGATATCCTTCACCCAGGCTGGGCCAGAAGTAGGTCACGTGCAGGCTGGCAATCACACCGGCAAAGGCAGAGACCAGGCCAACTAGAACAAAACCCATTATGCGGGTGCGACCGGTGTTGATGCCCATCAGTTCGGCGCTATTGACATTATCACCAATCAAGTAGATATGGGCGCCAAATTTGTGACGGTTGAGCAGCAGCCAAATCAAAAACGTGACTACGATGAGCCAAATCATCTGCATGGGAAATTTTTCGCCTAATTTGCCTACCAAAAATGGGTGTAAGAGTGTTTCTTTTGTGTAAACCAGTGTGCCGCTCTTGCCTTGTCCTAAGACAAGCACAGCCCCTCGCCAGAAGAATTGCGTACCGATGGTAGCTACCAGAGAAGGGATGCCAAATTTGACCACGATGATGCCATTCAACCAACCAATAAAAACACCTGTGAGCAGCGCGGCCAGGAAAGCCAACCAGACGTTCGTTGTAGCATCATAGGTCATCATGAAGGTGATCATGCCCATGGCCATGATGGAGGGGAAGGAGAGATCCATTTCCCCGGCGATCACGATCATCGTCAGAGGCATGGCCATCATGGCGAAGAAGGGGATCGTGGACATGAAGGCATAGTAAATTTGGGATCTCATAAAGGTCTGTGGGGCCATAACAATGAAGAAGATCCACAATGCAATGAAGACACTGAAAATCCCTAATTGGGTGCCATTCCGGCGGGCAAATTTTCCAAGGCTGAAGGTATCTTGATATGGTTGATGGGCCTCAAGTGTATTTGTGTTTTCTGGAATACTCATTGTCACTCCTAATCGATGCTGCCGGTTTCGGCGACCCGGATCATTTTTTCCATTAGTTCATCAAGGGTGATATCCTTGGTGAAAAACTCGCCTGCCACCTGACCTCGGTCGATCACTACCACTCGGTCGGCGACCGAATAGACATGAAAGATGTTATGATCGATAAATACCGCCGATTTGCCAGCTTGCTTGATATCACGGACGAAGTTGAGCAACTTTTCAGTTTCTTTTAGCGAAAGCCCCATGGTGGGTTCGTCGAGCACGATGATTTCGGCATCGAAATACAGCGCGCGGGTGATGGCCACACCCTGTTTCTCTCCACCTGAGAAGGTGCCAACTTTTGAGTCGGGGGTCACAGCGGCTGAGGTAAATCCCATCGATTGGGTCATCAGACGGTGGGTTTCTTGCTTCATTTTCTTGACGTCCATGAAACCCCATGAATTGCTTAATTCACGACCCAGAAAGATGTTGCGCCATAAGGTTTGAAGTTCAGCCAAAGCTCGCTCCTGGTAGACTGTCTCTACCCCTAATGCGCGCGCTTTGGGTACTGTCAAATTCTCCACTGCCTGACCATTGAAATATATTTCACCGGAAGTTTGTTGATGATAACCAGTAATAATCTTGATCAGGGTTGATTTTCCAGCACCATTATCTCCAAGCAAGCCAACTACTTCATTCTGGCCTAACTGAAAATTTATTTTCTGGAGAGCTTTGACTTCGCCAAAAGATTTCGAAATATCGTTGAGTTCGAGTCGATTTGCCATATGAGGTTTCTCCAATAAAAGTTATTTGTTGATATATAGGGGAACCCCCCAGTTCCCAACGTTATTCCTGTGCGTCAATAATGGCTATAAAATAATTGATTTATGATGATAGAGTGATAGCTCTCCAGGAATCGCCGGGGTATCTCCTAGATTTGGGGGTATGGGGCGTGCGGAGCACGCC
>CAZUSV010000180.1:0-12124 GCA_964622645.1 uncultured Anaerolineales bacterium
GCGCTAGTGTCCCCGCCATCATGGTGCAAAACTTGAGGAAATCACGGCGAGATAACCCCTGTTCTATCTCGGCACGTTTTGCAGGTGAAAAAGTCATCAGCGCCTTCCTTTCAGCAACCTAATAGAAATACATCCCAACTATTCGCCCATACTCCAACAAGGTATTGGGCATTTACACATTATTAGGATATGAAAATCGAAAGGCGTTTACAAGAATCCTCTGGCTCAACTCATGAGCCGTTTAGATCATTCGATAGTTCCCCCAAAAATACGGCATTAAGTCAGAGAATGATAAGCTTAGGCCGGTAGCCATTTTCGGATCGATACTAGATCCACCCTCGGCGGACGGCCTCTGCGATGGCCTGCGTCCGATTGGTTGCACCCATTTTCTCGATGATCTCTTGCAAGCGGCGCTTGATGGTTGCCTCACTCAGGTAGAATTTTTCGGCAAGATCTTTGTTGCTGGCTCCATCGGCAATTGCCTGCAGGATCTGCAAATCATCGGCATCCAACCCAAGTTCGCGGTGTGCCTGTTCTTGGGCTAATTTCTGATAGTTATTGACTACATCACTCACCAAAGAGGGGCTCAAGATTCGCTCCCCGCGCATCACGCCCCGAATAGAGTCGGGTAAACTTCCATGAGATTCGCTCTTCAGCAAAAAACCATGTACGCCCGCTTCCATGGCCTCTTTCAGATAACTCTCGTCATCATATGTGGTCAGAATAATAATCTTGACCTCTGGGTAAGCGCGTCTCACACGATGGGCAACGTCAAGCCCACTCTGGCCTTTCATCTGAATATCAAGCAGAAGCACATCGGTATTATGTTCCGCCAAACGCGGCAGCACCTCAACCCCGCTCTCAGCCTCGGCAACGATTTCGATATCAGGATGGCTTCCCAGTAGACTCATCAACCCATGGCGCAGAACGGGGTGATCATCGACAATCAGAACCTTTATCTGACGGTGGAGGACTTCGTCAGTCATAATTGCTGCAACTTTTCCCATACTTGACTGTAGCTTGACAATGTTTCAGAGGAGAAGCCCGAAAACAGGTGGTACGGGAGTGCGGAGCACCCCCAGTTTTCGGAAGTTCTCGCGAAGTTGACTTTGCCGAAGTATTCACATTGATCACAAAACAAAAATCTAGACGACCTCAACATATTCGGGAGAGGGCAAATTTAGAATCACCTTCGCCCCATGTCCATGAGAAGAATCCAAGCATAATGTAGCACCCAAGCTCTCCGCTCTTTCTATCATACCGATTAAGCCAAGGTGTTCACCAGGAGTCACCAGTGCTTCTTGAGGGTCAAATCCAATCCCGTTATCTTCAACAGAAACCAGAAAGTTATCTGGTTCAAAAGTAAATGTGATCCATCCCCGATCAGCATGAGAATGTGCAGCAATATTGTGCATGGCGCTTTGAAGGATACGGTAAATCGTCACTTCAGTTTGCTTCTCCAACCTGTTTTGCTCTCCATCTACACTCACCCGGCAATCGATATTAAATGTTGGTGCACAGGTTGAGGCATACCGCTTTGTAGCAACAACCAGACCCATCATGTCCAACACCGGTGGGTGGAGATCATAAATCACCCTGCGGATTTCTTGATCGACTTCCGCCAATAGATCTTGTGCCCTAGATAAATTTACCGCTGCAACCGCTGGACTCCCGACTAAAGAATCTTGAGCAGCCTGGATTTCATAGAGTGCGCCGATGATGGTCTGCGTGACGCCATCATGCATATCGTGGGCAATGCGCTCCTGAGTCTCTTCCTGGACCCGATATGACTCGCTGAGCAATCCCTGCAACTGAGATGCCTTATCTACCAGCGACTTGCGCGCTGCTTCTAACTCGCCAGTTCTTTGAGATATCTTGTTTTCTAACTTTAGATTGAAAGATTGCACCTCGTCATAGAGACGGGCATTTTCTATTGATACACTCACCTGCGCGGCGGCGGCATTCAGGAAATCATGCTGCTTTTCCGAAAAATGTCCAGCCACTGGGCTGGCCAGTTGAATCAAGCCCACAAGTTGATCGTTGACATGTAAGGGGGCACATGCTACGGAACGGAATCCTGCACAAATGCAGGCATCAGAGGTGCAACGAGGGTCATCTACGATTTCTGGGGCAAATAATACTTGACGAGATTCAACTGCCTGCCCACATAAACAACTCCCGGGGACGAGTTGAGCCTCCTTGATTGCCATCTCTTCAGGAATTCCTCGGTAGGTTTCCAGATTGAGCCCCTGACTGCCATTATCTTGAACGAACAACATGCCGGCAGAAGCGTCAAGCGCATCCATGGTTTTATCAAGAATTGTTGTCAACGTTTCTTCGAGATCCAAAGAGCGACTGGCGGTAATCAGCTTATTCAATACAACTAGTTCGTCTGCACGTTGAGCAATTTCACCCTGAGAAGCAAGATATTCTTCTGCCATACTCACAGCCCAACGCAAAGCAAACCAGGTAAATATAGGACCCGTAAATCCAAGCACAGCGCCAGCAAGAAATGACGGCCAGGGCCAGGCTGGATGCGTGCGATGGTTGAAATGCTCTACCAACGTATATGCCAGCCCAATCAAGCCCATTAAGGTTGGAACAAGCCAAAGGGTATAACGGAGAATGCGCAGGAGATCGGTCCGCTGATCAGAACCTCTGATAACTTTGAGCATTTTGGACCTCTAGTATCAAATAGTATAACATTGATCTAAATAGAGCGAGTTAGTACTTCTTATCACAATTAAAAGCAGTGTTATACTCATTAACATTACTTACGAAAAATGACATATTGACGACCCAACACCGATGCATTAGCATTAGCGCCTAATCAAAAGAGGTGAGTGTACTGCAAAAATGTCGCTAAGGTATAGAAAAAACCGCTCTGAGTGTTTCTCCACAGCATTGTTGTCATTCCGCGGGAGCGTCTTTTTGCGACCAAGGAATCCCCCAGGCGTAACTTATCAGGGATTCCTCTTCACCCTGCACAGAACGCAGGGCTCATCGGAATGACAAATCTCGGAAGGTATTTGCTAAGGCCACCGACACTTTTGCGCTATACTCAAAAGAGATTGCCGAGTTCGCAAAGAAAAACATCGCATAACTCTGCGCTCTCCATGTGCTCTGCAGTTAAGGATTATCGCGAATGAGGCAAATGTTTCTCGGTAATACTATAATAACAGCGGATATCGACGTTCATCAGCGTAAGAATAAAGGATTTATTACATGACGAAACGTATCCCCATCGTCGAAAAGATCCTCAGCGCTAACGACCAACTCGCCCAAGAAAACCGCCGCCAGCTAGATCAGGCCGGGGTCTTCAGCATCAACCTGATGGCCTCTCCCGGCGCCGGCAAGACCTCGCTCATCGAGCACACCGTCCAACGCTTGGCGGGACAATACAGATTAGCAGCCATCGACGGCGATATCGCCACCAGCATCGACGCCGACCGTGCCGCCGCTGCCGGGGCGATCGCCGTCCAAATCAACACTGGCGGCGAGTGCCATCTCGATGCTGTCATGCTGCGCGACGCCCTCCAGCAGCTCGATCTCCACCAAGTCGATCTGCTGCTGGTCGAGAACGTTGGCAACCTGGTTTGCCCGGCAGAGTTCAAGCTGGGCACGCATAAGAATGTGCTCATCGCTTCCATACCCGAGGGCGACGACAAACCTTATAAATATCCCGGCATGTACCGCGACGTCGATGCCCTGGTGATCAATAAGATCGACCTGCTGCCCTACATCGACTTCGATATGGATTACTTCCGCCGCGGTGTCGAACTGCTCAACCCCGGCCTGGTGACCTTCCCCATCTCATGCCGCACCGTCGAAGGGCTGGACGATTGGCTCGATTGGATCAGGGCAAACGCCGTTTAAAGCAGCTATGAAAGGAGCCCGCATCCATATCACTGGGATCGTCCAGGGGGTGGGGTTCCGCCCCTTCGTCTACAACCTGGCTGAGGAGCTCGGCCTGACCGGTTGGGTGCGCAATACATCTGCAGGGGTGGATATTCAGGTCGATGGAGATCAAGCGACCCTTTCAGATTTTGCACGATTATTAAGGGAATCGGCTCCCCCACTAGCCCTGATTGCCTCGCTCGAGGTTGATCCTTGCCCTTCAAACGGATTCTCGTCTTTCGAGATCATCCACTCAGAACCCATCCCTGGCGCTTTTCAACCCATCTCCCCCGACGTCAGCATCTGCGCAGACTGCTTGCGCGAGCTCTTCGACCCTGAAGACCGCCGCTACCGATACCCCTTCATCAACTGCACTAACTGCGGGCCGCGTTTCACCATCATCAAAGATATCCCCTACGACCGCCCCAAGACCACCATGGCACCCTTCGAGATGTGCCCAACCTGTGCCGCTGAGTATGACGATCCGCGCGACCGTCGCTTCCACGCCCAGCCGGTAGCCTGCGCCGAATGCGGACCGCACGTGTGGTTAGAACGTTCAAACGTTCAAACGTTTACACGTTCGGACGAAGCAATCGTCGAAACCCAAGAATTACTCATCCAAGGGAAAATCATTGCCATCAAAG
This sequence comes from uncultured Anaerolineales bacterium, assembly GCA_964622645.1. Lineage (GTDB taxonomy): Bacteria > Chloroflexota > Anaerolineae > Anaerolineales > UBA11858 > NIOZ-UU35. The sequence continues at coordinate 4,542 of CAZUSV010000180.1, forward strand.
GCCTTGGGGGCTTTCATCTGGCCTGCGATGCCACTAACGCTGAAGCCGTGGAAGAATTACGACGGCGCAAGCTGCGCGTCGATAAACCCTTTGCCCTGATGATGCCGGATGTCGAAACCATCCAGAAGCACTGCTACCTCAACGTATTCGAGCGTGAGCTGCTCGAATCCCCACAGCGACCCATCGTCCTGCTATACCGCCGCCCCGAATCCGACATCGCGAAAGCGGTCGCCCCCAACCAAAACACCCTCGGCGTGATGCTGCCTTACACCCCTCTTCATTATTTATTATTCGCTTCGTACACGGAAGAACACGGAGGAACACGGAAAGAAAATAAAAAACAAAATATCCGTGCAAATCCGCGTCCATCCGTGTCCCCCATACCTGCCATCGTAATGACATCTGGCAACCTCAGCGAAGAGCCCATCGCCACCGATAACCAGGAAGCCCGCGAGCGACTCAGCGAACTCGCCGATGCCTTCCTGATGCACAACAGGGATATCCATGTGCGGAATGATGATTCTGTCTACAGAGTGGTTAGTGGACAGTGGGGATTTGACAGAGAAAACCAATACCAAATACCTAATATCCAATATCCAAATCGCCGTAGTCGCGGCTATGCACCTTATCCTGTAGTTCTTCCTATCGCAGCTCCCCCCATCCTGGCCACCGGACCTGAGCTCAAGAACACCTTCTGCCTGACCAAAGATCGCTATGCCTTCATCAGCCATCACATCGGCGATCTGGAGAATTACGAAACCCTGCGCGCCTTCGAAGACGGCATTGCACACTTCCAGCGCCTCTTCCGCATCGAGCCAGAGATCATCGCCTGTGACTTACATCCCAACTATTTAGCTACCCGGTACGCCCACGAACGCGCAGAACGTGCTCACTTGCCAGCATTCAACATTCAACATCACCACGCCCACATCGCATCTGGCATGGCTGAGCATGGCTTGAAAGGAGATGAGCCCGTCATCGGTATCTCCTTCGACGGCACTGGCTACGGCGACGATGAAGCCATCTGGGGCGGAGAATTCTTGCTGGCAGATTACCAAGGCTATCACCGTTTCGCCCATCTGGCCTATACGCCACTCCCGGGGGGCGACAAAGCCATCAAAGAACCCTGGCGAATGGCGCTTTCCTGGCTGCACACGCTGGGGCTCGAGTGGGATGAGGATCTACCCCCTGTCCAGTATGCAGTGACCAGTGACCAGCTACCAGTATCCAATATCCAATATCCAATCGCAATCATCCAACATCAACTTCAGACTGGCACCAACGCCCCTCCCACCTCGAGCATGGGTCGGCTTTTCGACGCCGTCGCTGCCCTCATTGGAGTTCGCCAAACCGTCAATTACGAAGCCCAGGCTGCCATCGAACTGGAAGCTCTCGCCGATCCTGACGAAATCAACCATTATCAATTCACCATTCACCCTTCACCATTCCTCAGTCCGGCTTCAGCTATTGATCAAATCATCGCAGATCTACGCTCTAGCGTAAGCCTCCCCACCATCTCTGCACGATTTCATAACGGTCTGGCCCAGATGGTATGCGGCGTGTCCGTGGCTATGCGCAAAGAATTTGGGACGAATACAGTGGTGCTCAGCGGTGGAGTGTGGCAAAATATGATCCTGCTCAATAAGTCAATCACACTTCTGGCAGAGGAAGGCTTCGAAGTTCTGATTCATGAAAAAGTCCCCGCAAACGATGGCGGCATTTCGCTTGGCCAAGCCATCATTGCGGCGCATCAATCAATAAGGTAGTGTCATTGCGAAAGCGACGCCCGAAGCAATCTTTTCCGCAGTAGAAGGAGATTGCTTCACTGCGTTCGCAATGACAAAAATTTTTGGAGGTAACTATGTGTCTCGGTGTCCCAGGAAAGATTACCGAAATATACGATAAACAAGGTTTGAAGATGGGCAAGGTCGATTTTGGCGGTATCGTGCGTGAGACCTGCCTGGACTTCGTGCCAGAAGCACAAATTGGCGACTACACCGTCATCCACGTTGGCTTTGCCATCAGCCTGCTCAGCGAAGAAGAGGCCCAGAAAACCCTGGAAATGCTGCGCGAGATCACCGACCTGGGAGAAGAATTGGGCTTATACGACGACCAGATCTCAGACGCACAGGCATCATGAAATATATCACCGAATACCGCGATGCTGAACTAGTCAGAGGCGTCCTGGGTGAAATTCAGGAGACAGTCACCCAGCCCTGGGTCCTGATGGAAATCTGTGGCGGGCAGACTCACGCCATCGTGCGCCATGGCATCGATCAGCTTCTGCCTGACGAAATCGAGCTCGTTCACGGCCCAGGCTGCCCGGTCTGCGTGACTCCCTTGGAGTTGATCGACAAAGCTCTGGCGATCGCATCGCATAGAGATGCGTCGCGTCCCGAGGTGATCTTCACATCTTACGGCGACATGCTGCGCGTTCCCGGCTCTGGGCAGGATCTGTTCTCAGTGCGAGCTTCAGGCGGCGATGTGCGCGTGGTCTACTCTCCCCTGGATGCGCTTAAGATCGCCCAGGAAAACCCCGATAAAGAAGTGGTCTTTTTTGCCATCGGTTTTGAGACCACCGCACCCGCCAACGCCATGAGTGTGCTGCAGGCCGAAGCTTTGGGAGTGGGCAATTACAGCATCCTGGTTTCGCATGTGCGTGTACCCCCGGCCATGCACGCCATCTTAGGATCGCCACATAATCGCGTCCAGGGTTTCCTCGCCGCCGGGCATGTTTGTGCCGTGATGGGTTACTGGGAATATCCTCCCATAGCCGAACAATACCAGACGCCCATTTCGGTGACCGGCTTCGAGCCGCTGGATATCGCCCAGGGCATCCTGACGGCAGTCAAGATGCTCGAAGAGGGGCGCATCGCAGAGGTCGAGAACGCCTATGCGCGCGCAGTCACTTTCGAGGGCAACAAGCCGGCGCAAAAGGTGATCGAACAGGTCTTCGAGGAGTGCGACCGTAAATGGCGCGGCATCGGCACCATCCCTCAGAGTGGTTGGAGACTGAGGCCAGAATTCGCCCAATTCGACGCCGAGATGCGTTTCGATGTTGGCGAAATCCAACCCGAGGAATCGCCCCTGTGCATTGCCGGGGAAATCTTGCAAGGCTTGAAAAAACCCCACCAGTGCGAGGCTTTTGGCACCCAATGCACACCCGAGCATCCCCTGGGCGCCACCATGGTTTCAACGGAGGGCGCTTGCGCGGCTTACTACCGCTATGGGCAAACAGCCTAACTTATAAATTGACTTAGTCCATGACTTAGTCTATAATTCCAGAATAAACTTTCTGGAGGTAGTATGAGTATTCAAGTCAATATCCATGAGGCGAAAACCCATTTGTCGAAATTACTTGAGCGGGTCATGAGTGGGGAGAAGATCATCATCGCCAAATCGGGAAAGCCAATTGCGCAACTTGTGCCCCTGAACCAATCACCAACGCAGCGCACGCCAGGCAATGACGCAGGCAAGGTTGTGATAGCAGCAGATTTTGACGACCCATTACAAGAGTTCGAGAACTACTTGGAATGAAAGCCTTATTGGACACGCACGTTTTTTTATGGTGGAATCTCGATGACCCCCGCCTCTCGGAAACTGCCCACGACGTGATTTCCGAGGGCAGCAACGAGCTTTACCTTAGCGCCGTTAGCGCCTGGGAAATTGCCATCAAAGCATCTATCGGGAGACTCACATTGCCAGAAACGGCGGAAAAATACGTTCCCAGTCGCATGTCCCTACACAGCATACAATCACTTCCAATTCAGGTCAGTCATGCTTTGCACATCGCCTCTCTCGAAACTATTCACCAAGACCCATTCGACCGCCTATTAATTGCCCAAAGCCAATTGGAGAATATTCCGCTATTGACCGCCGACCCGAGAATTGCCCAATACGATGTCCAAATCATTTGGTAAAGTGTTTTTTCAATGACAGAAACCAACCTCCCTACAATGACTGGCCCAGTCTGCCCGGTTCCATTGAAGCACAGCGAGAAGATCGTCATGGGCCATGGCAGCGGCGGCAAAATGATGGCCGACCTGATTGCCAAAACCTTCTTGCCACCACTGGATAACCCCGTCCTGCGGCTGGGCAACGACGCCGGGGTCGTTCGATCAACAGCCGGCGGGAGACTGGCCATCAGCACCGATTGCCACGTGGTTTCACCCCTATTCTTCCCTGGCGGTGATATCGGCAGGCTGGCGATCTGCGGCACGGTCAATGATGTCGCCATGATGGGGGCCACCCCCCAGTTCCTGACGGCAGGCTTCATCCTCGAAGAGGGCCTCGAGTTGACTATACTCGAACAAGTCGTTGAGTCGATGAAAGCCGCTGCGGATGAGGCAGATATCGAAGTTGTGGCTGGGGATACCAAGGTCGTACAAAAGGGTCTCGCCGATGGTCTGTATATCACAACTTCCGGGGTAGGTACGGTTATGCCTGGCGCAGACATAAGCGGAGCAGGTGCCAAACCTGGGGATGTGGTCATCATCTCAGGATATATTGGAGACCATGGCATTGCAGTCCTCGGCGCGCGCGGAGAGTTGGGGTTCGAATCAGAAATTCAAAGCGATGTAGCACCCCTAAATCACGTCATTGCATCCATCTTGAAGAGCAGCGACCAGGTTCGGGTACTGCGCGATCCCACGCGCGGGGGCGTCGCCTCAGCACTCAATGAAATCGCCCAGCAATCGAACGTCGGTATTACCCTTTTCGAGAATGCTATCCCTGTTCGACCTGCTGTGGCAGCTGCTTGCGAAATGTTGGGATTCGACCCACTCTACATCGCAAACGAGGGCAAATTCATCGCCATCGCGGGGCGCGATGATGGAGAGAGAATTCTTGAGGGTATTCAAGCGCATCCCAATGGGGAAGGCGCAACGATCATCGGCGAGGTCAACGAAAGCCCCCCTGGGCGAGTTTTGATGAAGACAGCGATTGGCGCCAGGCGCGTCGTCGATGTTCTGGCCGGAGAGATGTTACCCAGGATCTGTTAGTAAATGTAGGGCAAGATGATATCTTGCCAGAACGATTACCTCCAGTATGACCGAGAACGATAGCAATCAATCCAAACACTTTCTACTGCAAGAAGCAACTGACCTCATGCGCGATAGGCGCCCAGATGAGGCCTTGTCAGTATTGGCTCAATACTTACGCATTCACCCTGACTCCGAAGAAGGTTGGTTGCTGCTGAGTTACGCAATCAAAGATCTGGACAAAAAGATCGAATGCACAGAGCGAGTTTTAGCGATCAATCCAGACAATGCTCTGGCTAAGCAGCGATTGCAAAAACTTCAAGGGATAATCCCCCAGGAATTTGAGCAAAAACCTAAATCCAGCGGGTTTCCAATTTGGGCAACCCTAGGCATGGTGATCTTTGTGGGACTGATCATCCTGGTGGTTGGCATCTGGGGATATAGAGCACTTTTTGCTGCGCCTGCATCGATGGCGCAGGTAACAACACAAACATCCCAGATAGATGCACAGACAACTCCAACTCCTGTACCAACCTCCACCCCAGCCTCTACTGCCACTGATGTGCCCTCAATTACCCCTACACCAAGCCCCACCCTGCCTCCCACGCCGACCTCAGCACCCTTGGATGCAGATACACTGGCTCAAATGGATGAAATCCAGATCCAGGTAGCGGCCATGCGAGAGTTGGTGCCTCTCTCGACAGTATCACGGTCGGTCATATCGCAGGATGCTGTGCGACCGATCCTTGAAAGTATTTACCTTGAACACAGTACACGAGAAGATGTGGCAGACCAGGTGCACGTATTGAGCACTTTAGGTTTGATCGAACCATTTTTCGATCTCTACTCCAAAGCAATCAGCGAGATTGGTGAGGGAATTGGTGGATTCTATGTTCCCGGGAAGGATGAGCTTTATGTGATTGGGGAGACCTTCTCGGGAATCGAACGCTTTGTCTATGCCCACGAATATACACACGCCCTGACTGATCAGCACTATTCATTAGACTCAGTCGGCGTGTACCCTGTATGCCTTAGCAATTCAGACCGCTGCCAGGCGATCGCTGCTTTGGTGGAGGGGGATGCTACTTATCTGATGTACCAGTGGCTGGAAACGTACGGAACAGAAGACGATATCAACGATATCATTGCCGCCCAGTATGCCCCACTAGATCGCACGATCTCCAGGCTGGATCTACCACCACCATATGCCGTGAGAGAGGTCCAATTCCGATATGGAGAGTCTACCGAATTCATCGACCATCTCTACCAGATAGGCAAGTGGCAGATGATCAACCTGGCCTATGAAACGCTACCCCAAACCACTGAGCAAATCCTTCACCCGGAGAAATACCAGGTTCGGGAAGCGGCCAAACCTGTGGAGATTCCCGATCTTCAAGTTGTATTGGGAGAAAGCTGGCGTCTATTGGCCTCAGATACCTTGGGAGAATTGGGTACCGAAATAGTGTTGGGATACAGCTTTAACGGACTGACACGGATAGACCTCGAAATTGCCAAGCAGGCTGCCGCCGGGTGGGGTGGTGATCATTATCAGATGTACTATAAAGGTACCACCAACGGCAGGGTCCTGGCAGCCGCCTGGACCTGGGATACACGCACAGACGCGGACCAGTTCTGGGCGGCTATAAGTGAGTATCTACATTTGCGCTATCTGAAGAAGAGCATAGACCATCCTGAAGGTCTGTGTTGGGAAAAAACCATTGAAGAGAATACTTGCATCTTCCAAAGGGGATCAGATGTCCTGTGGATCATCAGCCCGGATATGGAAACACTCGAGCTGATCCGCAGCCAATTCCAACTATTCAGATGAGAAATTATTTACAGAATCAAAAACGCACATCTCAATTGAGATGTGCATTTTTGCTATCGAAAGCGAGAAAACTTACGGGCAACCAAGTTCAAGTGTCTGGTGGAATGCTATCTTCCAAGAACCTGTTTTCACATAATACTCCGTTTGGCCCTTGCATTGGTAGGAATAGTTATAGGTTCCTTCTGAAAGGGTGTAACCGACCGTTTGGAAACCGCCCAGTGAAAAATTGTGCACCTGAGGCCCAACCATGCTGACAAAAATGGTGTCACCACCAGTATTCGCAACGTTAAAGGCAATCAGGGTGTTGGCCTCCATCACGTCGTCCAGGGTGCCAACTTCCTGATAGGTGTCATAGTATGTCGTGCATGTCGAGGGGATTCTCAAAAGACCGCCGAGGGACAGATCCAGTGCGTTGGTGATAGACTTGCCACTGCAGACAATCGTGGTAACGGAAAATAGGGCCCGTTTGACAGTGACAGTTTTGGTTGTGTTCGGCTGGACAATTACGTAATAGAACGCGCCGCCGGGAACAGCAGGATATTCGATATTCTGGGCACTGTGCCTGAGCTCAGTGGCTTCGAACATGGTGATATAAACCGTGTGATCGCTGTTATTCTCGATGGTGAACTCAGCTAACGCGGGCTGTGCAAGCACAGCCGTTGCTGACACAATAAGCAAAGCGACTACCATAAGAATGGCTACAGTCAATTTATTTGTTTTCATTACTGCGAACCGACAACGCATAGATGACAAGACACCGCCAATGAATGGTTGAC
>CAZUSV010000181.1:0-12078 GCA_964622645.1 uncultured Anaerolineales bacterium
GATTGGACTCGCACCAATTGGCAAAAATACGCTTCTTGGCGTACTAATGTTTGGAGCACGCCACGATTCTTCTTGCTTTTCTTCTTGTTTATTGTGGGTGCTTTTGTTAGCAACAACATTTTCTATTAATTATATAAACAAGAAATTTATAATAAATACACTAATAAATTAGATTATGGCAACTTATTCATTACTGAAAAATATTCTAAAATTTATACTCCAATTTGCTAAACAATTTAAATAATGCTTCACCATCTAAATAATAAATTTCGCCAGGTAAAGCAAATGCAACTTTTACATTCCAGTTTAGTTTGTCAGAAATGTGATATTGCAATGAAATATCTGTCTCCCAAGCAATAAAGGGTTTATCAAAAATTTTATCAGTTGCACTTAAATATCCCATTATTCCATAGAATTCCATTTTTTCATTTAATTGATAATTTCCTTTAGCAATTAGTTGGAATAAACCTAGATTGTTAATATTATGCCAATATGAAGATCTTGAACGATAAATATCAGGTTGAGTTTCTTTTCCAAAATCTGCTAAACCAAAAATAGATAATCCATTATTGTAATTATGATTTAGTGAAAAATGTTTATCTTTTTCTACATTACTCGGTGTATAGAGTATTTCTCCATTAAGTTTTAATTGATTATTTACTATGTAATTATTTACTTTTAAATTATAGCAGAAACCTCTATAAATATACTCATTATTAGAATTATAAGTTTCATTATAACCATCTTTATAACAATAACCTATACTTAAATTTATGTTTATATCGTTTATTTTGGTTGTAATTGTTGGAATAAAATGAATTAATTGTTCTTCCCAGCAATAATAATTATATTCACCATATTCTTCTTCATTTTCAAAAAAATTGTAACTAACATATATTTTTACTAATTTAGATTTTATATTTAGAGATGTATATAATCCATTTTCAAAAAAGTATTCATCAGGAAAATTAAAATAATCTGAGAAAAATCCATCGAACAATTTATCAGAATAAACTTTTTCAGGCTTTGCACCAATTCCTAAAATAACATTATCATTTTTGCCAAATCGTAGATGAGCAGAAGTTAGTTCTTCATTTATAACGAAATGATTAAAATCTTCTTCGAGTTGATAGCCAACATCAAGTGTGAAAAATCTATCTGGAAAAAACTCAAGACTAAGTTTATCACTATAAAATAGCGGTTCATTAGATTTGAAAAGTTGGAATTCTCCATCTTTTAATTTCATTGGATAAATATTAGCATTCCAATTTATATTTAAATATTTAGGAATAGTGTAAGAATTTTTTGCATAGAAATGAAAATCTGAATAGAACGCTTTCATATTGTAATTGGCGTAATTTGAATATATAATAGAATTATTTGATAATCCAAAATCTAAGAGAAATCCTTTTTTGTTTAATTCTTGTGTCTCTATTGTATTTGATTTCGAATAATTCTTTTGGGAATTAGATTTGGTTATTTTATCTATTTTATCAGAACCTTCTTCAAGAACAATTTGCTTACGAACAGTTTCATCCGCTTTTACTTTAAAACTTTCAGTGTGAGTTATGTAGCCTTTTGCTTTTATTGTAAGTTCATATTTACCAATAGGAACATCTGTGAAAGTGGTAGGCTTTTTAGATGTATATTTTTCTCCACCATCACCAGTTAAGATAATTTCAGCATCTACGGGAATTGCATTCACAATTACTTTACCTGTTTCTACTTCAGGGAAAAGCTCTTCAATAATAGAATCTTTCTTTTTCAATACAATATTTTTTGTAATTGTTTCAGCTTTTGGCATTTCAACCCTAACTTGCATAATTTGCGGTGAAAGTTTTAAATCGGAAACTCCACCTTTATAAGATTTATCATTTATGTAAACTGTCGCATTGGAATGTGTTTTTATTGTTAAAGAAGCTCGAATATCTTCAAGAGTAAAATTCTTATTTGTTTGTGGAGAACTTATTGTAATTGATTCCTCAATTGTTTCGTAATTCTCTTTTTCAATCCGAATTGTATAATTACCGTCAGGATAGAAAAAAGGCTTTGGTGTAATGGTAGCTTTCGTGTCATCAAGATAAATTGTCGCACCTTTCGGTGTCGTTTTTATAGTAACCGCAACATACATTTGCTCGGATAATTCAAATCTTAACAGAGTATTGTTTATCGTAACATTTTCTTCTTTTTCAATTGTTTGATAGCCTTCTTTGACTATTTTAAAAGTATGTTTCCCTACTGGAATTTGAATATTGTCTACCATTCCCTTACTTATTCCATCCACAAAAATCTCAGCACCACTTGGTTCAATAATAAAGTTTACTGGAATCAAATTATTGATTTTATCTCCTGTAATTTCTAATTGATAAACATCACCACTTTCTAATTTGGAAATCCCATAACTGGACAGCACTAAATTAAAAGGTTTGAAACCAGAAGCAAGTACTTCAATTACTCTTTCCCCTGGTTGGACATAAACTTCGTGTCTTCCTGAATTCGAAATTAATTTTACTAATTCAATATTCGGTTTGAAATCCATATCAACTTCGAGATCAGTTAAGAAAACAATGCAAGAAGCTTTTCTGTTATTAACATCTTTAATTGATGAAGAAACAATATCGTTTGTTTTTATTGCTTTGACGATAATTGATAGTTCGTTTAATTCTTGTGCTAATAGCGAAATGCATAAAATTATAAACAATATTACAATACTTTTTCTCATACAAACTCCATAATTTTTTTATTTATTATTGACCAAGAACTCTAAAATTACCAAGTTCAATTAATTGATCGTCACGCCATTCTTGCGGTTGCCAGCTACGAACATAGATCATTGGTTCGTCTTCTTCAAAATCAATTAATAGAAACAAATGACCTTCATCTGCATAACCAGTTGATTTATATTGCTGTCTCATTGATATTCCGTAAATATTGCATTCTCGTGATTTGCGAATTAATTTGAAAGTATTAAAACCCAAATGAATATCTTGTTGATTTGAAAATATTCTCTTCTGACGATTAAGATATTGATCTTTCGTCATTTTAATATATTCAACATCAGGCTGGTCATTATTCAATTTTTGATATTGATAATCTTTCATCTGCTTTTCAACTTTTTTTATTTTACCTACAATAATAACAGCTTCATCGGCAAAAATGGTTTCAATAGTTTCAATATCTCTGTTAAGAAAAGCAGTTCGATATTTTTCAATAAACTTGATAATTATTTGTTTGTGTTGTTTATCATCTTTGTTGGTATTTTCAAAAACATAAGTTTTATATAATTGATCAAATACACTGAAATTAATATCCACCAGAATTCCTTTTTCATCAAAATCTAAAATAGCATATTCTGTTGTTTGTTTATTTAAGCTTGGATATTGACAATAGATAGGAATCCTTCGTAATTCCCATCCTTCGTATGTTTTATTAATAATAACAGGATAATCAGTATCAATTAATTTAGGGTGATTATATTTCAAAACAGAATTAAATTTTTCTTCAAATGATTCAGTCATCTCAATATTTGAAAAATTCTTGGATGATAATACGTCTAATAAATCTGATGTGATTTGTAATAATTTCTCTTGAATCTTACAGCTATCTGGATTTTCAACAAAAAAAGTAAAATCAGAAGTTTTGTATTCATTTGGATTGCTTAATTCAACTATTTTCTTTTTTGTACCTTTTTTCAATTCAATTTTCTTTTGATTCTCAGGGAATTTTTTTCTGTTTACTGCTCTCCAGAGTTGATCAACAATTGTGTATTGAGAACGCTCAGAGCTAAAACTGTATTGGATTTTAATTTCAAGGTTTGTATAATTTACACTCGCTCCTGTTAATTGACAAATTGCTCTGCCGTCTTTTGCTACAGTTTTATATTCTTCGTTCTTTTCAATGTATGTAAAATCTAATTTGCTTACAGGTTGATTGTTATAGTAAACTCCGAAATTTACAAATCGTTGATCTTCTTGTGGTTTTTTGTCACCTTCATAAATAATTTCAATATTATTCAGAATTCTTCTAATTGCTGATGGCACTTTGATTCTGAGATTATCATCTTTGAAATTTATATCAGAATACGGAACTGAATCCATTAGAATTAAACAATAATAATATTGTTGTAAGGCTCCTGATAAATTTGCAATTTTCTCCATCTCACAAGCTTGAAAATACATATCACCAATTAATTTTACTCGTTCATTGTAAATTATATTTAATGAATCTCGGTGTATATAATATAGAACATACCAACCATTTGAAGTTGGTTTTTTGTAAGGTTTTAAATTTCGCAGGGAAATTGTAGAATAGGTATTAATAATTGATTCACAAGATTCTGTGACATCTCCGTCTTTTTCTTTTGCATAATTTTCGAATGCTGATGAAACTGTGATTGAAATGTGTTGAGATAAATCAGATAGTGCTTTATCTTTTGCTTCATCAAGTTCTTCTGTTTCTGATTCACCGTAGAAATATGGACTGTTGGGATTTTTAATTATTTCTGGATTTATTGCAAAACACAAGCTTATAGTTATTGTAAAAATTAATAATAAATAGTTTTTTACCATTAACATCTCCTAAATTTATTTTCTTTTAGACTTTATTTTAAATTCAACTTAATCTGCAACCCTTTTTAAGAATACACTTCTATGATTTTCCGTTGTTGCTAATGGTTCGCGTGCGCCACGATTCTCCTTGCTTTTCTTCTTGCTGATTGTGGGCACGTTTGTTAAGCACAAAATCTTCCTTTAAGACTCTTCCAACGTTTCCATTATCTCACGAAAACTTTCTAAACCAGCTTCGATGTTTTCGATGATATCGTTTGCCAGAATATCAGGATCGGGAAGATTATCTAAATCTGCCAGACTTTCATCTTTAAGCCAGAAGATATCAAGATTGGTTTTGTCTCTGTTTATTATTTCTTTGTAACTGAATTTCCTGAAACGACCTTCAGGATTTTCTGAAGAATATGTTTCCTTTCTGGCAAAACGATTTTCAGGATTGTAGCATTTTATAAAGTCATCTAAATCACTCAGTTTTAGAGGATTCTTTTTTAGTGTGAAATGGATATTTGTTCGGAAATCGTAAATCCAGACTTCTTTTGTCCAAGGTTCTTTGCTGGCTGGTTTATTATCGAAAAACAAAACATTAGCTTTTACGCCTTGTTTATAAAAAATTCCTGTTGGTAATCTCAAAATTGTATGAAGTTGTGTGTTTTCCAATAATTTCTTACGAACTGTTTCACCTGCTCCGCCTTCAAACAGAACATTATCAGGCAAAACAACTGCTGCTTTTCCATCTGATTTTAAAAGTGTGTGAATATGCTGAACAAAGTTTAATTGTTTATTGGAAGTTGTAGCCCAGAAATCCTGACGATTGTAAACAAGAGTATCTTTCTTTTGTTCTCCAGCTTCATTTGTGAATGTCATACTGCTTTTTTTACCAAATGGAGGATTTGCCAAAACATAATCATATCGTTTACCTGAATCGGCAATTAAAGCATCTGTAGAGGAAATGAAGCTTTCTCCGTCAATTTCTCCGATGTTATGCAGAAACATATTCATCAAACACATTCTTCGTGTGTTGGCAACAATTTCATTACCAAAGAAAGTTTTAAGTTTCAGAAATTCCTTTTCTTCTCTGTTCAATCTTTTATCAGCAATAAAATCATAAGAAGCCAGAAAGAAACCACCTGTTCCGCAAGCAGGATCACAAATTGATTTTTGCGGTTTGGGTTGAACGCAATTTACCATTGCTTTTATTAATGCTCTCGGTGTGAAATATTGTCCTGCTCCGCTTTTAGTATCTTCTGCATTTTTTTCCAAAAGACCTTCATAAATTTTCCCTTTTACATCCGAACCCATCAAAGTCCATTCTTCTTTATTTATCATATCAATGATTTTATAAAGTTTGGCAGGATCTTGAATTTTGTTTTGAGATTTAAGGAAAATTTGTCCCAGAGTTCCTTTTGCTTTAGAAAGCTCTCGAAGCAGCTTTGAGTAATGAACTTCCAGTTCCGCACCACGTTTAGCAATTAAATTTTCCCAGTTAAACTCTTCAGGAATATTTATGTTTCTGTTGTAAGGTGGTTTGGAATATTCGTCTGCCATTTTTAGGAAAAGCAGATATGTCAATTGCTCCAGATAATCTCCGTATCCAACACCATCATCTTTTAAGATATTACAAAAACTCCATACTTTTGAAATTATACTCGATGTATTGCTCATTTTTTTATTCTCCATTAATAGATCAAATTAACTATTCCTCATAATTTTTTTGAGTTAAATAATATCCGCCTGTTTTTCTGCTTCCTCGCCTTTCTATCAAATCTAATTTTTTTAATTCGCTGATTTGTCTTTCTATTGTTTTAATCGAACGGTTTTCCAATTTCACTGATAATTCATTTGCCTGAATTCCTTCATTACAACGAATCTGATGAAGAAGCGATTTTAATCCCTCATTTAATCCCTTACTTAATCCCTCATTTATTCCCCTGGTTTCATCAGGAAGTTTAATATGAGTTTTAAAAATGTCTTCTTCGATAAGTTTAGCGGATTCACCTGAATATTTTTTACTGAATTTGTTTAGATTTCTGATTCCTGAACCGAGTTCATCAGCTCTGCCAATTTCACGAAAAACTCTGGCAATTGTCGGATTTTTGGGAAAAGGAGAAAAATTATTGAAATCAATCAAACCATATCCGTGAGGTTTATTGGCATTTTCTGTGCTTACATATTTTTTGCCGATTATTAATTTGGCAGGAAATGGATTTACGAACTCTCGATGTATTAGAATATTGGAAATAACTTCTCGGAAAATATGATCTCGCAAACTTATTCTCTGATCTCCATCCAAGTAGAATTTATCTGATAAATGTTTTGTAATAAAAGCTGTTAACCTATCATAACTTTCTATTAAATTTGTTTGGATTACATCTCTATCATCATAGCGATCGATATTTTCTTTTCTTAAAATTGCATCTGTTTTATAATGTGGTAATGCAGATAATATGGTCTCATCTTTTCCGAAAAGTAAAATGCAAGCAAGAGTGAAACCTTCTTTTCCTGTCTGGAAATCTTTGTAATAAAGTTGGGCACTCTTCAGCATCTCAAAATCCGTAAGTTCGTTCCAAATATGACCTGGTCTTTGATTTTCTGCCAGTTTGCGTGCTCGATGAATTATATCTATTCGAAGATCATCCATTGTTACGAACGGATAAATTTTGTTTTCCGAATAGGAAGTCTGTTTACGCAGATACAATGCCGATACAAGAACATTATTGTTGGTAATGTCCAAATCTCCGTCCTCGTTACGATCAAATATTTTGTTGTTGTGTTTATGAACTTGTGAACTCTCGGGAATATTCAAATGCAGAAAAATCTTTCCCTTGTGCTCATATTGTTCGGGAATGAGAAAAAGCGGAGGATTTATTTTTTGCGGATTATTTAAAGCTGTTACCAGGTCTTGCTTGATGTTCTCTAATTTATTCGGATCAATGCCGCAAATGTTTCCTTTATCATCAACACCCAGAAAAAGGTCTCCGCCAATTCGATTGGAAAAAGCACAAACTGTATCATAAATATCTCTGTTTATGCTGCTTTGACTTCTTTTGAATTCCACCGAAATACCTTCACCTTTTTTTATTATTTTCAGGGCATTTATTCTATTCATCTCTTTTTCCTCTTCTGTTTAGAAGCTTCCGCTTTCTCAGCCTTTATTCTTTCTAATAGCTTCTCCGCAGGTTCCCACTCAGGATCATTTCGCACTTCTTCCAGTTCTGATTCAGTAAGAAGTTTTCCTTCAAATGCTTTTTTTAGAATGCTCTGACGCAAGGATTCAGATTTCTTTAACGCTTCTTTTATGTTTGCTTCCACATTTTCACAAACTGATAAGCGTGATTCGATTTCCTGGACTATTTGGTGTTGCTCGCGTAGAGAGCATACAATCATCTTAGAATTGTTTAATTTAATTAAAGTCAAACGAGTTATTGCAACTCCTGCAATATTTTTCAACATTCTATTTCGTGTAATTTGCGAATTTAAAAAGTATTCAATAAACTTCGATGAAAACAAAGAATTATTAAATCTGAAAACACCAACACTAGATAATAATGAAAATTCTTCGTTAAGATGATTGACGACAGCTTTACCTGTTGTTGCACCATCTTTAATATATAGAATATCATTTTTTTTTACATCACATCTGGAATATATTTGTTTATGTGTTAGTCTATCTACAAATGTTAAATTGGAAAAATCCAATTTTCCTTCTTTGATATTCTTGGCAGTTATGTATTTATATTCTCCTTCAGAAAAACTTTTAGGAGAGAAATGCGTTCCATCAAAAATTTTGTCTGCATTATTACCAAATTTTCTCCATTTCCACCCATCAGGCAAAACAGGTAATTCTTTCAATTCTTCAGCAGTTAAAGGTGGAAGCTCTTTTTGCTTTTTCGGCTTTGTTGGCTTTCTTCCATCTTTTCCATCAGCTTCCCATTTCTTTACACTTTCTTTCCAATCATCACTTTGCTTTTTGTAATATTTTTCTCGTTCTATTTTTATTTGTTCTAATAGTTCATCTGCTCCTGGCAAATCTGTTTGAGCTTCTCGCCACTCTTTCGTCAATTCTCCTTCAAAGGCTTTTTTCAGCACAGCTTGGCGGTAGGTTTTTAGCTGCTCTTGGGCTTTCTTTAAGTTAGCAACTCCATTATCCAAATCAGAGAAAAGCTGTTCTATTTTAGAGACAATTGCTTTTTGTTCGGGGAGAGGTGGGAGAGGAAATTTCTTTTTTGAATAAATTGAAATCCAAAACCTTTTGTGAGTCTCATTCTGAACATTATCGATTTGAAAATAGAAATAAGCAAGTTTCATATTAATTAAATCGCAAGTAGGTTTCAAAATCTTCATTGCCGAAGACTTAACTTTAAATTCAAAGTTTACATATTTTGTTGCAGTTGTAAAATCATCAAAAATAATAACAGGTAAATTATTAAAAATTCCATCTTTTTCTTCAGTATAACCTTTTATAAAAGATTTCCCTGCTGTTAAAACTGGAGTTTTGTATGCATCATTGTAATTTGTACTTCTAACAATATAATTTGTAGGTTGTTCGTAATCAAGTAAGTCTTGATATTCACATTCAATCCAATCTTTTCTCATTTATGCAACCAACGCTTCATTTAATTCATCTATAATTTTGTTCATCTCTTCTCCGAATAGTTGCCACATTTTGCCTTTTCCACCCAAACTGTCAAAAGGAGTGTAATCAAGGTCATCAACTTCCATATGAAAACTGGTAGCAATTTGTTCTTTTATCATTCTCAGGAAATTCATCTGCTCATCATTAAAGCGTTTGTGTTCACCTGCATTTTGCCTAAAAATCCAATTCTTAAAATTCATATCTACAACTTTGTCATAAGCTTGCAGGTTTTTATCAATTTTCGTAACTCTGCGAATAAGCGAAACCAGAGCCACGAGTTCATTTTTGGGGCTTTTGTGTTTTACTTCTTCAACCTGCTGGAAAGCTTGCCAAACATAACTTGGAGCCAGAAGCGGTCTTTCTGCTTTCAATTTATCCAGAACTTCTTTGAGAAGATCAAAAGTCAATTCTCTTCTGAGGTAAGGTTGGTTATAGAAAATCTTCAGAGCTGTAATTTCATCTTTGTATTTATTCAGAAATTCGCTAAAATCTTCGATAACAGATTCAGCTTTTATTTTAGATTCTTTATCCCAACCTTTATGAACGACTTTATCAATATTTACTGTGTCGATGATCTGCTCATAAGTTTTGCGAACATTTTCTACAAATTCATTAAGTTTTCCATTGAAAGTATCGCGAGCTTTTTCCTTTAAGAGTTGTTCTGCTTCTTCCTTTGCTTCAGTTTCAGGAATTTCCGGTTTTTGTTTTTTAATCTCTTCTGTTTTGGTTTCGATAACGTCAGGATCATAAGCATTCAATAGATCTTTCACAGTTTGGTTTATGGTGTTGTTATTTCCTGCCAGTTCTTGGAATTTTGCTTTTTCTTTCTCATTTATCTGTTTTTCCAATCTTCCCAAACGGCTTGCCAGCGAAGTGAAAAGGTCTTCATCCTGTGCACCAAATGTGATTGCCCGAAGCAGGTCTTTCATTGGAATGCTTTTCTTTCTTTCCAGCGGACGGCTGGTGGTTTTATTGGATTTTGTAACTCCGATAGTGTCCACGATTACAAAATGTGTTTTGGCAGAAACAACGGAAGGAGTAACTTTTTTTAGATCGTCACAACCCAGAGTTCTGGTTCCTCTTCCTTTCATCTGTTCAAAGTAATTTTTGCTTTTTACATCTCGCATAAATAGGAGACATTCCAACGGTTTTACATCTGTTCCCGTTGCTATCATATCTACCGTTACCACGATTCGAGGATTGTAATCATTGCGGAATTGAGCTAAAACGGATTTTGGGTTTTCTTCTGCTTTGTAGGTTACTTTTTTACAGAATGCGTTTCCCTCGTTAAATTCTTCCCGCACAATATTAATAATATCGTCTGCGTGGCTGTCTGTTTTAGCAAAGATGAGTGTTTTGGGAATTTCTGTTCTGTTTGGAAAAATTTCAGGTAAACTGTTTTTGAAAGCTCTGATAATATTTCTGATCTGACTTGGATTTACTACTTCCTTATCCAATTGTTTTTTGGAATACTCTAAATCCTCATCAAGTTGTTCCCAGCGTTTTTTTCGAGATAGTTTATTACGAATATCTACATATTGTTTTGCTTTCAGCTTTGCACCTTTTTGGGATAATTTGGTATCAATTGTATAAACTTCATAACCAACATTTACACCGTCGGCAATTGCCATTTCGTGGGAATATTCGCTAACAATATTTTCGTTGAAAAAACCGAAAGTTCTTTTGTCTGGAGTGGCAGTTAAACCAATCAGGAAAACATCAAAATATTCCAGAACCTGTTTCCACAGATTATAAATTGAGCGATGACATTCATCTATCACCACAAAATCAAATTGTTCGATCGGAACATCTTTGTTGTAGATTACAGGAAGCGGTTCTTTGGGTTGCCAGCTTTCGTTTGGATTTTCCTCTTCCATTTTTTCATCGAGTTCTTCACCTTTTAGGATGGAATACATTCTTTGAATTGTGCTGATGCAAACCTGACTATCGGTTGCAATATAAGAAGATTGCAGTCTTTGAACATTATAGAGTTCTGTGAATTTTCTATTATCGTCATTCGGTTGATAAGCCATAAATTCTTGTTCAGCTTGTTCACCGAGATTTCGAGTATCAACCAAAAACAGAATTCTTTTTGCATCTACAAATTTAAGTAGGCGATAAATGAAAGTAATTGCTGTAAATGTTTTCCCAGAACCTGTCGCCATTTGAATTAAAGCACGAGGTTTATTGTTTTGGAATGATTCATCAAGATTATTGATTGCGTTAATCTGGCAATCTCGCAAGCCCTCAATATTCAGTTCAGGAAGTCTTTCAAATCGCTTTCTTAGACTTTCTTTTTTCTTAAGTAACTCAATAAATGTATCTGGTCTATGAAAATTGAAAACAGGTCGTGATCTTGGTTTTGGGTCACGGTAATCTGTAAATCTCGTCAGAGTTCCTGTGCTTTCATAAACAAAAGGTAAAGGATCATTTTTCAGATATTTTAGTTTGCTGGTTGCATATTCTGTAGATTGTTCTTCGACAATGGTTAATCGAAATCCTTCATCTTCTTTTTTCGCTTCAATAACTCCAACAGGTTTCCGATTTACAAAAAGAATATAATCTGCTTCTTTTCCGTCTTCAGTGTAATAATGCCGAACTGCAATTCCTTTGCTTTTAGTCCAGTTTATTGCATCTTTATCTTGGATGTCCCAACCTGCAATTCGCAGTTGCTTATCAATTTTGTCTCTCGCTATTTGCTCAGGCGTTTTATTTAAACTCAATATTTACTCCGAATTTTTTTTCGATCTTTTTTAAAACTTAAAATCAATCAAGCTTTTAAATAACTACCGAACTGAACTACACTTTTTCCTTTGCTTTTTTGTGCTTAACATCTGTATGCCACGAACTTACAAAAGTTCGGGAAACAAACTATAGATA
>CAZUSV010000182.1:0-11908 GCA_964622645.1 uncultured Anaerolineales bacterium
TCAGTTCGTTTTTCCATCGCTCGATTCAGCCTCTAAAACTAGCACCAATGGTTTTTTACGGTGTAGTAAGTTTATCTGCGAATGTGGCGTCAAATACGGAAATATGTCTCAATTGCAGGGTCTCACCCCCGCATCAGGATGTTGCCAAACGGCTATTGTTTTGGTTTAAATAGGCTATTTTTTATTTGTACCTTTGTTGGTAAAATACACCGCTCAGATATGATCGACGAATCATTATTATCATCCATTGAAGATATCGACGGCTTGTCTGGTGATCATGCAAGAGAGATTTCACCGATTGCCCGTCTTTTAGAGCTGGGACGCGAGAACGGATATGTCACTATCGATGAAATCCTGAGCTTCTACCCTGGCGCGGAGCAAGATGTCAGCCAGATCGAGGAAGCCTTCGCTGCCCTGCTCAGCGCGGGTATTCCCTATGTCGATGATGACAGAATCGCGGAACCGACCGATAAGGATCTGGAAGCCGAAGAAATCGAGATCGACGAAGATGATGGTCTCCAGATCGACGAAAATATCCTCGCCAATATCGATACCAGCGATACCATCGGCCTGTACATCAAAGAGGTCGGCCGCGTTCCCCTGTTGAAAGCAGACGAAGAGGTTGCCCTGGCCAAGCGTATCGAGCGGGGGCGCGAGGCCAGCGACACGCTTGCCAGGAGGCAAGTCAATAAAAAGGACGAGCGCTTCGTCTTGCAGCAACTCATCCGGGATGGTTGGGCAGCCAGGGAGCATCTGATCACAGCCAACTCGCGTTTGGTGATCAGTGTGGCTAAGAAATATATGGGCCGCGGGGTGCCCTTTTTGGATTTGATCCAGGAAGGCAACATCGGTCTGATCCGGGCGGCCAAGAAATTCGATTACCATCGCGGCTACAAGTTCAGTACCTATGCCACCTGGTGGATTCGCCAGGCGGTGACACGCGCCATCGCCGATCAGGGGCGTACCATCCGGCTGCCCGTTCATATGGGCGACCAGATCAATAAACTGCTGCGCATCCGCCACCAACTCACCCAGGAGCTGGGGCGCGAGCCAGGTATCGATGAGTTAGCCATGCAGATGCAGGTATCTCCGGACAAAGTGCAATATATGATGCGCGTAGCCAGGCGCCCCTTGTCCCTTGAGATGCCTACAGATGACGAAGCGGACTCCGTTTTGGGTGATTTCATCCCCGATGATGATTCTCCGCCTCCAGACGACAAAGCCATCCAAAACCTGCTCAAGGAGCATCTCTCTACTGTATTGGATAACCTGCCCCCGCGCGAAGTACGCGTCCTGCAACTGCGTTATGGATTGCAGGATGGCCAGCTGTATACTTTGGAGGAGGTCGGCCGTAAAATGGGGGTGACGCGCGAGCGCGTCCGCCAGATCGAGGCCCAAGCACTCAGTCGCTTGCGCAACCCTGCTATACAAGAGAAGTTGAGCGAATATCTAGATTAAGAGTCAGAAACCCGGTTTTTTCAAAAAACTGGGTTTCTTTATATTTGGCGATTTGATGATAGTCCAGATCTACACCATGCAATCCGTCGACGAAGCCCTGGCCGTGATCGCCCAGGGTGTCGACCATATTGGCGTCACGCCCAGCGATATCGGCCTGCCTGGCGAAGTGGATTTCACTACTGCGCGAGCGATCATCGACTCCGTTGGCGATGCGGCGGTTTGTGTTGCTCTCTCGGTAGAGTCTGATTTGGATGCCATCGAGGCCATGGTGCAGTCAGTCCAACCTGATATTTTGCATCTGTGTGGATTGGAGAATAGCCTCTCTCCGGCCAAGGTGCATCAATTGCGCGAGCGTATTCCCAATATGCCTATCATGCAGGCCATATCCGTGGCTGGTTCGCGTTCAGTCGATGTCGCCTTAGCATACCAGGATGTGGCCGATTATCTCATCCTCGACACGCAAGCCGCGCATATCGCTGGCATCGGCGCTTCAGGGGAAACTCACGATTGGAATATCAGCCGAGAGATTGTCCGGCATGTTTCGATCCCAGTGATCCTGGCCGGTGGGCTTTCGCCGGAAAATGTCGCTGAGGCCATCCGCATCGTGAAGCCTTGGGGCGTGGATTCGCTCACGCTCACAAACCAACTCCTGCCAGGCGGTGGCTTCCGCAAAGATTTGAACCGTGTCCGGGATTTTGTACAGGTAGCAAAAGGCAAATCTGATGCCATTTAGTTTAGCGAGAAATTCCGAAAATTGGGGGTGGGGGGGGCGTGGGGCCCCCCCCCCCCCCCCCCCCCCCCCCCCCCAATTTTCGGGCTTCTCGTCTGTAATTTGGCATTGTCAAGGTACTTATCAGCAAGTACCCTTACAAAACAGGAACGCGGTTCCTGCCAGGAACCGCGTTCCTGGATAATTTGATTTCAAAACACATAATTATTGGATTCAGTCGTGAATTCAAAATTCGCAACATTGAAGAAGCGAATACAAGGTAGTATGCGCATCAAGACCCCCACGGTGCTGCAAATGGAGGCCGTGGAGTGTGGTGCGGCGGCCCTGGGGAAGATCCTGGGCTATTACGGGCGCATTGTGCCTTTGGAAGAATTGCGCGTGGTCTGCGGTGTCTCGCGCGATGGGGTCAAAGCGGTCAATGTGCTTAGGGCGGCGCGTTCTTATGGGTTAGAAGCGACAGGATTTCGCAAAGAGATCAGCGCACTCAAAGAATCCAGGTTCCCGCTGATCGTTTTCTGGAACTTCAACCATTTCCTGGTCGTGGAGGGGTTTCGCAGGGGCAAATTCTACCTCAACGACCCCGGCCGAGGCCCTTATACCGTCACTGAAGAAGAGTTCGACGAAGGCTTCACAGGCATCACCCTGGAGTTCTCTCCTGGAGCGGAATTCGAGAAAGGGGGCGAGAAGCGCAGGTTGTTGCCTGCTCTGGCAAAGCGCTTGCGGGGCTCGTGGGGGTCGTTGGCTTATATCGTTTTGGCTACCTTGGGTTTGGCAATGTTGGGTCTGCTTACCCCCGCTTTCATGCGTGTTTTTGTAGATCAATTCTTGGTGGCTGGGGTGACTAGTTGGCTGCCGGTTCTGTTCTTGAGCATGCTTTTGACTGGCCTTGGCCTAGCCGCATTCACCTGGCTGCAGCAGCATTATCTGTTGCGTCTTGAGACCAAGTTGGCGGTCAGTATGTCGGGACGTTTCTTCTGGCATGTGTTGCGCCTGCCGGTGGATTTCTTCAACCAGCGCTACGCCAGTGAGATCACCACCCGGGTGGGGATCAACGATCGCGTTTCTCAGTTGCTTTCTGGGCAGGTGGCCACGAATCTGCTCAATGTTGCCCTGGTGGTGCTGTTCCTGGGCGTGATGTACCGTTACGACCCTGTGCTGGCGGTGCTGAGCGCTGGGGTCGCCCTGCTCAATTTCCTGGTATTGCGATCGATCGCCCGCCGTAGGGTGGATATCAATCAGCGTGTGTTGCAGGAAGAGGGCAAGCTGATGGCGACTTCCTTAAATGGCTTACAGATGATTGAAACCCTGAAGGCAACCGGCGGTGAGTCAGATTTCTTCGCCCGTTGGGGTGGACATCAGGCCAACGCGGTTTCCTCCCGACAAGAGTTGAACGCTGCGACCAAAGGATTGGCGACAATTCCCACGATCCTCTCAGCGTCCAACCTGGCCTTGCTGCTGCTGGTGGGTGGCATGCGCATCATGAACGGCCAGCTCACCTTTGGTGAGTTATTTGCTGTCAACGCGCTGCTTTCTTTTGTTACGGTGCCCATCAACCAGATTGTGCAGTTGGGTGCGCGTTTGCAAGAGACCGAGGGAGACATCGTCCGCCTGGATGATGTCTTGCGCTACCCCGTCGATCCCCAGACTTTGGCTCCCACGGTTGCGCCAGACGATGAGGGGCGCAAACTTTCTGGCCGATTGCAGCTGCGCGATGTTACCTTCGGCTACAGCCCCCTGGCCAAGCCCCTGATCGAAAACTTTAACCTGACCATTGAACCTGGGTCGCGGGTCGCTTTGGTAGGCGGGTCTGGCGCGGGTAAGTCAACAATTGCTAAGCTGGTCGCCGGCATCTACGAACCCTGGTCTGGCGAGATCCTCTTCGATGGGATGCAGCGCCATGAAATCCCTCGAGCCCGTCTGACCAGCTCCTTGGCTATCGTCAATCAGGAGATCTACCTCTTCGAAGGAGCTGTTAGGGAGAACATCAGTATGTGGGACGAAAGCATTCCCCACGCTGAAGTGATCCTGGCTGCCAAAGATGCTACCATCCATGAGGATATCACGGCGCGGCCGGGAGGATATGATTCCCTGGTTGCGGAGAATGGCAAGAATTACAGCGGCGGCCAGCGTCAGCGTCTGGAGATCGCCCGTGCCCTGGTTAACAACCCTACCTTGCTGGTGCTTGATGAAGCCACCAGTGCCCTGGACCCCATTATCGAGAAGATCATCGATGACAATATCCGTCGACGGGGTTGCACCGCCTTGATTGTGGCCCATCGTCTCAGCACCATTCGTGATTGCGATGAGATTATCGTCCTGGAGAACGGCAAAGTAGTCCAACGTGGCACTCACGACGAGATGATCCGCAGAGACACTCCTTACACCAACTTGATCCGCTCAGGCACTGGTGAACAGGGGAGATCCCTGTTTGACTTACTCTAAAACAAATTTGCCCATGACCGATTTGGAACCCACACCTGAAGCCACTTCCCCCCTGGAGCTCTTATTACTCCAGCTTCGATACCGCGAGGGGCGCTCCATGGATGTCGAGAGCAATCGTCCTTTGCTGCTCGATGATCCTGGACTGGTTTGGGTTGTGTATTCCGGACAGGTTGACGTGTTTTCAGTACCGGTTCAGGCGGACAAGATCGTTGGGGCGCGCACCCATCTCTTCCGGGCTAAAGGCGGCCAACTACTCTTTGGCATCCAGCCTCCTGAAGACAGCCCATTCAAGTTACTGGCCAGCGGCAACCCTGGAACATGCCTGATCCAGCTCGAGCGCAGCCGTTTTCAAGAGATCGCCTCAGACCCCGAGGCCCAAGAGTTCGTCACCAGGATGGTAAGAGATTGGGTACAGGCGCTATCGTCCTGCGCAACGATAACAGTACCGCCAAAAGAGCTGAGCTTATTGATTCCCGGCACCGAGCGCGAGTTGGCCGCCAATGAGGCGATCGCTTCTCTACGCGATCTGGTATGGGTAAAACCAGATCGAGACAAACTGAAATTCTTGGATCGATCGGAATTAGGCTGGGAGGATGCGCAGGGTTACTGGCCTCTTTCCAGGTTCATGTGGGCGCGTGCCCTTGAACCATTGCTGCTCTCGGCGGTGGATACCCTGACTTTCTTCGAGCGTGATCCTGATTGGCATGGGGTCACCGAGTTCCATGGCCTGGTGCTGAGGGCCTTATCCTTGCAGAATCAGGAGAAAATCTCTGCCGAACAAGCCCGCATTGAAAAGAGAGCCGCCGCAGAGCAGAGAGATATCCGAGGTGCGCTGGAACAGCTAAGATCGCCTCTCGTGGGGGATGATGCTACCATCCTGACATCCGTGGCGATCGATAGGGATAGCGCGTTGTTGTCTGCCTGTCATCTGGTGGGTGCCAATTTGGGGGTTACGATCAACAAGCCGCTTGATATGGAGAAGATCGACTCTAAACATGCCATGCTTACCCGTATCGCCAAGGCCTCCAGCCTGCGAATTCGTCTCGTGCGTTTGCATGAAGGTTGGTACCAACACACCCTGGGTCCCTTGGTGGGTTTCTTGGAGGCGGGGGCAGAAAATCCTGAGCGACCGGGTCGACCTGTGGCATTATTACCTGCTGGGGAAGGCAGCTATGCCTGGCACGATCCTGATACCCTTGAAATGGTCATCATCGGTCCGCAGGAAGCAGCCCAACTCTCGGCGGACGCCTATGTCTTTTATCGTCCTATGCCCCCTGGAAAACTGACCGGCCGCAGCTTGCTAAAATTTACCTTTGGCGATGTGACTGCTGACCTTCGTTCGATATCATTATTAGGCCTGGCAATGGGTTTGTTGAATCTGTTCCCACCCCTGGCGACGGCAGCCATTTTTAATCGCCTCATCCCAGGCGCTCAGCGATCAGAATTGATCCAGGTTGGTATCGGACTTATCCTCCTGGCTATTGCTTTGGGTATCTTCCAATATGCTCGTGAAATCAGCACTGTCAGGTTAGAGGGCAAAGTCGATTATGGTTTGCAGGCAGCCATCTGGGATCGATTGCTGAGTTTGCCGGCACCCTTCTTCCGTGGTTTCACGGCGGGTGAATTAGGCTCACGGACGATGAGCCTGGCGGTGATCCGCCAGTTGCTGTCTGGTCCGGTGATCGCAGCAGTATTCGATGGCATATTTGCCTTCCCGGTCTTGATGCTCTTGTTTTTCTATTCCTTCAATTTGGCGCTCCTGGCCATTGGTCTGGTCTTGTTAGGCGTGATAGGAACCGCAATTGTGGCCTATGCTCAGCTGCGTTACCAGCGCCAGCTGGCGGATATTCAAGGGCGCGTTTCAGGGATGGTGCTGCAGTTGATCACGGGGATTGCTAAATTCCGCGTGGTGGGTGCGGAGCAGCGCGCTTTTTCGCTTTGGGCGGAAAATTTTGCCGCTCAAAAGCGGCTTTACTACAAAGCTCGTCGGCTGGCCAACGGGTACACGGCCTTCAATGCAGCTTTCCCAGTATGGGCTGCTTTGGTCATCTTCATCATGGTGGCCTTCTCGAAAGATACCTTGCTCTCGACAGGTGACTTCTTGGCCTTCAACCTGGCCTTTACTCAATTTGTCGGCGCGGGGATCATCATGAGCTTGACCCTGCTGGCTGTCACAAATGTGGTGCCGCTCTATGAGCAAGCCCGACCGATCCTAGAAACGCTGCCAGAGGCCGATGAAACCAAGGCTGACCCGGGCGAACTGTCGGGAAAGATCGAAGTCAGCCGCGTATCATTCCGATACGAGGAGGGCGCCCCTCGGGTTTTGCAGGATGTCTCTTTGACCATTGAGCCAGGGGAATTTGTGGCCATTGTGGGCGCGTCGGGGTCGGGAAAGTCGACTCTCTTCCGCTTGTTGATCGGCTTCGAGCAACCTGAGTCGGGTGGGGTGTTCTATGATGGGGGTGACTTGTCTGAACTCGATCTACGTGCTGTACGCCAGCAGTTGGGCGTTGTGCTGCAGAACGCTCAACCGATGATGGGGGATATCTTCACCAATATCGTGGGTTCTTTCCCGCATTTGACGCAGGATGATGCCTGGGAGGCTGCCCGTCTGGTGGGGTTAGAGAAAGATATCCAGGCCATGCCTATGGGCATGCATACTGTTGTATCCCATGGTGGCGGCACTTTTTCGGGGGGACAGATCCAGCGATTATTGATCGCCCGTGCCCTGGCCAACAAACCGCGCATCCTCTTCCTGGATGAGGCCACCAGCTCCCTGGACAACCAGACCCAGGCCCACGTGCGCGAGAGTCTGGCTGGGATTGCTGCCACGCGGGTTGTGATCGCCCATCGCTTGAGCACCATCGAAGAGGCTGACCGCATCTATGTATTTGATAGCGGTCGCATCGTCCAGCAGGGGACTTATCAAGATCTTCTGCGCCAGCGCGGTCCCTTCGCCGAATTGGCCAAGCGCCAGATGGCTTGATCGTTTGACAGATACGGCAAGATCCAATCATGGTCATCAATAGGCAAACCTTGGGGGAATTGGTATTCGCAAATTCAGCATACGAAATTTTTTAACCCGTTTAGAGAGGGTGCTGATATAATTATTTGTGTTGCTTTTGATGGAGTGTGAGGAGGATGCGATGACTACGTTCAACATGATATTACAAGATGCGGATGCCAAAGAATATCAACAGGGTGCAGTGATATTCGAACAGGGGGATCCTGGCGAGGCGATGTATTACGTTGTCGCTGGGGAGATAGAAATCAGGTTGAAGAGCTCAACGATTAACACCATTGGTGCTGATGGAATTTTTGGAGAAATGGCCTTACTTGATGACCCTCATCGCAGTGCCTCGGCATACGCAAAAACAGACTGTAAATTAGTATTGATTGACAAAAATATGTTTAAGTCATTAGTCAGTGACGATCCTGATTTTGCTCTCAAGGTTATGAACGCCATGTCTGAGCGTTTGCGGAAAGTGACTAAATTATCGATTATCGAGAAGATTCGAGTACTCAATCCAACCATTTTACAACAGTTGTATCTGGATGAGTAAGATTTTAACAAGGGTCTTTAGTATTACAGCGCAAGGTTGACGTTTTCTATCACTCTTCAAGCTCGCTTAGGCCGGTCTCCCGACCGAGCCGGCTCGGTCGGGAGACCGGCCTAAGCTTATTATTCTATGACTTTGCGCTGTAATTCTAGGAATAGCAAAATTAGTGGTTTTTCTCAAAGATCAACATTCCATCACTCCCGTAGATGTCCGTAGGGATTTTGTGCAGCAATGTGTAACGATCTTCAAATCGCGAGTCTATGAGTAATCCCTCTCTACCATAAGCTTCAAGGATAATGATGAAATCTGGTTTTTGGTCAAAGATCAGGTCAGGGGGAATGGCGTAATTGATAGCGTAATAGGATTCATCCAAAGGATAGTAAGCTAGCGTTTGGGGGGAGTTCAGCCCCACGGTGTCGAGGATGCGCGTAGGGGTGAAGAAGCCCAGGACACCCACGTCGCCAGCGGCTAATACTGGGGGAGCTGAGTTTGTGTCCAGATCAATTTCCGCGCTCAATATTCCCGCCGCCTGGCGGTAGAGCAACTCGAGCTTGAACCAGGCCATCTCTGGGGCTGGACGCGCAGGCCCGTGATCGGGGTTCAGGTCCCAGCCTCTCAGGGTCAAGGCCATGGGGAGCAGGATAACCAGCGGGAGTAGTATCCTTTTGAAATGGATGTGCCAACCTCGAGCCTCGGCGAGCTGATCCAGTTTATTAATCAGTGTCCCCATAAAGGCTTCCATTCCCACGAGGATGAAAAAGAAAAAGGCTAGCAGCGGGGGTGTCATATACCAACGGAAGATCAACGGGTTAGCGATGACGTAAACAGCGAAGTAAAGCCAGGGGTAGATCATCCAGGGCCATAGGCGACGGTTGGCTTTAAGGGCTGCGTGTCCTCCAATGGCGGAGAAGAAAGGGTAGATGACCAGGCCGACGCCGATCCAGGGAATGCCGAACGTCAGGTGGCCAAGAAATGGCGTAGCATAGTGCTGCAGCAGGCGCACCAAGGCCGCGTTTTGCGGCAGCCGATATGCTAGAGACTTTGCCAGGACGGAATGGGGGATGGGGCTGCCAAAGTAGAGGGTGGCAAAGGTGAACCAGGCGGTGGTGGGTATTGCGAATACCAGGATTTCAGGTAGCAATTCGCGTGATAGGGTGAGCGTGGAGCGTAGAGCGGATAGAATAGTGCGATGTGCGCTGTGCAAAGTGCGACTTGTGATTTGTGACTTTTGACTTGTGACTTGGGATATTACATGTGCAAGCCCCAATGGGGCGAGCAAGATTAGGGCATCGGGACGGGTGAGCAGGCTGAGGGCAGCGAAAAGGGCGGTGAGCTTGTTGTGGTTATGTGCATGCGTGTAAACGGCTACAGTTAGCAGCAATACATACAAACTGGTCTCCAGACCGCCGATAGCAAAAGTGACGCTGAAGGGCGCTATGGCCCAAACCAGGGCAGCTGCTGCGCCAGCGTATTTATATCCCAGCGATTTGCCCAGCTTCCAGAGTAACAACGCGGTGATGGCGTCAGCCAGGGCGTTGATGAGCATGGCGATCACGGGGAAGTTGGCATCGGTACCTCCCGTCAGTATCCCTAAGGCTGTCAGTGTCAGGGTATAGAGCGGCGTGGTGGTCCCTAGCACCTGCTCGCCTGGATTATAGACGAAACCCTCCCCAGCCAGGATATTGCGCGCGTAGCGGTATGTGATGTAAGAATCGTCGATGGTGCGCGGCCCTGGGATCAGCCTGGCGGCGAGGGCCAGGAGCAAGATCGTCAGTGGGATGATTCTTGATCTAAGGGGTGATCTCTTTTTGTGGGACATAGATTACACGGATCTCTGCGGATGAATTTAGAACCTATCCGAAAATGGCACAGGCCGGTCTCCTGACCGAGCCGTGGTGACTCGGTCAGGAGACCGGCCTAAGCGAGCTTGAAGAGTGATAGAAAACGTCAACATTGCGCAGGAATACTATGGTTTCTTTTCGTATAGCAGTGCGTCATTATTGTGAAATAGGAGTACATAGTTGGGTGAATTTTCAATTGATTCGTTTATTCTCTCGAAAGGAACCCCATTCTCTCGCAAAGCTTTCTTAGCGATGTAGATGTGCGTAAAGGTCAGTCGGTTGTCTTGCGCCCAGTTCTCCAGGTTGGTTACCTCTGTGCTGAGATAAGTTTGCAGTTCAGCATGCAGGCTTACCCGGCGAGAGAATTCACTCTCCGGCAGCCATTCGTGCCCCTGGGGGGTGGTTAGGCTGTAGCGCTCAGTTAGCGCAGGGAACCATTCGCTGGTGTAATCATTTCCATAACTTTCGCGACCGGTCAGCAGGATGAACTGAGAATTATTAGAAGTGTTCAACTTGATCCAATCCATCGAATTGACTTGGTCCTGAGAGAGGCTGTGATATTGCGGAGCCAGATAGGCGGAGATCAGGGCATAAAGCAGCAGGAACCCCAGGGTGATCTTGGCAAGCTTCCCGGTATGCTGGTCTTTAGATCCCTGGCGCCTCACCAGAGGCAGAATGGCTTTATCGATGCCGATACCAACGAGCATAGCCATAGGAATCGCTGCATAGACCGCGCTGAGTCTGGGCTCGAAGACGAATACAGCCACAAGCCAAAGAGGGAGTAGATATCTTCGTTCTCTCAGGCAGATCAGGAATCCAAGGAAGCCGATCACCGCCAGGATGTCTACCAGGGGTTCATTGGTAAACAGGAGAGAGAATGGCGTGATCAGTGCAGTGATTGAGAACGATTCGGTTTGGTATGGGTAGAGCAAAGCGCCCAGCCCGTGCCGATGGATCAGCGTGCCCCACCAGGGGGCGGTCAGGATAGCAGTTCCCAGGACGACGAGGGTTGACTTCGTGATGTTAGATTTTCTTTGCCCCCCTAGCCCCCCAATTCTGGGGGGAATGATATTGCTCCCCCCGGTATCGGGCGGCATATATCGCGGTCTGGTTTGGGTCTGAGTGAGTATAGAATAGCCAAACAACACCCCACCACTGTAAAAAGCAAACCAGGCAGTACCAGGGTGACTCAAGATCGTCAGGCTGGCAAACAGGATTGCTAAAAGGATATGCTGTTTATTGTTCGTCGTATACAGCGATTGAATCTGGATGAATGTCAGGATGGCGAAGAGATAACCTGGGGCGCGGGTCAGGCCAGCACCGACGATCAGCCAGTCGAAGGCGGTGGGTAAAAGAGTGAAGGCCATCGTGGCAGCAATTACCTGCGTGGAAGATGGTAGTAATCTGCGAGCGAGTGTAAAGAAAGCTGCGATCGTGAGGCAACTGATGATGGGGGGCAGGATTCGAATGAGATCGAATAACGAGACACTTAAAGACCGCCACAAAAAGCTGGTAACGTAAATTGACAGGGGTGGGTAGGCGAAAGGGATGTCGATCTGGTTGTAACTTGCAAAGGTGGGCAAAAATGAGTTTGAATGTTGAAGATCCTGGATCAGGGCGAAGAAGAAGCCGCCATCATTTAGAGGGTAGCCTAGAGGGAGTACGTGCACAAAGCGCACAAAAGCCCCAAGGAGTAGGGAAAAAATCAATCCGAAAAGCAGGATATTGCTCTCACTTCGCTGGAATTCATTTTTTGACGAGATGCTCATGGAAAATGGTGTACAATGCAGGAGTTGTTCTGATGATCTCAATTTGAATTATATTGTAATGGGTAGAATGATGTTGAACACATTGTCTTGTCATTCTGAGGAGCGAAG
>CAZUSV010000183.1:0-11698 GCA_964622645.1 uncultured Anaerolineales bacterium
CAGACCTCATCCCAGTTTTTACTGGGTTTGGTTATCGTTGTCTAAAGTCCAATTACTATGAACCGAACTCTAATTGAAACCATAGCCTACAAAAGGTCATCTGAAAATGATAGTTTCGATGAAACCTGTCAGGTCTACTATGGGGCGAATTCGACTGCCACTATCGCGAAACCTTGGTCAAGTTAGGTAAGAGTAAAGACATGCAGGGCGTGAATTTCCACAAGACTCAGAACCGTCTGACTAAACCCAAGCACCTGATCGCCGAAGAATAACCCCGCGAGATCAACGATAAGAATCTGAGTACTGTCGTCGGGATTATAAAGCTATTCAAATCAGGGCTATTAATCTTCGATTGATCCCCATTGGCTTCATCAGAATCCTTACGAATTTGTTTGCCCTGATCGAAAAGGTGATTTTTCATTGAATTCCAATGTATAATTGTGATGGATCGGACAAACCATTTGCAGTCTTCAGGGGAGACAAATGACAATATTGACAACATACCCAAGAGATCATCCACCAGAATATGACTGCCAACGGCTGAATATGTAGAGTTTCACGCAAGGAGAAATGTAATGAAAGGTAAATGCAGCGCTCTAATTAAATATCTTGCCTTGCTGTGCGCATTGTTAATGTTGAGCAGCCTGGTGGCTTGCCAAATGCCGCGCGATACCGCGCCGGATACTCAAGTGGAGGATGAGCCACCCATGGGTGAAGACCCCGAATTTCCTGAGGAAGAACCTCCAGTCGAGGATGAAGTTTGGGTTGAATTCGAGGTCGATCGCCATGAAATGCATCCTGGCGAATGCAATTTGCTTTGGTGGCATGTCGAAGGCGGCTTCGGCGTGCTCCTGGACGGAGAGCCAGTAGAACCCGTTGGTGAACGCGAGATTTGCCTGGAAGAAACCACAATCTTCATTCTGGAAGTGGATTTGGGTGACAGCGCCGATGTACGCGAAATCGAGGTCATGGTGGCAGAATTTGCCGAAGAAGAACCACCCCCAGGGGATGATCCCGGCGACGAAGAAGTGCAAATTGATTTCT
This sequence comes from uncultured Anaerolineales bacterium, assembly GCA_964622645.1. Taxonomy (GTDB): domain Bacteria; phylum Chloroflexota; class Anaerolineae; order Anaerolineales; family UBA11858; genus NIOZ-UU35. The sequence goes on from CAZUSV010000183.1 coordinate 1,045, forward strand.
TTGCTGAGCGCGAAGAACTACAGCCTGGCGAATGCACTATGCTGATCTGGGAAACGCAAGGCGGTTTTGGGGCTTATTTGAATGGCGAGCCGGTCGAGCGCTCGGGTGAGCGAGAAGTTTGCCTGGACGAGACAATGGGCTTCGTCCTGGGCTTGGATTTGGGCGAAGAGATGGAAGCCCGCGAGATCGTGATCGTTGTGGGCGGGATGCCAGGCGATGAACCACCTCCCGGCCAGGAATCCGCGCCAGAAGCGCCCCCCTCAAGTGGTGGAACTACTGGGGGAACGAGCGGAGGAACCAGCGGCGGGACCAGTGGTGGCACAACTGGTGGTGGCTGCCCTGGTAAGCCGGTGATCTCATCCTTCACCGCCAATCCCAGCACCATCAAAGCGGGTGAGTCGTCCAAGCTGGAATGGGGCCCTGTAACGAATGGTAATACTTCAGAATTAGTAGGTACAGTGGAAATCTCCGGCGTTGGCGGCGTCGGATCGCCTGGATCAGCCTGGGTCAGCCCAACCTCGACGACCACCTATGCCCTGACGGGGACCGGTTGTGGCGGTTCTACCACCCAACAGGTGACCGTCAATGTCAGCGGTAGCGGAGGCTCCAGCGGGGGTTCCAGTGGCGGCTCCTTCTCGGCGGATATCCAGCCCACCGACATTTACCCTGGCAACCAGCCTCACGGGCAGTTCCATTTGCGCATCACCAACCATGGGCCGGGAACGATAAACAATCTTCAAATCACCATCGATTGCTCTACCCAGACGACAGACAAAAATACCAAAAAAGCGGGCCCTGGAACGACATCATTGTTTACGGTTACCCAAAGCATGAAACCTGGTGAAACGCACTCCATCCCCACCAATATAAGCCTGGATTTCAATACCTATTCCTATATTGTTGAATGTACACTGAAACCTAATTTCACTGACCCAAAGCCAGGCAATAATAAATATGGTGAGGGTTTCAATGGTGTGAAATATATCGGGCCTTGAGTCGGAACAACCAAATTTTCAGAACGTGGTAGTGGTAGAGAAGTAAGTAACGTCTCGTTCCATCCGCTCTGCGGTGGAACGCTGCATACTTATTCACTGATCACCAACCTGAACGTTATAGCGGTTCTTAGGTACTGGGGAAATCCCCCAGATTTAGGGATGAGCAGGGAGCTCAGCTCCCCGCTTACCCCTAAATCTGGAATGTCTCATATCGATCCTGGAGAGCGAGTGATTGCAAAATCCTTAGGGGACAAGATGTGTTATACTTTTGCAGACGAAAGTATAACACGGAGATGAATATGACCACTCTTACCATTTCCCAAAAAGGATGGGTAGTGATCCCTGCCGAATTACGAAGAAAATACCAGCTCACACCTGGTACAAAAGTTCAAATCGTGGATTATGGCGGCGTGTTGTCGATTGTGCGAGTTTCTGATGATCCTATCAACGACGGTGCAGGGATGCTCAAGGGTGCTGACTCGCTTACAGATGCTATTGTAGAAGAACATCGTCAAGACCGTGAGCTTGAATCCTGAATTGGTTTATATCCTGGATAGCTATGCCCTGTTGGCATATCTGGGCGCCGAACCGGGTTGGGAACGGGTCAGGGAAATGTTGTTCCAAGCTGAAGGTGCGGCATTCTCACTGCTGTTGTGTACGATCAACTTAGGAGAGGTCCTGTATATGACCGAACGTCGGCGGGGATTAGAAAAGGCACAAGATGTACAGGCATTAATCGATGGGTTGCCAATCGAAATCGTTGACGCTACTCGAGATTTAGTGATCGATGCTGCACACATTAAGGCCAACTATACAATTTCCTATGCCGATGCATTTGTCGTTGCACTCGCTCAACGAGTAGGAGGCACCATCCTTACTGGTGACCCTGAATTCCAATTTGCTGAAAAAATAGTCCAAATTGAATGGTTAAGTAGACCCCGGAATGTTTCTTAAGGAATTTTCAGCCAGGAACGCGGTTCCTGCCAGGAACCGCGTTCCTGGTTTGGAATTAACCTTCCGTAAAGCACTTAGAACCTATCCGAAATTTGCTAAGGTCGGTCTGGAGACCGGTTCAAGCGAATTCTCGGATAGATACTGATTCAGTTGAACTGTGAAATTCATTCACCTGCACACGCACTCATATTATTCTTTCCTCAATGGTGTCCCATCTCCTAAAGCTTTGGTAGAGGCTGCCATCCAGTATGATATGCCCGCCCTGGCGCTGACTGACCATCATGGCCTGACCGGCGCATTGGAGTTCTACGAGGCTTGCCACGAAGCGGGGATAAAACCCATTTTGGGAATGGAATTGGCAGTCGAACATCCACAAGGACTGGGGAATCTTATATTTTTAGCAAAGGATATGGATGGGTGGTCTAGCTTATGCCGTTTGAGCAGCGCCGTTCAGACTGCCCCTCACCGCGACCCTAGTCTGGGCGTTTCATTTGAAGTGCTATCAGAAAGTGCTGATGGGTTGATCTGCCTGACGGGAGGTGTGCGTGGATTAGTACAGCGGTCAGCGGGGAGCGGGGAGCGAGACGCGGCATTGGATCTCCTGTTTGCTTTGAAGGCGATTTTTCAGGATGATCTCTATGTCGAGCTACAACCCAATGAGAATATTCGGGAGTTGGTCTCACTGGGGAAGCAGGTTGACCTGCCCATTGTAGCCACCAATAACGTGCATTACATCACATCCGATGATGTTCAACTTCAACGTACCTTGAGCGCCATGCGACTGAACGCGCGCCTTAGCGAATCGCCTGCGGATGCCTCTGCACCATCGGGATGCTATTTCACTTCCGGCGAGGAGATGGCAAGGCGATTTGCGGATTATCCCGAAGCAATTGCAAACACTTGGGAAATATCTCAGCGCTGTAATCTCCAACTGCCTCTCGGAATTCCTCATTACCCGGAGATCCCCCTTCCGCCAGGTAAAAATGCCTTGGAGTTATTACGAGAGCGCGCTGAAGATGGAGCTAAAGCGCTGTATGGTTCGATCACGAAATCTATCCGCCAACGATTGAAGCATGAGTTGAAAATCATTGGCGAGCGCGGGTATGCGCCGCTATTTTTGATCATGGCCGAGATCATGGACTTCGCGCGGCGCGCAAGCGTACCCACCGCCTCACGCGGTTCGGCAGCATCCTCGCTGGTGGCTCATTGTCTGGGTATTACCACACCTGACCCCCTGGAATTGAATTTATACTTCGAGCGTTTTCTCAATCCCTCGCGCAGCTCTCCACCGGATATCGATACCGACTTGTGCTCCAAGCGACGCGAGGTGGTCATCCAACATGTCTATGAGCAGTATGGTCACCAGCGGGTGGCTATGGTGGCGACGCTCAACCGCTTCCGCAGACGCTCGGCTTTACGAGAAGTGGCCAAAGCGCATGGGGTATCTGAGAAAATCATCAAGGAAATGACCGCTGGGCTGCCGTATCGCGGCTGGAGTCCGCGTGCCCGACTCGAATCTGACCGCGTTGACCCGTTTGGAGATTTGAACCAGCGTTACCCCGCCTATCAAGCGGTTTTCAAGCAGGCTGGGGCTATATTGGATTTCCCGCGTCATCTCTCCATTCACCCTGGTGGTATGGTCATCACACCTGGTCCGCTGAATGATCTGGTGCCCACGCATCTGGCCAGTAAGGGGGTGATCATCACTCAGTTTGACCTGGGGACCATTGAGAAATTTGGCCTGATCAAGATCGACCTGTTGGGGACACGTGGTTTGAGTGTGTTGGGTGATGTAGCCGAGCAGTTACGGGCCTGGAAATCGGCGGAATACAAGAGCAGCCTGGATGTGCTCGACGCCATACCCGAAGACGATCCCCAAACCGCGGCCATGGTGCGCAGCGCCCAAACGATTGGCTGTTTCGCCATCGAGAGCCCGGGGATGCGCGCCACCCTGAAGGAGATCGAGGCCCATTCGCCGGAAGATATCATGATCGCCCTGGCGCTCTATCGACCTGGTCCCCTCACCGGGGGCTTGAAAGATGCTTTCGTCCAGCGTCACCTGGGGCTCCAGCCCGTGCAGCATCTCCACCCCGCACTATCCACTTTACTGCAGAACACCTATGGGGTGATCTTATATCAAGAACAGGTGCTGCGCATCGCCAGTGAATTGGCTGGGCTGAGTCTGGCCGACGCTGATATTCTGCGCAGGGCTATGAGTCATTTCGATCCCGGCAAACAAATGAAAACGCTCCAGGAACGCTTCCTCAACGGCGCAGAGCAGAAAAGCGAGGTGCCACGTGAGACCGGCGAGAAGATCTGGGAGTTGATGGCAGCCTTTGCGGGTTACGGCTTTCCCAAGGCTCACGCAGCTTCCTATGCGCAGGTGGCCTGGCGCTCGACCTGGTGCAAGCGTAATTATCCGGCTGAGTTCATGGCGGCGGTGATGGCCAACTGGGGTGGTTATTATCGCCAGCGGGTCTACATGAATGAGGCCCGTCGTATGGGTATCCCCCTACGGCCGCCGCATATCAACCATGCCGAGCGGGTGTTTAGCGTCCGATACCCCCAGGGTGTCCCCACGTTATTTATGGGCTTGGATCAGGTGCGTGATCTCACCCGCAAGACTCAGAAGCGGATTCTGGATGGGCGGCCGTTTCACTCATTGGACGATTTCCTGACCCGCGTTGACCCGCGCCCCAAGGAGGCTGAAAATTTGATCAGGGTGGGTGCCCTGAAAGGGCTGGGTACTATTCCCGGGCTGTTGGCTGGTATTCAGGGCTCAGGGTGGCGTTATCAGCAGCCGAGGTTGTTTGATCTATCCTCTCAGGGTGAGCCTCCCGAATGGGATCTGGCGACCAGGATGGCTGCCCAGGAGCAGATCTTGGGCGCGGGCGTGGATGCCCATCCTTTAGAACTGGTGGCTGAACAGGTTGCCCAGGCAGACGCCATCACGACCTTGGAAGCACTAACCCTTAAAGATGAAGACGTGCGCGTGGCGGGCGTTCAGCAGACCTTGCAGCGTTTTCACACCCAGGAGGGGCAGGCCTTCTTCATCTTGGAGCTGGAGGATCTCGAGGGGGTCTTGAAGGTGCTGCTGACCCCTGATCAGCGGCGCTTCTACCGGGGGGTGCTATCCAGTAAGAAGCCCTTCGTGGTGGAGGGCATTATGGACTTGTCGCACATTTCCGGCGAGCCTGTGCTGCGGGCGAAGAAGTGTTGGGATCTGCAGTAAGGTCTTGGGCGCGGTGGAACTTAAACTGACGACCTCACGGACATATCCGTTATCCGAGGGCAGATACCATTTCTAATCTGCTCGACTGTACAATGTGTTACTATTAGTGTATGGCCTTGCAATAATATCTCCACTTTGTTCCTGCCGTTTCAATTTGTTCATGTTAATAGTTCACGCGAGGATTGATGGAAGACGAAGGCAGGCGATCAGATAAGCACAATCACTTGGCGGCGTTCGATGTTGTTGCAATCGCTTCTTCAGCAGGTGGATTGAAAGCATTGAGTTTCCTGTTGTCGAATTTACCTGAGGATTTCCCGGCTGCAATCGTTATCGTCCAGCATCTTGACCCAAGGCATAAAAGCTTACTCGCTGAAATCTTAGGGCGTCGTACAAGTTTGTTAGTCAAGCAAGCCCAAGCAGGCGAATTCCTTTCACCATCCAATGTTTTCATTGCGCCACCCAATTACCATCTCCTTGTAAATGTTGACGGTAGTATCTCTCTAACCCAAACAGAACTTGTTCATTTTGTGCGTCCATCTGCAGATCTACTATTTGATTCAGTAGCGGGCAGCTATAAAGACCGTGTTATCGGTGTTGTCCTGACCGGTTCTGGAAGTGATGGAAGCATGGGAGTGCAAGCAATAAATAAAATGGGTGGAACGGTTATTGTTCAAGATGAAGAATCAGCAGAGTATTCTGGAATGCCAAGCGCTGCAATTAATACAAAATGTGTTGATTTTGTGTTGACATTAGAAGAAATTCCAGCAGCGTTGGTGACTCTTCTAAACACTCCCCCCCAAAAAAACAACCAACACTAAATACTAAGAACAGGATGAAGAAATGATACAAGATCCAGATAATGGAAAACTTGAGCAATTGTTGGAGTATTTGAAGTTGCAACGAGGTTTCGATTTTACGGGTTACAAACGAACGACGCTTCAGCGAAGAATTCAAAAGCGTATGCATGAAGTTGCTATTGAAAATTTTGATGACTATACTGATTACTTGCAAGTCCACCCCGAAGAATTTGACGAGCTATTCAATACAATCTTGATTAATGTCACAACTTTTTTTAGAGATCCAAAGGCTTGGAATTACATAAGAGAAGTGATCATTCCACAAATCATCAATGGCGCTCAACGAAGTGCGCCGATCAGAGTTTGGAGTGCAGGTTGCGCTTCGGGTGAAGAAGCCTATAGCTTGGCAATGCTATTTGCCGAAGCGTTAGGATTTGATGAATTCAGTAATCGAGTAAAGATATACGCGACAGACGTAGATGAAGAGGCTTTGGCACAAGCCAGAAATGCAAAATATCAAAAGGAGTATTTGGAAGCTGTTAAACCTGAATTACTGAACAAATACTTCACCGAAGAATCCGAAGTATTTTCATTCAGAAAAGATGTGCGTAGACAAGTTATCTTTGGACGCCATAATTTAGTTCAGGATGCTCCCATTTCACGTCTCAATTTACTGGTATGCCGAAATACACTCATGTATCTAAATGCCGAAACTCAATCGAGGATATTGAATCGCTTCCATTTTGCTTTACGTGAAGATGGTTTCCTGTTCTTAGGTAAAGCAGAAATGATGTTATCACGCACGAATTTGTTCCAACCAACCGAATTGAACTTCCGCGTATTTTCTAAAGCGCCAAGGGTGTTTGAGCATTTCCGAAATGACTATACTCGCAGATCTCGCCTCAAAGATACTGATGAACCGTTGAGTAACCAAATGCAGCTTTGGGAAGGTGCTTTTGATGCTATTCAGTTGGCAGCCATTGTTATTGATCGTGAGGGAACACTTATGATGGCTAATAAAGAAGTGCGCTCCATGTTTGGGATCGATCTGCGCGATATTGGCAGGCCACTCCAGGATTTGGAGCTTTCGCATCGACCTGTAGATTTGCGTTCGATGATTGATAGGGCGTTTGAGACAAACACAGCCGAAACAACTCGAAATATTGAACGACCTATAATTGGTGGGGGTGCGCAATACCTTGATATTGAAGTTGTACCTTTACCAATAGCCAGCGATGATCCAGTTGGTGCAGGGATTACCTTTAATGATGTGACACGCTTCCAGGAGATGCGTGTTGATCTAGAGCGCACCAATCAGGATTTAGAAACTACCAATGAAGAATTGCAGTCAAGCAACGAAGAGTTAGAAACTACCAATGAAGAACTCCAATCTACGAATGAAGAATTAGAAACCACCAATGAGGAGTTGCAATCTACCAACGAAGAACTCGAGACGATGAATGAAGAGCTGCAATCCACTAACGAAGAATTGGAAACACTAAATACCGAGTTGAACCAGCGGACAGAAGCGCTAAATATCTCCAATGCTTTCCTAAACTCAATCATGGATAGTTTGGAGACGGGTATTGCTGTTGTGAATAATGATATGGAGGTTATATCGTGGAATAACAACGCGACTGAAATTTGGGGATTGCGGCATGATGAAGTCAGAGGCAAGGTAATCTGGGGGTTGGATTTTGGGTTGCCTGTTGAAAAATTGAAAAAACCAATCAAATCCTGTCTGACGGGAAAATGTAAGCACGATCAACTCACATTATCTGTTATCAACCGTCTTGGGCAATCCATCGAGTGTCAGGTAAATTTGATGCCATTGCTGACTGAAAATTCAGTGGTCATAGGGGTCATCATTATGATGAAAGCTGAAAGAGACGAGGGTACTTGAGGTGGTAGAGGACAATTTGGATTTGAGTATGCTCCCTATCGGATGAAGGAAGAAGCTTCATACAACCAAAACCAAAAGACGATCTGCTATCGCTCTTTGTTTGCCGAGCAGTTAGAGTAGCTGAGCTAGAAGAAGTGATCGTAATGCTTTGGTCTCAAATCAGTAATGCAGGAATGAAATCAGTGAGGTTAATGGCTTTTCAAGTTTCCACGCCTTTCTCCTTAGTGGTACTCTCGCTAAGTTTGCTAATAACCTGCGGGAGGTTTTAGCAGATGATCCTTTCTGAAACTGAATTCCAGTAACCTCCCGCAGGTTTATGTGATTTAGCGAGAAAACCACTTTGTAAGTGGACTCCGAAAAATCCTTTAATTTGTCATTGCCAACGGAGCCCTTCGACGGGCTCAGGATAAACTCTGCGGAATGAAGCAATCCCCTCCTATGTGGGAGACTGCCACGCTCCGTTCCCAAATGAACGCACGCCACGCTATGCGGCCCTGTGGCCAGCGAACTCCGCTCGCAGTGACACCGCTAAGGCGTTCAGATATTTTCCGGTAATCACCTCAGTACGTTGTAAAGAAGATTATTTGACAATTTTGCTTTGACCGGTCTCCCGACCGAGTCATCCCGGCACGGTCAGGAGACCGGCCTGAGCTGCAAAAGGAAAACTGACAGTTACATTGTTTACGCTATACTCAGTGGTTTTCTCGGCAAATCACTTGAAAATGTCGATTGGAAACGGAGTCCGAAATCTCCTGATTTCGGGGCAGCATAGCCAGACAATGTCCTTTTCAGACGTCAGGAGACGTAGACTCCTCAACGATCAGCTCAATAAGGGATTTGATTTCGTTTCTAAAACCACTTAGTTTTACATAAATTTGCGCATAAGCTTGAAATTGAAGACTCGCGAAAGGAAGTTTTTCTGATTTTTCGAGAACTTTAGTAGTTCATCTCGCAAGAGATGAACTACTAAATAATGTATACTGGTAATACGTTTGGGTTAGTCGGTAAGAGGATTGGTTTCGGAATGCCGATCGGAGGCTGATATGAAGCTTAAACTAAAGGGCCTTGCCAAAAATCTGCGATATTTATTTCTATCCTTGGTGGTGCTTTCATGCAATTTCCCTATCCTTGGTTCAAGTCCGGTTGATGCTCCCACTCAGGTATTCGCCGAAGAAGTTCCAGATCCAGAGGAGTCTTATTGGATATTAGCGATTGGCGGTGAGGGGCGTGATTACGCGCCGTCCTTTTATGAAACCGAAGATGGGTATGTCGTTGTAGGGATGACCAGTTCCTATGGGTATGGAAATGGCGGCGGCAACCGTGATGGCTCTCATGATTTCATGGCCATCAAAATAGATAAACAGGGTAATCTTCTTTGGGGTCGAGTGATTGGTGGCCCAGAAGATGAGCGCGGGAGTTATTCCGTAAAGCCAACCCTGGATGGTGGCTTTTTACTCACCGGCACGACGAAATCATTTGGGGCTGGGAAAACCGATCTGTTCATTGTCAAACTTGATGCCGACGGCGATCTCCAGTGGAGCAAAGCCATCGGTGGGGCTGGTGCTGAGGCGGGCATGACCACACTGGAGACTAGAGATGGCTATATCGCTTTAGGGGACAGCGACTCCTTTGGTGCAGGCGAAAAAGACCTGCTGGCTGTCAGATTGAAAACTGATGGGGAACTGATCTGGGCCAAGACCTATGGTGGTACGCAGGCAGATATCGCCAGCGGAATAGCACGTGTGGGGGAGGCTTTTGTAATCGGGGGTACGATCTGGTCTTTTGGGGCAGGAGAAGCCGACGCGGGTCTAATTAAGATCGACCCTCGGGGAAATGTAATCTGGGCCAAGACCATCGGCGGCAACGCTGGGGAGGGTATCAACTGGGATGGGGTGCGGGTGACCAGCGATGGCGGCTTTGCTTTTGGGGATCGGACGGGGTCCTTCGGGGCTAAAGGGGATGGGGCGCTGTTTGGGATCAAACTCAACCCTGAGAGTGACCTGGAGTGGAGCACCATGGTCGATGGCCCTCAAGAAGATGTCGGCTGGACAATGTCCGAGACAGAGGATGGTTACATCGCCGGCGGCAAGCTGACCCTCCCGGGGCATGGCGGGGATGTCTTGCTGGTCAAGTTCGATGAGCGAGGCAATTATTTGTGGTCACGCATCTTTGGCGATGAAAAGCTCGATGAGATCGAAGAGATAAAACCCACGCAAGGGGGCTATGTCATGGCCGGTGTGACCAGGATGGTCGACCCCGAGGGAGATTTTCTGGTCGCCAAGGTGAATCTGGAGGGGTTCGTCGGCGGAGTTGGAGATCCGATAGAGCGCCTGGATCCCCGTTCGGTGGTCTCGATCACTCCGCAAGTGCAAGACTTTTTGCCCGAGGTTACAGATGTATCCGAGATGATCGCAGTTGAAGATGTTTCCCCCACGGTGGTCACACCTGATATTGAATTAACTGTGATTCACCGAAATGAGTAAATTAACCTGAGTTGCGCATTAGGTAATATTATCTGCTTTGCGTGAGCAGATACAGAGCTTGGCGAAAAACAAAAGGTCGTGTCGCAGGCTGGATGGTTGATAATTTCAAACTCCTAAACCCGTCCTAAAGTGACGAAATTGCCTCGAAAACTTGGCTTAGGGTGAAATCTCTAGGAATCACCACAGTAGCTCCAAGATTTGGACGTTACCACGGAATTCCTAGAGACCCTTAGGGGAGTGTACCGCAAAAATGTCGGTAAGGTATAGAAAAAACCGCTCTGAGCGCTTCT
>CAZUSV010000184.1:0-11686 GCA_964622645.1 uncultured Anaerolineales bacterium
GCTGCATCTTGATGTCATCATAGCGGTCGATATACTGGTTGATAGCGCTGGAACCACCCGCGGCCATAAAGCCACCCAACATCACCCATAGGGTCAGTTCGAGGGATGGCCAGGCCCTGGCAGCGATGACCATGCCCGCGAAGGTGGTCACCAACAACAGCGCCACAACAATCGGTTTGGTCAGCGCCAGGAAATCACGCAATAGCTGTACTCGCTTTTGGGATTGCGAGGCTTCCAGGATCTCTTCCTCTTTAGAGCGCCCAGCTAATCCCACCAAGATCACTTGTGCAGCCAGCGCAACCCAAATGGCGCTGGCTGTGAAAGCGTGCAATACGGTCAGATGCAGCGGAAATTCGCGCACCACCTTGATGGCCCCCATCATGATCTGCAGATAATAGAGCAGCACAACCGCCGTGGTTGTGACCAGGATGGCTGTCCGGCTGCGCTGGGATTTCCAGGCGCGTACCAAGAGGCTGACCATCAGCACCCCAACCAGGGCGACGATAAGCCGGTGAGCCATCGCCATCCAACCCAGGGGAGTATCTGGCAGCAGGACATTGGGGTGGCAAAGCGGCCACGAAGAGCAAGCCGCAGTGGCGCCTGTGGTGCGCACGAGGATACCGCTGGCCAACAAGATCAGCATGGCACCCATGACCAATAGGGATAGACGGGCAAAAGGGGAATAAAAATGTAATTTCGGCAGGTTCAAATGCTTCGTGATCATATCCATCTAGAAATCAAATCTCGTCTTTTCGCTCGTGGCGGATTTGGCAATCCAGCTTGAGCCATAGTTTCACATACTCTCCCGGCGCACATAGATCGGGTAGCCCATCGCCAGGATCAGCGCGAAGGAGAACCACTGCACAGCATAGCCCAGATGCGGGCCCTCCGTCAAGACCAGGTCGGGTGCGGAGCGATAGGGCATCTCGGTCCAAGATGGATCGGGGGCTTGTTGAACATACACCGGCAAGAGATCGTAGGGCGTCTGTGCGGCAATGCTTTCGACGTCAGCGAAGTGCCAGGCCCTCAACTGCTCTCCGGGCACGGGTGTAGGATCAACGCGCGCCCCAAAATCAGGGCTGTCCTGGGAGGCGCGAATCACGCCACTCACGGCAACCAGCCCAGGTTCCTGGTAGCCCGCCCACGCCTCGGGGGAGAGATCCTCGAGCGGGATCCAGCCCCTGTCCACCAGGATCACCAAATCGCTGCCGTCAATTTTCAAAGGAGTCAGCAAGTGCACCCCCGAACGATCCTGCCAGACCTGATTGCGCAAAGCGACTTCGAAAGTGTGGTCATATTCCCCGCGCACTTCAACCTGGCGGAACTCCATTCCTGCGATGTCTGCGGGCACAGCCTCGGTGTTCAAATCCAGTGGGGGCTGAGAAGTCTGGGCTAGCACACGCGCATTGAAAGCGCGCCGCTGCTCCAGGCGATCTAGCTGCCAGATACCCAGGCGCGCCAGGACAGCCATAGCGAGAAGGGCTAAGATAGTGGTAAAGATCCACTTGCGGCTGAATAGGGTTTTGATCATGAATGGTTTCCCTCCCGAAAGGTGACAGTCACTCTGCTCCTTTGCAAATTGACTGTTACCTGCTGAGAATTATGTTTCAACAAACTGCACATTTTCTTGCTGCATCCCCCGCATAGGGAAGACCAACAAGGAATAAATGAATAAAAACACCGCTGTGGGCGGCGCCGCCAGCAGCAATGCCTGGATCCGAGAATTGAGGGTAGTGCCTACACGCACATCCAGCCCTAAATAGCGCGAGGCCTGAAACGAGCAGCGATAGGCGAACTTCTCGGCCTGATCCAAAACCAGGCTTCCTGAAGAGCCGGCCGGCACCCAAATGGGCCCCAATTGGTGATCGACATTGTCCTGGTTGACGACCTGCAGCACATCCCCGATCACAAATACCATCTCCTCGGGGATCGAGGGCACATCTTCGCCGGCGGCGACTCGCTCAGCCGTTCCCGCAGGGATGACCAGTTCGACCGTTTTGGGAGCACGGTCGCTGTTTTCCTTCAACAAAATATAAGCGCCTTCATTGATGGCGCCCACAAGGACAACAGACAGGCCCAATATAATGGCTATGCGCACAATCACTTGCTTTTTAGGAATTTTCATACTACCCTTCTTCAAGCAGATGAGCAATGTCGTCAGCCATGGCTTCGGCCTCCATGCCAAAGGGAAAGGTCAGGCTGAGATTCCCGTCAGCATCGATGACATAAACGCGCGCCGTGTGGTCGATCAGATATCCCGCCGCGCTGCCAAGATCGTTCTTCTGGATGAATACGCCATAATCGGCGTATACCGCCTCGAGAGCCTCGAGCGAGCCACTCAAAGCCGTTATCTGAGGGTCGAAGGCTTGTACATAGTCTCCCAGGTGGGCGAGCGAATCCCGCTGTGAGTCTACCGTCACAAAGACGAAGCGCACATCTTGAGCCTGCTCACCCAGACTCTGAATAATTTGCTTGAAATCATATAGCGTCGTGGGACAGACATCGGGACAGCGCGTGTAACCAAAGAAAAGCAGCACGACCTTGCCGCGCTGCTCAGATAATTGGAAGACAGACCCATCGGTGGCATCGAGGGCAAAGTCTGCTGCCGGAAGGGGTGGGTCAATCAGCGATCCCTGGTAGGTGTAAGGCCTGGCGAAAGCAAATGCGCCTACAGCCACAAGGGCAAGACCGAAGATCAAACCGAAAACCAACTGAAAAGATACTTTTTGGGTCATACTAGCTAACTGCGCCGTAAAGAAAGTAAATCCAAACTCTAGCTTGAGCCGGTCTCCTGACCGTGCCGGGGGCGACTCGGTCAGGAGACCGGCTCAAGCACCGAGGGTCATACAAGCTAACTTTCACTTTCAGCAAATTCCTTGAATTGCTGCATACCCTGCATGGTCTGCTTGGGGAAAGCGCCACGCATGAATATTGCACATCAATTCTCCAATAAATTTCATCACTTGCTAAGGCCGGTCCCCAGACCGAGCCGATGTTGACTCGGTCTGGAGACCGGCCTTAGCAACGAGAGACATCACCCAGCAACCGTACCAATCAAGTACAGCGCCGGGTAGAAGAAGATCCACACAACGTCGACGAAGTGCCAGTACACGGCGCAGGCTTCCACAGCCCAATGCTCTTCGGGGGAATAGTGTCCGTTGCGGCCGTTGCGGTAGACCACCGCCAGGAAGATCACGCCTGTCAAGACGTGGAAAGCGTGAAAGCCGGTCATGGTATAGAAGATCGAGCCAATCACGCCGTCAGAGGCCTTGAAAGGCGCCAGCTGCCACTCAACACCAACTACCCCAACCAGGAAGATCACACCTAAGATAAGCGTGATCAAAGTCCCTTGCAGGAAAGCTTTACGGTCGCCGTGCGCCATGGCGGTTTCGGCGCGGTTCATGAAAAAGCTGCTCACCAACAAGACCGCAGTGACGATCAAGCCCAGGGTCTGGTCGAGATGGGGGCGAGAGTCACCTAAAAGATAGAAACGCGCCACCAACAGGCCGCCGAAGACGAAAGCATCCGAGAGGATGAACAGCCACAGGCCCAAGCGATTGTTGCTCAATTTGTAGCGGTATTGAGCACGTGCATCCAAAGTGCTTTCACTCATTCGTGGCTCTCCTCTCCGGAAAACAATCTCGGTAGATGCATGTAGTTGGTGACCACATAATAGGCTTTCAACAGGGCAATCAAGATCAGGACCGAATACCAGGGAGCGCCAACCACGGCGATCAGGAATTCGCCAATGGTCAGCACGGCCAGCAGGATCAAGACAAAAAGGCCCATTTGGTAGGCTTGTTTTTTACCATTTTCTTCCATAATAAACTCCAAAAAAGTTTGGACACGGACGCCAACGGCGCGCCTACGGCGTCACGGATCAAATAAATTTCATAAAAATGAATTGTTGACATCTGCCCCCCCGCCCCCCAATTCTGGGGGGAGAATCACACTTCAGTTCCCCCCAAAGTTGGGGGGTTAGGGGGGCTGAGCTGTTCAACATACTTCCGACTATTACAAATTTCAAAATAATCCGTTAAATCCTAGTATCCGTATCTCATCAATCCGTAGCAGCGGGTTCGGGGGCGGGATTCAGGCTCGTGTACACAGAACCAGCCAAACCATAATCGTAGGGCTCCCCAAGCACCTCGAAGGGTTGATCCGCATAATTATGCTCTGGAACCGGGGAGGGCAACTGGAATTCAGGGGAGCGCGATCCCCAAGGGTTGGCCTGAGCAACTTCACCGCGCTTGGCACTATCCAACAAATTGAAGAAGAATATCGCCATCGCCACAGCGATCACAAATCCAGCGATGGTGATGGCCATCTGGCCAGAATTGATGCCCAGGGCAGGATCGTAATCGGCAATACGGCGGCGCATGCCTAAAAGGCCTATCTGCATCTGGCCCAGCGACTGGACATAAAAAGCCGGCAGCATCAGCCAGAAATGCAGCTTGCCCAATCTCTCGTTGTACATGCGGCCGGTCATCTTGGGGTACCAGTAATACAGGGCGGCGATAAAGGGGAAAAGGAAGCCGCCAAACATAGTGGCGTGGAAGTGACCCACGATCCAGTAAGTATCATGCAGGTACAGGTCGGTAGCCACGGTGCCATTGGGCGGACCGCTGAGACCGCCGAGCAAGAAGATCGAGATGGCGCCCAGGACGAAAAGCATGGGGGTTTCGAAGGTCATCTTACCGCGCCACAAGGTGCCCACCCAGCTGAAGAATTTGACGCCCGTGGGCACAGCCACCAGCAATGTGCTGAACATGAAGGGCACCCGCAGATAAGTTTCCATCCCAGAAGCGAACATGTGGTGCGCCCAGACGAAGAAACCCACCAGGGCAATCGCCAAAGAAGAGAGCGCCACCCATTTATACCCGAACAAGGGTTTGCGCACGAATACTGGCAGCAGCTCGCTGATCACGCCCAGCCCAGTCAATATGAAGACATAGACAGCGGGATGCGAATAGAACCAGAACAGGTGCTGGAATAGGATCACATTGCCCCCCTGGGCGGGGTCGAAGAAACCCATCCCGAACAGGCGCTGGAACATGACCATCTGGAATGAGAGACCGATCAACTGCGTGGCAGTCAAGCTGATCAACGAAGTCGCCAATGAGGTCCACACGAAGATCGGCATCCGGAACAGGGTCATGCCGGGGGCCCGCATCCGAAAGATGGTGACGATGATATTCAGCGACCCCAGTATCGAAGAGAGGCCGAAGATATACACGCCTAAAAAGAAGAACTGCATCCCCAGGGGTGCTTTATCACTGAGGGGCGGATAGCCCGTCCAACCCGTGTCGAAGCCGCCAAAGAAGATGCTGCTCAACAGCACGATGCCGCTAGGGACGTTCATCCAGAATGCAAAGGCATTCAGGCGGGGGAAAGCCATATCGCTGGCGCCGATCAACAAAGGCACCAGGTAGTTCGACATGGCAGCGACACCCAGCAAGATCCCCATGATCATGACGATACCGTGCAGACTCATAAAGGAGTTGTACAGATCAGGCTGCAGGAACTGGATATCGGGGGAGGCCAATTCTGTACGGAAGGTCAGGGCAAAGGTGCCCGCAAAGGTGATCATCACCAAGGCCCAGAGCCCGTATTGTATGCCGATAACTTTGTGATCAAATGATAGAACAAGGTATTTCTTCAACCCGGCAAGGCTGGGATCGCTGTGATGCTCGTCGCTGGTCGCTTCCCCTTTGGCCCATTTCAGCCAATCATCCACAGAGCCAGTGCCGTACATGAAGCCCAGCGTGCCAAACAGCAGACCGACGACCCAAACTGGCTCGGGATTCCAGACAGGGATCCCCATAAGCAAGCGGATGAGCAGGGTCAGGCCCATGCCGATCAGCGTACCGATGACCAGGGCGATCAGGCCGCGGAACAAACTCAGAGAAAAGATATTCGTGCTTTTATTCTCTTGCATGCGTTATACTCCATTAGGCATGTCATTGCGAGCGCAGCGTAGCAATCTCCAACCTGAAGCTTGAGATTGCTTCGTCGCCAAAAAACGCTCCTCGCAATGACATCCCAAACTTATTATTCCTCTTTCAAACTCTTGATAAACTCGATAATATCGGCGATCTGCTCGTCGGTGAGGTTCTCGCTCAACGCCGGGGACATGGCTGGCGGGTAGCCTTCGACAATCCTTAGCATAGGCTGGGTAATCGATTCGTACAAGTAGTCATCATCGACAGTGACTGTAGAGCCATCTTCCATAGTCTCCTGACTGCCGTAGACATTCAACCATGTCGGGCCAACCAATTCCGAACCATCAACCGAGTGACAGGTCAGGCAGGCGTTCTGCTCTGCCCACAAACGGCCGCGCTCCACAGGGTCTTCCGGGATGGCGGCGGCCTGCTCTTCCAACCAGGAGGCAAATTCGGCTTCCTGCATCACGATCACCGGCGCAGTCATGTAGGCATGCTGCGTACCACAAAGCTCGGCACAGCGCACGGTGAAATCACCTGTCTCGGTTGGCGTGATGCGCAAATTGCGGATCATATATTCTTCGCCAGGCAGCACATCTTGTTTGACGCGAAATTCAGGTACCCAAAAGGAATGGATGACATCGATTGATGAGAGGTTCAAGACAGTTTGCTGGTCAACGGGTAATACCAGGGTAGTTGAGACAACATTGTGATCCGGGTACTCGAATCTCCAGGCCCACTGTGAACCAATCGCGTCCACTTCCAGCGCCAGGGGATCAATGCGCTCGACATCGCCGAGAACTTGCGCACCAAGAAACGAGAAATACAACACCACACCCAGTGGCACCACCGTCCACAAGACTTCCAGAGAAGTATTACCTTTGATATGCTCGCCATCCTCTGTATCGCCTTCCTTACGGCGAAAAACGACGATGCTGTAAAGCATAAAGCCAACGATCAAGGCAAACAGCAAAGCGATCACCCTGAAATGTAGATCAAAGAGCCAATCAATGCCCACGGCTTGTAAACTGGCTTGCTGGGGAAGCAGTTCGACCTGTTCCAAACCCAAAACAACCAGGACAGTAAGCACTGCCACCAATATTGCCGCAAAGATAAAATGTTTCATAAATTCACTCTACTCAGAAGTATCCACGTTATTCTTACCCAGGCGTTGACCCAGGAGAAATACTACGATCAACAAAACAAATGCCACAACCGTAAACACAACACCACCCATGCCGCTGAAAAGAGAATCAGTCTCTTCGGCTAAGACATCCTCGTCCAAAACATCCACTTCAACGGTGTCCCAGCTCATCAGATAGGCCACCAGGTCATCGATCTCTGCACCGGAAAGAGGGCCACCATTCGACTGGCTCCAGGCGGGCATATAGGTACCCTCAACACCGCGCTCAATCGTCGCCTTGATGGTCAAATCCGGCCGGAAAGCAGGCCAGGCTTTCGCCAGTGTGGCACCTACGCGCCCCTCACCATTGGCGCCATGACACAGGGCGCAATTCTGATCGTACAACACACTGCCCTGGTTGGGATCGCCTTCCACTTCAGGTACTGGGGAGATTTCTGGGCGTGCAGTTGCCGTGTTTTGCGGTGTGATCTGGGGTGCACCACCAGTCTGCCAACTGAGGATGAAATAAACGACAGCCTCGATCTGTTCATCGGAAAGAGGGCCTCCATACTCCTGGCTCCAGGCTGGCATTGGTGAACCAACAACCCCTTTTACGATGGTGTCTTTGGTTGCCAGATCTGGACGGATGGAGGGCCAATCTTTGGATAGGGTGGCTCCAACGCGACCTTCGCCGTCGGCGCCATGGCAAACGGCACAGTTCTCAGCGTAGATTTGAGCGCCAAGCTGCCACTGTTCATCATCTTCTTCCTGAGCCAGAACAACAGAGCCCCACAGGAGTGAGACGCCCAGGATGAGAATTAAAATTCGGGTGATATTTTTTATGTGGTTCATCATATTTTTGTACACGGATTTCAAGGAAGTATACGGATAAATTCAACTTAACATATCCGTTGAATCCGTGTCGCCACAGGCGCGCCTTTGGCGTCCGTGTCCAATTCATTTCTGCGCCAATAAGAAAGCAACCAGATCGTCTAATTCACCTTCGGTGATGGTGTCGGCGAAGGTCTTGAGCATCAGATCGTCGAAACCCTCCACGATATAGGCTGAGGGGTTGACAATCGATTCGCGGATATATTCTTCGGCGGTGTAGCCCTCAACACGGGTTTCAGCGATCTCACCGATAGCCGTCAGATTGGGACCGACAGCCCCAACGCTGATCCCTTCGATGGCATGACAACCCGCACAGCCGCTCTGGTTATACAACAACAGGCCGCGGGCAACCGGGTCTTCGAGCTCTTCTGCGCTGGGTTCCTCTGGTGGCAACTCAACCAGCTCGATATCGCCCACGGCGGTCGCTTCCCAATTGAGAATGAAAGCTGCCAGGGTCTCGATCTGATCATCGCGCAGCGGACCACCATATTGCTCAGACCAGGTGGGCATAGCCGGGCTACCCGATCCTGGGTACAGATCAGGGCGTGTCGATACCTGACGCCCCGTGGCAACCGTGGCGATGATGTAATCTTCCAGGCTACCCTGCCAGCCTACTTCAGCCAGTCGAGCATTGAAGAAGTGGGCATCATTTAGGGGTGGGGCCAGGCCAGGTATGCCTTCTCCACGCAGTCCATGGCAGCCACGGCAATTGATCTCGAAAAGTTCAGCGCCGACTTCGATCTTCTGGGCAGCCTGATAGCGATCGAAGTCACTCATGCGCTTCTCCTCAGTGAAACCTATATAGAGAAGGATAAAGCCAGTCAGGGCTATCAGGGTCGTACCAAAGAATATTTCTAGTTGTACGCGAGACATAAGAATCCTTATAAAAACAGTCAAGCCTTATAAAAAATTTGCCACAGAGTCCACAGAGAGATTTGAGATCATTTTATTATTGGCGTCATCTCGTAAATTCTCTGTGTTCTCCTTGTCTCTGTGGCAAAAAACCTTAATGATCGCGGTCGTGGTCGCGGTGCAAGAAGATGTGTTGCTCGTAGGTCTTGCGCTCACCACTTTCAGCATCTGTCCAGATGATACGCGGAGTCACTTTCACCAGGTCTGCCTGCCACGCATCGATGATCATCAAAGCCTCCACATCAGGGAGCTTGCCCTCTTCAGCAGCCTGGTTGACTCGCTCGCTGTACTCAACGAAGACGGCTTCCAGTTGTGGACAACCCCACAACAGGTCCGGGCAGAGGTCGTCGGAATCACTCACATTGACCTCGTAGGTACCGGGCTGCAACTGGTCGAAAGGAATCGCCCTCAACTCTCCTAGCCCCTCTTCGGGGGCCAAATCCTGGACAATGCGCGTGGCCGCAGGGGTCTCGATGGCGTATTCCGGTAATCCCATATAGCTGAGCACCACCAGGGCGATGGCGGCTAACAAGCCAATAGCCACTGCAACGGGGCGTTTGTGTGCTTCGCGGTGTGGGTTACGGTCGATATAAGGAACAACAAATAGCAGCGCGAAGATAATCGTAGGCAGGATGATCCCCATCAGGGTCTTGTCACCCAGTTTAAGCATGCCTTGCAACCACCAGAAATACCAGGGGGCTTTGGTGTCCAAGGGAGTTTGCTGGGGATTAGCAATATTCTCCAACGGCGCCTCATAGAAGAAGGCCGTCATCAAGATGGTGATAAATAGCCCCAAACTGGTCAGAAAGACTTCATGGGTCAGTAGATCGGGCAATAGATCGACGCGCTGTTTCGCGTCTTTGGAGACTTCTTTGGGCAGATCCTGGCGGTCGTATTTTGCCGGCAGGGAAATACTGTGCTCCCGAGCAACTTTGTAGTAATGAACGCTCAGCATCAACAATGCGATCCCAGGGAAAAGCACAATGTGCAACAGGTAGAAGCGCAACAGCCCATCGGCGCCGATATCAGGGGCGCCACGCAAAAGAAGGTTGGCCTCAGTGCCGAAGAGAGGCGCGGCCTCGACCATGCTCGTGCCGATTGTCACCGCCCAATAGGCTAATTGGTCCCAAGGCAACAGGTAACCACTGAAACTTAGACCCAATGTCACAATCAACAGCACGACCCCAGTCAACCATGTAAAGGAGCGTTCCTTCTTGTACGAACCTGTTAAGAAAGTTCGTAACATGTGTAGAACCGAAAAAATAACCATACCCTCAGCGCCTAGACGGTGCAGATCACGCAGGAGCTTTCCAAAGGGCACATTACTCAGGAGGTTGAGGATCGAGTTATAAGCCTCATCTGGCGAAGGGGTGTAATAGATCATCAGGATGAGGCCGGTTATGATCTCCAGACCAAAAAAGAAGACCGTGAAGAATCCCAATCGCCAGGTATGGGTAAATATGGTACTGGCTCGCTGGTAGAACTTCGGTCGAATGTGGAAAAGGAAGCTTGTGACATGAACCTTGTAGCGCGGATTGGGTTTTTCCGTAGGGGGATCGCCGCGCAGAATGGCACGCAATTCGTCGATGCTGAGACCGGCAGTGATAATACGCACGCGGTTATTGATCGCTTTTTTTGCGTTATCACGCAGTTCACTGAAATTAAGGGATTTGAGCATTATTTGCCTCTTATGAGTGGGGTTGGCCATTGATCTTGGCCCCAGTGTCAACTCGAATGAGATAATCTTTACCAGCAGGAACGGAGAGAGCACTGCCATCTGCTGGGGTTTCGGCAACCACTTCCCCTGTATCGGGATCGACTGCCTGGACGACGAAGACATCCAAATCGCGCGGCGCGGGACCCAGGATAAAAGTACCATCGGCCTCGAACTGCGATCCGTGACAGGGGCAAATGAACTTGACTTCCTGATCACTCCAGTTGTACAAACACCCCAAGTGGGTGCAAACCTTATAGATGGCCTTGATACCTTGCTCGGTATTTGTCACCCAGAGTTTTACCTTGGGGAAATTAACCGGTGCGGAACCAACAGCTGGAAGCTGGGAAAGCTTCCCAACTGTGAACAGGCCGCCAAACTCTCCCTCCCTGAAACGCGGCATTGCAAAGAAATAAGTCACACCGGCGATATCTACAAAGAAAAAGCCTAGTGTTGCCAACCAGGCTAGGTTCAAGAACTCTCGGCGATTGACCGGAGTTCTCTCTTCTACGGTTTCCTCAGTCATTGGTGCTCCTATCGATTATCAAAGTGAATTGGTATGCTCAGCGTGAGGCATCACCTTAACCGTAGCCCCACCGTATTTTGGACATATCCAACAATTTAGACTATATTTATCATAAATACTCGGGTAGTTTACCATATTGCATGGCAATGTCAATAGCTTGTCACACTTTAATGTGGCTTTCGAATGAATTTACCCCTCAACTTCATGAATAGTTCTTGTAGGGATTAACTTGACAATGTCAACTCCGCGAAAACTTCCGCAAATAGGGGTGCGGAGCACCCCTATTTGCGGAAGTTTTCGCGGAGTTGACATTATTGCCTAATTTTGGCTAAGAGATCAATTTTGCGTATTGAATATAACAACAATTCCATTAACCAAACCTTGCTCGGATCTTATTAGTGCCATCTTGGCATAGATCAGGGTTTCAACCCCCTGACGCGAGACCAATAGATAGGGTTTCCCTTTCCCAGAAGGAGATATTTCTTTGAAGATATTTGGCACAGGAATTTTATCTTTGGGATTCAATATATCAAACACTTGGTTTATTGGTAAACCAATCGCCGTATTTTCATCCCAGC
>CAZUSV010000185.1:0-11597 GCA_964622645.1 uncultured Anaerolineales bacterium
CTCAGTGATGTTGATCATTACACCCGCATTACCAACGACTTGGAGCCAGGCTATGACTATGGCCGCAACACCAATCCCACTGTCGATGTCCTGCAGAAACGTTTGGCTGCCTTGGAGGGTGGTGAGGCCGGATTAGCAACGCCTTCAGGCGTTCATGCTTGCTTTGTTGTATTGCAGCACCTGACACAGTCCGGGGATGAAATTCTCACCAGCCATCGGATATTTGGTGAGGCCTATGGCATGTTCTATCATATGGCACCAGAAAAAATGGGCATTACTACCCACCTGGTAGAAGATCCCGGTGACCTGGATGAGTGGAACGACAAGATCACGCCCAAAACACGGTTTCTGTGGGCTGAGACGCCTAGCAACCCCACGTACTTTGTCATGGATATCGCCGGCCTGGCCGAAGTCGCTCATTCTCACAATATCCCTTTGGTTGTCGACAACACGCTGGCTACACCCTGTCTACAGCAACCATTCTCCATGGGCGCCGATATTGTGGTGCACTCCCTGACCAAGTTTATGGGTGGCCAGGGTTCCATTGTTGGGGGCTCTATTGTGGGCCAGCGCAAGCTGCTCCGGGAAATGATCACCACCATCGCCCGGGTAGGTTCGATCATGTCGCCCCTGGATGCCTGGCTGGTGCTCATGAGTCTCGAGACCTTGCCGTTGCGCATGGAACGGCATTCATCCAACGCCGAAGAATTAGTCAAGTATCTCGCGGGGCATCCCAAGGTCAAGGGCATTAACTATCCCAGTATGCCGGATCACCCCCAGCAAGAACTGGCCAAGAAGCAGATGCCAGACGGTTTTGGCGGGCTGATCTCGTTCGAAGTCGTGGGAGGCAGGGAGGGTGCCACGAAAGCCATCAATGCTTTTAAGCTCATCCCCATCGTACCGAGTTTTGGGACCAGCCGCACCATCGCTACACATCCTGCCACACACACCCACTGCAATATGAAACCGGAAGAGCGGGAAGCGGTGGGTATCTACGATGGTTTGATTCGTCTGTCGGTTGGCCTCGAAGATCCGCAGGATCTGATTGCGGATTTGGATCAGGCGCTGGCGAATATCTAACTCTATAAGAACAAATCTAATGCCTGAGTGAATCGTAAAGCGAAAAGTAGATTAAAAAAAATCCAATTTATCTTACTCTCACCCTTAGCCCCTCTCCCACTGGGAGAGGGGAAACCGGAGCAAAGCGACGGTGGGGTGAGGGAGGCAATAAGACAAAAATGCAATATCTAACTTCACAAAGCGATTAGATAACGAACCACCCCCAAATCAGGATAACTATTTTGGAGACCTTGACTATGAAACACCCTCAAATGAACGTCACATCCCTCACCGGACCCCTCTTCCGAGGTATGACAGATGACCAGTGCCGCCTCATGCATCGCGCCAGTTTGGATATACTCGAACGTACGGGCGTGCATGTAAATTATGAGCCGGCGCTCGACCTGATGAAAAAGGCCGGCTGCCTGGTGCAAGATAACCATGTGCGCTTCCCTTCCCATCTCGTGGAATGGGCCATCCAAACCGCACCCAGCCGCATCACGATGTACAACCGCAAAGGTGAGCCCGTGATGCCCATGGGAGACCGCATATCTACCTATGGCACGGGATCTGACTGCCTGCACATTCTCGATCACCGCACAGGTGAACGGCGCAAATCGGTGTTACAGGACGTTGTCGACGGTATCCGA
Organism: uncultured Anaerolineales bacterium; assembly: GCA_964622645.1. Taxonomy (GTDB): domain Bacteria; phylum Chloroflexota; class Anaerolineae; order Anaerolineales; family UBA11858; genus NIOZ-UU35. The sequence goes on from CAZUSV010000185.1 coordinate 1,710, forward strand.
GTGGCGGACGCCATGCCCCACGTCGATTTTATTATGTCGATGTTCCTGCCCCATGATGTGCCGGCTGCCGCGGAAGTGCGACAAATGGAGATCATGCTGGCCTACAGTGAAAAACCGATCTGCTTCGTGACCTATGAGTTTGAAGGGACTCCGGAAATCATCGAAATGGCCGAGGTTGCCATGGGGGGGGAGGATATTATGCGCATCAATCCGACCGTCATGTGCTATCTCAATCCTACGAATTCCTTTGTGCATAACGAATCGGCCTTGCGCAAGCTGTTTTATTGCGCCGAAAAACGAGTGCCCTTTGTCTACCTGCCCGATATTTTGCGCGGTATGACGGGGCCCATTACGCGTGAAGGCGCCATGGCCTGCCATAACGCCGGAGTATTGGTGGGGGTGGTCCTGTCGCAGCTGATCAATGAGGGATGTCCTATCATCATCAGCAGCGCTCGACCCTCCCACCTGGACATGAAAACCATGGTCGCCCCATACGTCACCGGGCCGGGTGGGTTTGGCGGCGTGGGCATCAATCATTATTACAACCTGCCGCTCTTCAATACCGGGGGAGCCAGCGATTCGAAACTGCTGGACGAGCAGGCCATTTTTGAAGGCACAATGACCCTGCAAGGATCCACGCTGGCCGGGGGCAATATGATCCACGATATGGGTTATCTGGAGTCAGGCCTGACCGGTTCTATCGAGCTGTTGGTCATTCAAGATGAAATTGTTTCCATAATCAAAGCTGGCACGATGAATGGCTTGGATTTCAGCGAAGAGAATCTGGCCCTGGACTTGGTTCACGAGTATGCCTTGAAGGGAGATTTCCTGGGCACCGAGCACACCTTGCGTCATGTAAGAGATGGATGGCAGCCGCGTCTCGTCGACCGCCAGAACCATGGAGCCTGGGAAGCAAGTGGAAGCACCACGATGCGCGAGCGCGCCCGTAAAGTGATCGATAAAATCCTGGCCGCAGAACCCCGCAAAGTGATTTCCCCTGATGTGGAGCAGCGGATCAAAGCCATCGCAGATAAGGCCGTGGAGGCCCAGACCGATTAGTGGTAGGAGGTTCGCCGTATGCAGCAATTGCAGCAAGCGCCCGTTCTAAAAGTGGAAGACCTGGAAATCCGGTACGCAACGAGTGTTGGGTCGGTCAGGGCTATTCGGGATGTCTCTTTTGAGATTCAGTCTGGTGAAGCCCTGGGATTGGTGGGCGAATCGGGATGTGGAAAAAGCACACTGGCCTTCGGCGTGATGAATTACATTGCCAAAAACGGAGAGGCCACCACCGGCCGAATCCTTTTTGATGGTGATGATGTTTTGCTAAAAAGTGCCAAAGAGCTCAACCAGATTCGGGGCGAGAGGATCGCCATGGTTTATCAGGATCCTATGACGGCCCTCAACCCCAGCATGCGCATCGGTGATCAACTCGCTGAAGTCCTCATCGAGCACGAAGGACTAAGCGGCGGAGCGGCGCGTGATCGTTGCTTGAAGATGTTGGACCGAGTGCGTATGCCCGATGCTGAGGATATTATGGGGCGCTTTCCCCATCAATTGTCGGGTGGACAGCAGCAGCGCGTTCTGATCGCCATGGCCCTGATGTTGGACCCGGAGCTGCTCATCATGGATGAGCCCACCACCGGACTGGATGTCACCATCGAAGCCGGTATCCTGGACCTGATTAGTGACTTGAAGCGTGAATTCGGATCGACAATCCTGTATATCAGCCACAATCTAGGGGTGATTAGCCAGGTTGCCGATCGTATGGCTGTGATGTACGCAGGTGAGATAGTTGAGGAGGGTTTGGTCGAAGATATCTACAAGGATCCCCGGCACCCGTATACCGTTGCACTCCTGGACTGTATTCCCAAGATCGGCTCGAGCCGACATGCTGAGAGCCTGCGGCCCATTCAAGGTCGTGTGCCATCACTCTTGCGGGAAATCCCAGGATGTGCTTTTGAACCTCGCTGTGATCGTGCCGAGGAACGTTGCAAGGGTGACCATCCAAAATTGGAACCTGTTTTTGATGGCCATATGGCGCGCTGTTTTTATCCTGTGAGCACCCAGCCGGACGATTTGGATATCGCATCCGAAGGCCTTCATGAGACAGATGCCTCCGCCATAGAGGAAGATTTGGTCCTAAAAATTGAGGGACTCAAAACCTATTTCCAGGCTCAAGCCTCCGGGCTGGCGGGCCTGGCGGGTAAGCGCAAGAAAGGATTTGTGAAGGCGGTAGATGATGTTGACCTCGAGGTGCACCGCCGGAACACGTTTGGCATTGTGGGTGAATCGGGTTGTGGCAAGACGACGTTGGCCAATTGTCTGGCCGGCCTGGTGCCTTCCAATGCCGGCGATATGGAACTCATGGGCATCGATATCACTGAGGTCGTCGAGCAGCGCCCGGTTGATCTCTTACAAGAACTCCAAATGGTCTTCCAGAATCCGGATTCTACGTTGAATCCCAAGATTTACGTGGGCGATGCGGTTGCTCGCCCGCTGCGTTTGTTCGAAACGGTGCCCCAATCCGAAATCAGGAACGAGGTCATCCGTCTGCTGGATGCAGTCAGACTTGGCGTTGAATACTACGATCGTCTGCCGCGCCAATTGAGCGGCGGCGAAAAACAACGTGTAGCGATCGCCAGGGCCTTTGCCGGTCGACCATCACTGGTTCTGTGTGATGAGCCGTTATCTGCGCTGGATGTTTCAGTTCAAGTGGCCGTGATGAATCTGTTGTTGGAATTCCAGCAGGGTTATGGCACCACGATGCTGTTCATCTCGCATGATCTGAGCGCCGTGTACCAGATGTGCGATTTCGTGGCCGTGATGTACCTGGGACAGTTCTGCGAGGTTGGCCCGACCGAGAGCCTTTATTCACCACCATACCATCCCTATTCAGAGGCACTGTTATCCGCGATCCCCATTCCAGACCCAACCATCGAACGATCAAATATTCGTCTGTCAGGTGCCGTTCCTAGTGCCCTGTCACCGCCTACCGGCTGCCGTTTCCACACCCGCTGCCCGCGTAAGGTCGGACCGCTATGTGAGCAAGAGCCGCCTCCCAAGCGTGAGGTATCTGATGATCATGCTATCTACTGTCACATTAGTATGGAAGAACTCCTGGCGATGGAGCCGGTCATCAAATCCGCTGAATAAATATACCGGACTGATAAGGTTCATGCATGAATGGGAACGAACGAGCGGCTCAATTCATCGCACAAACCCAGTGGGATGATCTGCCCGAGGCCGTCCAGCACAAAGCCAAGATGTGCCTGGTCGATATCGTGGCGGCCATTGTCGGTGGGGTGCTGACCCCCATCAGCGACATCGCGGCAGACTATGCACCTTTAGCATGGCCAGGGGATCAGGCTACGATCCTGCTCCAAGATGCGAAGGCCGGTGCAGCCGGAGCGGCCTTTGCCAATGCCTGCGCAGCCAATGGGTTGGACTGCGATGACGGGGGGAGATTTACGCGCGGCCACCAAGGAGCGCAGGTATTTCCCGCCGCGCTGGCGGTCAGCGAGAAATGGGGGCTTTCCGGAAGCGCTATGTTGGCTGCTGTGGTCGTGGGCTATGAAATTTCTCACCGCTTCGCCCGCTGCTGGCATCACTATACTCATCCTTTTTTTCAGGCCGATGGCTCCTGGGGTTCAGTTGCGTGTGCGGCCGCGGCCGCCAATCTGATGCGGCTTGAACCCGAAACCATCAAACACGCCCTGGGTATCGCCGAATACCACTCCCCGAATTTGCCCATGGAACGCGACCTTTTGGCGCCGGCCATGGTGAAGCACGGCCATGGCTGGGCTGCGATGACGGGCATAATGGCCGCCGAGTTGGCCGAACGGGGGTTTACGGGCATCCCTGGTTTGTTGGGTTTCCAGCAATTTCAAGATTGGGTCTCCACGCTGGCCGATGAGTACATCATTGTTGACGGTGTGGATTTCAAGCAATTCTGCTCTTGCGGCTGGGGCCATCATTCCATTGAAGCCGCCCAACAACTTCAGCGTGAACACGACTGGGAAGTTGCTCAAATCACCGCCATCCGAGTAGAGGCTCACCACTGGACCGCGGTGCTCCACACGGCTCATCCGACCACAACGGAGGAGGCGCAGTTCAGCGTCAAGTGGCCCTTGGCGGTTTATCTTATTGATGGCCAGGTGGGGCCCGATCAAATTCTCGAATCACGTTTTGATGATGCGAATATAAAGGCATTGGTAGACAAGATCGATCTGGTGGAGACGGATGAACTAAACGACCTTTACCGCCCAAGTTTCGAAGGCACTGGCGAAGGTTTGAGCGCCAATCGGGTGGTGATTCAGCTGGATGATGATCGCATTCTCGATTCGGGGTTGGTGTCGGACTCGTGCCGCATCGCGGCCTGGGGAGATGAAGACCGCCTGGAGAAGAAGTTCCGTTGGTTGACGGGTTATGTCCTGGAAGAAAGAAAGATTGACCGACTTTTAGAGATGCTATGGCACTTTGATGAGGTTCTGCATGTAAAGGATTTGACAACTCTGCTTAGCAGGCGTTGAGATGGTATATGATCCGAGAGTCGCCTCTACCACATTGCTAAGCTAGTTTTTGGAGAAATATCTTTTTCAGGAAATTCAATTTGTTTTACCCTTACCCCTTACCCCTAGCCCCTCTCCCATTGGGACGCTGACAGCGGAAAATCGGAGCAGAGCGACGGTGGGTGAGGGGGAAGTTGAAAGGAGAGAGAAAGCACATGGAATCTAACCAAAAAAACTGGACAGAGAGCACAAAAGCTCTGCATTCTGGCTACAGCCCTGTTCCCATGGATATGACGCAGTTCAGGTCTTTCGTGCCGCCTATCATCGAGAGTTCGGTCTATCCCTTCGAAAATGTGGCGCACGGCGCCCGAGTCCTTCAACACAAAGAACCGGGTTTCTACTACGGCCGCATGAACAATCCTACGGTTGACGTCCTGCAGCAGCGACTGGCAGCTCTGGAAGGTGGTGAGAGTGCTCTATCCATGGCCTCGGGAATGCACGGCGTCTTCGCCCTGACCAACCATCTGGCCAGGGTGGGGGATGAGATTGTGACCAGCCATATGATTTACGGGGAAGCCTATAAGCTGTTCTTCAAATTGGCTCCCGAGCGCCTGGGCATTACGCCGCGTTTTGTCGATAACCCCGCTGACCTGGATCAATGGGAGCGGCAGATCACGCCTAAGACGCGCTTCGTGTGGGCCGAGACCCCCAGCAATCCAACCACGTTCGTCACCGATATCGCCGGGCTGGCCGAGATCACGCGCGCCCATAACATACCCCTGATCGTCGATAACACACTGGCGACCCCCTGTCTCTTGCGACCGCTGGAGATGGGGGCCGACATTGTGCTGCTTTCGCTGACAAAATTCGTCTGCGGTCAGGGATCGATTGTCGGAGGGGCCGTCATCGGCAGCCAGGAATTGATTGATGATATGCACGGCAACACCTTGGGCTATATCGGATCCACGATGCCGCCCATGGAGGCCTGGCTGACGTTGATGAGCATCGAAACGCTGCCCTTGCGCATGGCCAAACATTCGAAAAATGCGGAAAAAGTCGCCAGATTCCTCGCAAAGCACCCCAAGGTCCTGGGCGTAAATTATCCCGGAATCCCATCCCATCCCCAGTACGAGCTGGCCAAACACCAGATGCCTGACGGTTGTGGGGGCATGATGTCCTTTGAAGTGCAGGGTGGTGTGGAAGGCGCCTCTACGGTCATGGAATCATCTGAAATGATTCCCATCGCTGTGACCTTCGGAACCAGCCGCACTGTGGCGACTCACCCGGCCTCGCACACCCATTGGCCCATGACCCCTGAGGAGCGGGAAGCAGCTGGCATTTTTGATGGTCTGATCCGCCTCTCGGTTGGCTTGGAAGATCCCGATGATTTGATAGCTGATTTGCAGCAGGCGCTGGAGAAGATTTAGCGATGAATCTGGTGACCATGCTCCGCGTTGTCACCAGATTCCACCTCGGCATCCCCAGGGCATGCTTCGCGAAGCGGATGGAACGATGGTTGTAAAAACAAAGAAATATTAGAAATCTGCGTTGCCGAAGGCACGCCTTTGGCGATCTGCGTCAAATAAAAAAGTGCCGGATAACTAGAAAGAGTATGGAAGGACATATATGTCCCAACCACAAACCAATCTGAGTGCCTATTCCACGCCTTTCTATCGCGGGCTGACGGATGATCAGTGCCGTCTGATCCATAGCGCCAGTCTCGAAATATTGGAACGAACGGGTGTGTTGTTCTACTACCAGCCCGCCATTGAGCTGATGAAAAAAGCCGGCTGCACCGTAGATGAGAACCGGGTCCGCATTCCGCCGCAACTGGCGGAGTGGGCCGTGCGCAGCGCACCCAGTCAGATCATGTTGTACGACCGGCTGGGAAACCCGGCCATGCGCTTGGGGGACCGGGCATCGGCCTATGGGACGGGGTCTGACTGCCTGAACATCCTCGACCACCGCACTGGCGAGCGACGCAAGGCTGTGCTGCAAGACGTCGTTGATGGCATCCGCGTGGCCGATGCCATGCCGCATATCGATTTCATCATGTCGATGTTCCTTCCCGAAGACATCGAGGCTGCCAAAGAAGTGCGCCAGATGGAAGTCATGCTGACTCACAGCGCCAAGCCGATCTGCTTCGTGACCTATGAATGGGAGGGGACACCCGAGATCATCGAGATGCTCGAGGTGGCTGTGGGCGGCGCGCAGCATCTGCGCAGCAAACCGACGGCCATCACCTACCTCAACCCGACCAGCGGCTTCCGGCACAATGAAGACGCGCTGCGCAAACTCATGTATGTCGCCGAGCGCCATCTGCCTTTCGTGTACTGGCCGGAAGTGGGCCGCGGCCTAACCTGCCCGATTACGTATGCCGGGGGGATGGCATGCTCCAACGCCGGCCATCTGGCTGGATTGGTGCTGGCCCAGTTGGTCAGTGAGGGCGCGCCGGTGGCTTTGTGCAGCGCCGTGCCTTTCACGTTGGACATGAAAACTATGGTGGTGCCCTACGCTGATCCGGATGTCAAGGCCTTTGGCCTCGAGATGAGCCGCTACTACAACCTGCCGTCTTTCAACTGGGGTGGCATGAGCGACTCGAAGCTGTTGGATGAGCAGGCCGTCATGGAAGCGACCCTGACGCTCTTTGCCGCCACAATCAACGGCGGCAACTTGATCCACGATATTGGCTATATGGAATCTGGCCTGATGGGTTCGTTGGAAATGGTCGTAATCTGTAATGAGATCATTTCCTGGCTCAAGTCCTATATGCAGGGCTTGGAGATCAGTGAAGAAACTTTGGCCCTGGACGTGATCCATGAACATGCGCTGAGTGGCGATTTCCTGGGAACCGAGCATACACTGCGTCACGTGCGTGAGGGCTGGGCGCCGGGTCTGGTGGACAGATATAACTACGACCAGTGGGCCCAGCGAGGTGCGACCTCTATGGGGGCGCGTGCCAATGAGGAAATTGAAGAGCTGTTGAGTACAGAACCCAAGCGGATTCTGTCTCCAGAGATCGAACAAAAAGTTAAAGCCATTGCCCAAAGTGCTGTAGCAGCCCAAACGGAGAATTCCAAAAAATGACCAAAAAACAACGCGGGGCGGGATCCAATGCCCTTCATGCCGGCTATGATCCAGATCCATCAAAAATGACACCCATCCGGTCCTTTGTGCCGCCCATTGCGCAGAGCGCGGTCTACAGCCTGGAAAGTGTCGATCAGTACACCCGAATTATCCAGGGCCTGGAGCCAGGCTATTATTACGGCCGCACCATAAATCCTACCGTGGATGTCCTGCAGCAGCGCCTGGCCGTTCTGGAAGGCGGAGAGCGCGCCCTGGTGACGGCCTCGGGCATGCACGCCGTCTTTGCCCTGACCTATCACCTGGCCAAAGTTGGCGACGAAATTGTCACCAGCCATATGACCTATGGCGAGGCCTACCGCTTATTCTTCCAGCTGGCTCCCGAGCGCATGGGCATTACGCCGCGCTTTGTGGAGAACCCCGCCGACCTGGATGAATGGGAGCGCCGGATCACGCCCAAGACGCGTTTCGTGTGGGCTGAAACTCCCTCCAACCCCACCCTGTTTATCACCGATATCGCCGCTCTGGCAGAGATTACGCGCGCCCATAACGTGCCCTTGATCGTTGACAGCACCCTTGCTACGCCCTGCTTACTGCGACCGTTGGCGATGGGCGCGGATATCGTTTTGCACTCGATTACCAAGTTCATTTGCGGCAACGGCACGACTGTCGGTGGGGCCATCATTGGTGAAAACGATCTGGTCGCTGAAATTCGTGAGCGTACCCTGGGGTATATCGGGGCTACCATGTCGCCCATGGATGCCTGGCTTACCTTGCTGAGCGTGGAAACCCTACCCTCTCGTATGGCCATGCACTGTGCAAACACCCAGCAGGTCGTGGGGTATCTGGCGCAGCACCCCAAAGTTATTGGCGTTAATTATCCCAGCCTGCCCGATCATCCCCAGCACGACCTGGCCCAACGGCAGATGCCCAAGGGCTATGGCGGCATGCTTTCCTTCGTGGTGGACGGCGGTCGGGAAGGTGCAGTTAAAACAATCGAAGCCTGTCAGATGATCGCCATCGTTCCCAGCTTTGGCACCAGCCGCACGATTATGACGCATCCGGCCACCCATACTCATTATGATATGACGCCCCAGGAGCGTGAAGCGGCCGGGATCTATGACGGCCTGATCCGCTTGTCGGTCGGTCTGGAAGAGCCGGAAGACATCATTGCCGACCTGGAACAGGCGCTGGATACGCTGTAAGGAGATTTGCCGTGCGCCATCCTCAAACCAACCTCAGCGTCCTGACAACACCTTCCTATCGTGGGATGAGTGATGATCAATGCCGCCAGATCCACTGTGCCAGTCTCGAAATTCTGGAGCGCACCGGCGTACAGCTATATTTCCAGCCGACCCTCGATTTGCTGAAAAAGGCGGGCTGCCATGTGGACGGGAACCGAGTTCGAGTCCCGGCAAATTTGGTTGAGTGGGCGCTGCGCACCGCGCCCAGCCGCATCATGATCTATAATCGGTTAGGGATGCCCGTAATGCCCTTAGGGGACCGCATCTCTACTTTCGGCACAGGCTCCGATTGCCTGAACATTCTGGATCATCGCACAGGGGAGCGGCGAAAGGCGCTGCTCCAGGATGTGGCCGACGGTATCCGCCTGGCCGACTCCATGCCGCATCTTGATTTCATCATGTCGATGTTCCTCCCCAGCGATGTGCCCGCTGCGGCGGACGTGGTGCAGATGGAGGCCATGCTGACCCACAGTAGCAAGCCGATCTGTTTTGTGACCTATGAATGGGAGGGCACGCCGGAAATCGTCCAGATGCTGGAGTTGGTTGCCGGTGGTGAAGATCAGTTGCGAATAAATCCCACCGCCATCCTTTATCTTAATCCCACAACCGCCTTCAGGCACAATGAAAGCGCGCTGCGCAAGCTCATGTACGCCGCCGAGAGACATCTGCCCATTGTCTATCTACCCGATGTGCAGCGCGGATTATCCTGCCCTATCACTTATGCTGGGGCCATGGCCTGCGCCAATGCGGGCCAGTTGGTGGGTTTGCTGATTGCCCAATTGGTGAGCGAAGGCGCGCCGGTCATTCTCAATGCCGCCACACCCACCACCATCGACATGAAAACCATGGTCATGCCGTATGCCGAACCGGAAGGCAAATCTGTTGCGTTGGAAATGAATTATTACTACAACCTGCCCGTGTTCAGCACCGGCGGCTGCAGCGACTCGAAGATGTTGGACGAGCAGGCCATTGCAGAAGCTACCATGAGCCTGTTCTGGGCAACATTGCGCGGTGGAAATATGATCCACGATGTGGGCTATATGGAATCGGGG
>CAZUSV010000186.1:0-11575 GCA_964622645.1 uncultured Anaerolineales bacterium
GGACTTTGGAATTTTTCTCTCGCTTATCCGTAGTTATTTGGGAACAACTCTATTGTATTAAATTCAGAATCCCTTTTCAGGCAAGCTCTTGAGTGTCACGAGAGAGGAAAATATAAAAAAGCCTTAGAATACTACAAGAAGGCTATTAAAGTAGAACCATTGGATGCGAGGGCATGGAATAATATGGGTAGAATTTTGTACTCCAAAGGGAAATATAGCAAAGCCGTTGAATGCTTCGATAAAGCACTTGAGATAGCCCCAAGGATGCATGGGGGTGTAGCATGGATTAATAAAGCAGAGGCTCTTGAAAAACTGGAAGAATATGAAAAAGCAGTTGAGTGTTATGACAAGGCTCTTGAAATAGAGAGAGCTGCTAAGTGAAAGACAAGACTACATGTCTCTGCCAATTCTATTGTTTGATACGAGGAAGAAACAATGAGTATGTCAAAGGGTGCGACCATATGGAATAATAAGGCAGTTGCTCTCTCAAAGCAGGGAAAATTCAGGGAAGCAATTGAGTGCATTGATAAGGCACTTGAGCTAGAACCGCAAGAACTTCAACTGTGGACGAACAAGGCTCTTTTCCTATTCGATCTAGGGAAATATCAGGAGGTTATTAGATGTTGTGACCAGATTTTGAAGATAGATCCCGGATGTGAGGGGGCATGGAATGAGAAAGGACTTGCCTTTGCGAAACTAAGTCAGTATGAAGAAGCAATTGCGTGTTATGACAAGTACCTGCAGAGAAATTCCAAATTTGCAGGAGCATGGATTAACAAAGCTAGAGCTTTGGAAGAACTGGGAAAATACGACGAAGCAGTTGCATGTTATGACAATGCAATTCGCCTGGACAAGAAAAACATCGATATAGACTCTTGGATTAGCCAGGCAGTTCTTCTTCTTGAAGTAGGAAATAGGCCGAAAGAAGTGATTAAATGCTGCGATGAGGCACTGAGAATAGATCCGAAATGTGCAGTAGCATGGCATAACAAAGCAATTGCACTTGGTAGACTTAGCAAAGCTGAAGAAATGTGTAAATGTGCTAATAAAGCAATATCCATCAATAAGGAAATTGCAGAGGAGTGGAGGCATCTTCTGGACATTCCCTTTACACCAGTGACATTATTTTGTTCAGAAGGAGAGATATTTGCTACTAGAGATGAAGATTCGATATTTACTAGGGAGCTAGGTGGCTCAGTCACTAATCGCATACAAAGATTATTACTTATATTTATCTCAATCTTTATCCTATCGTGCATAGTGATTATTAGTCGCCCATCTGTTCGAGCTTATTACTATCACTGGCATGGCAATTATCTTGTGCAAAAAAATCACGATAACTCAGACCAATGGATTGATGATTTTGAGAAAGCCACCCGACTCCAGCCTAAGAATGCAAATTACTTGAATTCCTATTGTTGGTTTGGTGGCTTGACAGGAAATGCAGAGAATGTATTGGATATTTGTGAGCAAGCAGTATTACTAGCTCCGGATGATGGAAATATTCGTGACAGTCGTGGTTTGGTACGTGCCTTAGCAGGTGATTGGCAGGGCGCGATGGAAGATTTCCAATATGCTATTGAATGGTGGAAGGCTAATGATTCGTACGATGAAGTTAGATTGTTACGACAAGAGTGGATCATCGAATTAGAAGCTGGACGGGATCCCTTCGATGCAACCACATTGGAAAAACTGCTCAGCCCATAAGAAGATCTCCCAATATAACTCAAGATAGCCTGTTATTTTTGGGGTATTGCCGCCCAATCGCGATAGCAACCGACATCTCTATCGCCCAACGGGCCCGGGCACTGTGAGCTAAGTATGGTTCTGGTTTTTGACGTATTAGAGGCAAAAACAGATAGTGCAGGAAACTCACCGTTGGGTAGCTGTTTTGGGAGACATAGATCCACTTACATTAAATTTCAAAAGCTAGCAATATTTTGTGATCGTGGATATAAACATGATATCTAAAAGGAAATTCTCGAAACTTGATATTACCATAACTGTCTCAATGATTATTATTTATATACCACTCGGTATTTGGATGGGCTTAGATAAAACGTCTGGCAAATTATTTGATTACTTGGTTTTTCTAATGCCTCTCGGAGGCCTAGCGTTTATTATATTTGAGAGTATAAGGATAAGTTCCCCTCTCTTGGGAGCAATTTTGGGGGCATTGGTTCCCCTCTTGGTTTTTGTACCATACGAACTTAGTTATTCTTCTGGTAAATATTTTGATATTGATAACGCGTTGTTGGGATCTCTATTGGGGTGTCTGTTTGGATTTTTTTGTTCCACCATATGCTGGGCGGTTAAAAGGAGTAAAAGCATTTTCATAAAAAAAACCATAATTTATTTGACTATTATTGTTGTTCTATTATTATGCATATCAATAATTGTTGAAAATGTTGAACCTAAGAACGCAGAAAGCATTAAACTTCTTTACCAACTAGGAAGGCGCGACTTCAAAGGGATAAATCTTGCCAATGCTAACCTGAACGAAGTCAACCTTAAAGGAGTTGACATAAGTAGGTTGTAAGTTCGAATCTTACCCGAGGAGCAGATATGGGGTAACTCCCTTAGAAAGACCCAGATATGGTGGTATCTTGGGTCTTTTTCTTTACTCAGAATCGGTTTCGGTGCAATCCTGGTGCAAAATGGGTAATGTTTCATCATTTGGGGAAATCAAATCGTCCATCAATTCTGCTGCTTCTTCTTGTTTGCTCGGCATTAGATGCCCATAGATATCAATCGTAACGCTAGGCTTGGAATGCCCTAATCTTTTCGATGCAATCAAAACTGGAATTCCGTGATTCAGCATGAGCGATGCGGCGGTATGCCTCAGATCGTGAAATCGGATTTGGGGTAACCTAGATTTTTTGAGAAGTTTTCTAAATCCTCTTCTGATGTTGCTTGCAGTGATTGGCGTACCTACCCTGGATGGAAAGATAAGATCAAAATCTTCCCATCCATTTCGTGATAGGCGAATCATTTTTTGTTGTCCACTTCGATGGATTTTAAGTATCTCTAAAGCTTTCTTCCCAAGGATGATCGTTCGGTTTCCGCTCTTTGACTTGGGTTTCGTGAAAGTGTGTTTGCCCCCTTTGAAGTGTCTCACCTGTCGTTTGACCTGGATTGTGCTATGATCCCAATCAACATCTTGCCATTTTAAACCCATCAATTCTGCTTGTCTCATACCAGTATGGATGGCCAAATAGTAGAGGGGATGGAATCTATCACCAATAGCTACAGCAGTATCAAGCAGCTTTCTGACTTGGTTGTCATCATAGAACTTCATCTCGGTATGCTTTGGTTTCGGCGGTGTTGTTCCCGAGCATGGATTTCGAGTGATCAATCCAAGCTTGATGGCGTGGTTCAGAGCAACCCTAAGAGTTTTATGGGTAACATGTACTGCATGGTTACTCAACCCTTCTCCTTGAAGATGGTGGTAGAAACTTTGCACGCGATCAGGTTTCAAGCTCATCAGCTTTATGTTCCCGATGTAGGGGGTGATGCGTTTTTTGATAGTCCAGCTATACAAGGTGTATGTACCCAGAGATCTTGAAGATTGAATTGTTTTCAACCATTCAATCAGAAATTCTTCAAGAGTTTTGTCTGCTCCTTTGAATGTCAAGCCTTTGTCAATCTGGTTTCTGGTTTCACGAATCCAGGCTAAACCTTCTTTCTTTGTTTTAGCAGTATAGCTCAATCGCCGCCCATGGATGCTTACTTGGGCTCGCCATTTTCCATTTGAACGTCGATAGACTGTTCCTTCGTTATGTGCGCGTTTTTGTGCCATTTCCTAAACTCCTTTCATATGTTTAGGAAAGGCGACTCTAGTACCCGATATGGAGTTGGTAAGGTTCCATACTTCGATACCAATTGTACTCCTAAACGGGCAATACACAGAATAGTACCTCTGAGTCATTTCAGGAATTTACAGGCTTCAGGTTGGTGTTGATGTAATTGTGCAAATCAGCAGGACGAACCCGCCTGGCTGTGCCAATACACACGGTGGGGATCTCTCTGGTCTGCATCAATCGATAAGCCATGGATTTGCTGATGTTGAGGATTTCAGCCACTTCTGTCGCTTTGAGCAGGCTGTCCAGGATCGTTTCTTCATACTTATTAAGTTGGGTCTCGTTCATAGTCGTACCTCCGAATCTTTTCGTCAAAAATACCAGTGTCTAGAACTCAATCAAGGGAATTGGTTTGTCTATTCCTGGCTGCTGCCAGATGGGTGATGTCAATATATTGGTTGGTGTAAGCTTCTTGAGCGTTGCGAAATAGAACATCGCTGCGAATGGCCCGGCTTTTTCTTTAGTCTGACGCATCAAGTTCTCCATCCGGCGGTGACCCTTTGTAACGACTAACCAACGACCGCTGTTGAAGCCGAAACGAGCTTTGTATACCGGGCTTTTGATGTAGGCAACTCCAGGAAGAACCTTCTCCCGTCCAAAGCTGGGATTGTCGTGCGTAGCCATGTCAAGTTCCAGCAAGAACCTGGCAAGATGGGGCTCGCCTCTGGCTTTGCGGCTTTCGTCCTCTAATTCGAAGTAAGCATCCGGGCAGACGCCTTTTTTTGTTGTTCGTACTTTTCCATCTTTGCCATGGAATTGGAAACTGACAACATCGGTGTTGGAGCGGAAGATACTTTCCGATAACCACTTATCGATTTTGATTGAAGGCAAGTGATGGGCGGATCGTTCTACTGCTAGCTTGAAATCCACCACAACCAAATCGTGGGCCAATTGGATCCAGCGAGGTTCGCGGTGCCAACGGATTCCTTGTTCTCGCAGGCGTTTCTCAAAAGTGCGCAGCTGATTCTCATTGTCGCTTTTTGGTGGTTGTACTTGAACACCAAGTTGACCGGCAACGGCAAGCGCACCTCGCCAACCCAACCAGACCACCGGCTCTGGGATCGGTTTGGTTCGGCGTTGTTCTAGATTTGGCCAGTTCAAATAACCATTGTGATAGAGAGTAGATAGGCGCCCTTGCATAGCTTGTTTGGTACTGCGAGGCCAAAATAGAGATTTCAGGTGACGTCGAGACAGGACACCATCATTTTCGTGAATAGCCAGCAATATGGCGGCGTCCCGCTCTTGAAAGCGCATGGGTGGAGAATGGTCAGCTCGTTTGTATCGTGGTCGTCGAGTAAGCATAGTTGCTCCTTTGAAACACTTTAGCACATCAGCGAGTCCAACATGAATAATCCACATTGCCTGGATCGTCTCGATTTGATTTGAACCAGGATCGCTTACCATCATATTGTCGCTGCAGATCTTCTTTCATGTGCCCATAACGCATCCCAGAGCAGGCCAGCATCGCTTGCAAGTAGGACGCCAGTTGAAAGGTGAGAACGGGATCGGGCATGGGGAAGGTTCGCTGCTTTGATGGTGTCTTCAAACCCCGATGCCTGGCCCAAAACTGGCGCGGTTCTAACCTGGAGAGTAATAACGCCAAGCCGTTCCATTCCAGAGAGTCTTGGTGGCTCCTGACTGAAGGAAAGGGCATCATGCCAAATCTGCCTAACTGGAGCTTCATCTTCGATGATGACAGGTAATCTGGTGAAGGGAAGATCTCTTTGGCCAAACGAGTAGCATCGTTGTATCCCACGCGGAAACTGATAATGGTTCCGGCTGTGTTCAGCACTGCGCTTCTCAAATCGTTCGATAACTGGTCAAGATATTGATGAGCCAGGGTCAGCGACAAAGCATACTTGCGCGACTCGGATAAGATATCTTTGATATTGTCGGTGGTGTAGTTCTGGAATTCGTCCAGGTAGAGATAGAAAGGCGCTCGTATGAATGCGTTTGCCCGTGATAGCGCAGCTTTCTGCAAATGAGCAACAATGAAAGCGCCCAATAATGCGCTAGAGCCTTCACCCAGGATGCCCTTGGGGAGATTCACCAGCAAAACCAGTTGCTTGTCCAGGATTTCCCTGAAGTTGATGGTTGTGCCTCCGGCGAACATCAATCTGACATCCGGGTCGAAGATCAAGCCACCGATCTTGTTGAGCACCGGTGTGACCCATTGATGAACGGCAGCATCATTTTGGGGGAACTCATGCCGAAAGTAGATGAAGACAGCTTCATGTGATATGCGTGGCAATAAGCCTTCACGGTAATTTCGATCCAGTAAGAATCGGGGGAGATCGAGTAGAGATAAACCCAGATCGCTCAAAGCCAGGAAACTGTTGGTAAGCAACCAGACCATGCGCGGCGCATTGGATGTGTTCAGTCTCCAGACCTTGATAACCACGTCGGTCAGGAAAAGAGCCAAACGCTCTTGAGACAATCCCCGGATAACTTCTAACGGATTGAAGCCCACTACCCACTTGGGACTGAGTGGATCGAGAATCACCAGACGCTTCCAAAGATCATGTTTTGGAGCTAATCGCAACAACAGGTTGCGATACAGATCACCATGAGGATCGATCACCCCGACGCCGTGCCCGGCCAGGATATCCTGCATGATCCAGGCTTCCAGGGCACGGGACTTGCCGGTTCCTGGCTGGCCGATAACGTATGTGTGAATAGCCCGCTGGTCGGGTGTCAGCACCTTGGTCTCTTTCCCAAATGAGAAGCCGCTATTGAATTTCATTGAGGTTGACTCCTAATATCAAACCACCTGGATCCGTGAACCTGTCCCAGATCAGGCCGACCAGAGTACCATGTAGCGCAAACCCGGCGATGATCCATATCGACCAGGATAGGTCTGTAAGCAGATGGATAGATAGTCCAATCGAAGTTGAAAACAACAAGGTGATCATCAATCTCGCGAAGATAGCGTAGAGATCAATCTCAAAGAGACGGTATGCTGGCTCTGCTAATCTCTCCAGGATGAAGGCGTAGAGGCGGTAGGAGAGGACCATGAACAAGCGCAATACTCGAAAGATGAACTCCAACAGCTTAGGTAGCAAGCGAAGGGAACCAGCCAGACTCAAGAAGAACAACGTCATCGAAAGGAAGCAGCTTCCCACGATGAGCGTGCTGACGAGTCGAGACGCGATAGCGATCATGATCCAACCGTAAACCTAACTCCACCAGCGATCGATCTCGATCCAGGTATCGTCTTCGGTGACGGCTACCAGGATGGGGTCGAGCACTAACGCAGCACCGACGGCCAATGTTGCCGGAACGATCATGCTGGCGACCGCGGCAGCAACCGAAGTAACGATAGCCGTCGCACCCAATATGCCCGTGATCCAAGGCTTAATCCTTGGTGGGTTGGTTGGTACTGCCACGGGTTCAGGCTCAACTGTTTCAGGTGCAGGTAGTAATTTGGGGGCTTCGTGAACGATGACGAAACCTTTTGGTCGTAAGCCCGTGGCGAAGATGACCTGGATACGCTCCAAAGCCCTGGCTGGGATAAGACTCGAATCCTGATGTGCAGGAACGATCAACCAATCCTGGAGATGGATGGGTTGGCGGGGCAAGGGAGCCTGGCCAAGGATGTTGAAATCCCAGTTTCGCTGCCGTCCCAGGGTTAGTAAACTTTGGGGTTCAGAAGGCAGCATTGATTTTGATGGTGAATACGAGGGGTAAGTAGCAAGTGTGCTCATGAATACCTCCAAATTAGAATTGTTCTAAACGGTGAATGAAATCGTGAAAGGCGAACAGGGCTAAGCGCCAGCCGTAGCTGGCCAGCCAGGCCATCAATCCAAATAAGGCGAGTAGAATCCAGTACAGGTTGGGCTGGGGTACGAAACGCCACAGCAGTGTGAAAGCGGTGATACTCAACCCGATGCTGAAGGGCCTGCCTGGGAACCTGCGCCGACGCTGCTGGTCGAAGTTCAGGTTAGTGTATTGGGGTGAGGTCATAAAGGTCTCCTCTCGGGGGGATAGGGATAAGAACTGATGTATAATGTTTGTGGCTGAAGCTCTGGTGCATCCGAAGGATACAGGAAAACGATACTGATTTGAATAGTCCAGGGTATAGATTCAAGGATTAACTTCAGGTTTATTGGTATATGGTTGAGGTGGAATACGTAGACGTGAAGGTTTAGGAGCAAAGGCTAGGGTTTATGACATTCCCAAATGACCCCCTTGAAGGTTTATCCCAACTGACGGAACGGCAGCGGGAAGTACTGTCGCTGTTCTGTGCCGGATTGATATACAGGGATATCGCTGAAAAGTTAGTTGTTGCTGAAGCAACGGTCAAAGCCCATATGGGTAATATCTATCAGAAGCTGGGCCTGGATTCGCTACCATCTAATCAGAGACGCAAAGTAATATACGAAGTTTGCTGCCCGGCTTTGAGTGAAGCGGCACCAGCACCGACTGATGGAAGGAGTGAACCGGAGGCCGTTCCAGACAGTGTCGCTAAAATGGTGGAAGAGGATGAACGAGCGATTGTGCCCTGGCAACCGGCCCCACTGGTGGCACCCCCTGAACCCATAGAAGCCCGCTCTCGATCTGTAAGAGCCATTCGGTTGCGTTGGATGGTGTTTGGGATGATCTTGGGGGCGATCCTGGTTTCAGGAAGTATTTTCGCCTTCAGGGATCTGATCTTTCCCCAGCCCGAGATCATCATGCCGGAACCGGAGGTGATGGTCACGGTGATTGAGAAGCCTGTTGAAGTCCCTGTTGAAATGACCGTTGAAGTCCCGGTAGAGATGACTGTTGAAGTGCCTGTGGAAGTAGAAAGAACCGTAGTTGTAACAGCAGAACCGGGGCCAACGTCACCTCCTCAAATTGTGGAGATCGTGATTACGGCTACACCGCTTCCAACGCAAATCCCAACACCCATTCCAGCTGAACCCATCAATACTCCCCCGGATGCAATTCTTGAAGTAGGGGAGTGGTGGAAGCATGAAGGCGCCTGGTTGAAAGTCAGCGAGGTGGAGTTTGGTACTTCAAGTTGGATAGAGATAAGAATAGAGTTATGGAATAAGACGGGGAACGACCTGATCTTCGAATGGTCACCGACCGGCAACTTCGCACTGATTGATAACACAGATCACCGCTATGCCTTTGAATGGTACTCTCAGAGCCAGACCGGGGTCAACAAAACCGTTATTCCCGCCGGAGAGTTAATGCAACTGCATCATACTCATTATGGCAGTCCCGCAGTGACCTTTGATGACTCGCACTTTTTTAATGCAAATGTGACAAATCTCTATTTCACCATCAATGATTTATCTAGAGTT
Organism: uncultured Anaerolineales bacterium; assembly: GCA_964622645.1. Lineage (GTDB taxonomy): Bacteria > Chloroflexota > Anaerolineae > Anaerolineales > UBA11858 > NIOZ-UU35. The sequence goes on from CAZUSV010000186.1 coordinate 9,152, forward strand.
CCATTTGCGCAGTGGCATATTTCAGTGCCCAAATAGTATCCTAAGTTCTTCTACACATTTTCCCCTTGCTCATAATGGGAGAAAACCAGCCGGATTCCTTTGGATGTCAAGGATCACAACGAAATTGTGACTTGCTCAGTCCTTGACCGGAGAAGGTGGCTGGGATAATTGAATAGCAGGCAAGGGAAGGCATCTACCGCCATCTAAGGCGAAGTTTTATTTCCAGGGGCTATCAAGATATCTCTTTGGGCAAAAATATAATCTCCGGGCACTAGAGAAGCTTAGGGAGTAGATTTTAGAAAAAGGGGCAAGCCCCGCTCCGCTTTTGGCGCCCCAGGTCAGAGGTTCCAGGAGATGACCTGGGGCAAGACGTGTCGGCGGCGAAGACGCCGACTGCCAACGCGTAGCGAGGCTTGTGTGCTACCCCTATGATGAAGTGGAACGATGTAAGCCGTGTGGTAGCACTCTAGCCGAGCAGGCCGCTGAGTTGCAGGCAAGGCCATGCAACGAGGGTACCTGAGATTCTTGTCTTGCGATAGCAGAGACAAGAGACTAAAGGCGGCAGCGTTGGCAGTCGGGGTCGATCCGCAAGGTTTATGTAGGCATAGTCCACGCGGTAAGACCGACGACACGCTGGACTGGTGATTGGGGGTCTGGCAGAGCGATCGGTTTTGACGGCGTTTTCAGGCGGATAAACGGTGCGCGCAGCCATGGCCTCCATGAGACAGGTCAGATCTCCTGGCTTGAGGCGCGGGCTCGATGCCCAAATCCTCAAGGGAACCCCTTGGCACGGATCAAGGGGTATGCCAACAGGTCTGCCAATAGGTTTATCCCTACGCTGAGTACATGGTTTATGCTTGTGAAAACAGCTGTGGAAAGATCAATAGGCAAAAACGCCGGGGTTACCCTCTTTAGTTGGTTTGTGAACTAAACGCTGGAAGACATTCTCATAAGGATGTCCGTTGAGTTTCAGGTTTGAAGTGATAACCTGCTCCAACTGCTCGTCGGAGCAATCCCCATCTTTGACCATCTCAGGCCAGATGACCGCCAGGCGATCATCTGCGGTCTTGACGGTGACCTGACGCACCTGCTGCTGAGTCAGATGCTGGATGAATGCCTCGCGCTGTTCAAAGACGGGCAGATAGACCGGGTGCTGCACATCGGTCTGGCTCTCGCGCTTGACGGCCTCCAGATCAACTTCTCCCAGGGTGCGGGATAGGGCTTCGGCATCAGCGCGCGAGATGCGGAATGAGACGATAGTCTGGGCGTTGCCCAGGGCGGTCTGCAATCCTGAACTGAGTTGGGCAATACTCTGGTTAGCCAGGATCATGTGCAGGCCGAACTTGCGCACCTGGGAAAGCATCTGGCTGAAGGTCTCAGCCGCGCCGGGATGACAGGCGAAATCCTGGAACTCGTCAATGTAGAGATAGTAAGGCTTGCGGGTTGAGTGGTGTGCTCTAGCTCTAGAGAGAGCCGCTTGCTCGAAGCCAGTGACGATCAGGGTGCCGAAGAGCTTCTTGGTCTCATCGTCGCAATCACCCAGATCGACCAGCAGAACCTTGCCCTGATCCATGATCTGACGGATATTGATGTGATTCTTCTGCTGTCCCAACATGTAGAAGATGCTGGGATTGTCAGTCAGGGCGCTGACCTTGTTGGTGGTGCTGCTCATCATCTGAGCGCGCTCTCTGCCCCAGCGGTCGAACTCGTTAGCGAAGAAGGTGGTGCAATCAGCAGCGACCTTGGGATCAGAGATCTTCCCAAGCTGCTGGCCGCGGAAATCGTCGTCGGTGAGCAGGCGGTAGAGATTGCACAAAGTTTCTTCGGTTTCGATCAGGGTAGCCAGGGCGGAGCGCATGATCTGTTGAAATCTAGGGGGTTCGAGCAAAGTCCGAGCCCAGGTGCGCATGAAGGCGGAGATCACTCGTTGAGCGACTTCATAGGTCTCAGTATCCGCATCGGGTCTGGCCAGCACGTTGAACGGAATCACGAAGTCCCTTCGCCGGGGGGCCACATAAAGCACATTGTCAGCTGAATCTCGATCCGCAAAATATCCCCCAGAGATTAATGATCTCAAAACATCCTTCGCCAAATCGCCATGAGGGTCGATGACCGCGCAGCCACGTCCGGCGGAGATGTCCTGCACCAGGCAGTTCTGCAGGAACTTGCTCTTGCCGCGCCCGGTCAGACCGACGGTGTACATGTGGAACTTGCGCGCCTTCGGCGGCAGCAGAAATCGGGGCATGAAACGGTGACGACCGATACGCCCCAAAACAAGGTGATCATTCTTGCGATTGAACAGACTGGTTAGGGCAGACATAATTGTGGTACCCGACGCAAATCGTGTTATTCAGCTTTGGCTGGCTCGACGGGCGGGATGCGGGAAGCGACTTCGGTGACCATGTTGGCGAAATCTGGGACGCT
>CAZUSV010000187.1:0-2609 GCA_964622645.1 uncultured Anaerolineales bacterium
TTTAAATCATAACTTTGACCATTAACAATTCCTGTTCTAGTACCTGAATAAATTACATTTAAACTAGGAAAAGCTGAAGAAAATAGTAGCTGTCTATCCGAGCAATTAAAAACATCATAACCTGCCCGGCTAACTTTTATTCCGTAGTTACCCATATTAAGAAAATCCGTCTTTATGATAACCAATCAAAATTCGATCATTAGTCCCATCATTAATTAAAATCCTTCTATTATCACCATCAATCACAACCCGGTTATTACCAACATCAACCATTCCGGCAATTAAACTTTGAGCTTGAATAGTACCTTTAAAAACAGCATTACCAGTTGAACCATCAATAGCAAAAGTAGTTATCCCGGCTGAATCCCTAGCAGTAATACCATTAGGAGTTATCCTAAGATCACCTGATACACCGGGAGTATATTTACCAATCTGAAACCCCCCGGCTTCTTCAAGAGTAAATGATTGAAGAACCCTTTTAGATTTAGTGTTTAAAGCTGAACTTAACAACTCAACTGCTATTTTTTGAGTAGGAAAACCTTGACTTGGAACTTTACCCGGCTTGTGAGAATCACCGGATGAAGGAGTTGTAGCAGTACCACCACCCATTTCTACCTCGTTTGGAAAAGGCGTATCTTGGATCACCTCTGGTTTAAATACTTTTTCACCGGCCATATTAATCAAAGTAAACTCTAACTGCTCTAACTTCAGGGCTAGTATTTCCTGTTGGGTTTAATATTACTCTAGGCTCTATAATCCTAGCACTTGCCCCTATATTAAAAACAGCTTTAATTCCATCTTTAGCAGTAAATTGAGTTTCAGCCCTAGCATTTTTAGCTTGTGTCCACCCACCACCTTTATCAGTTTTATAATAAAATTCAAGTGAAGATAAATCTGGTAAACGATCACATTCAAGCTCGGCATACTTCCAGTTAGTAATTTCAATAGGTTTTTTAGTTGGGGCTTTTAAATCTAAACCTTCCCATGTTGCGGTTGCTTTAGTATCAGGATCAACCGCTTTTACTCCAAAATTGCCATTAGCACTCTGATAACTAACTAAAATCGTACCATCAACACTAACCAAAGCCCCTAATTCAGTAGCATCAAGCTGATAATCAAGGTTCATAGTAAAAGGTCGGTTTTTATTATTTCTACCGAAAGAATAAATACCTCCCTTATCTGAATCAGCCCCGAAAACAGCCCATAAAGACAAATTGCCTACTGACTGCTTATCAATCCATGATAAAGCTGAAGCATCCCAATCAAAGAAGTTTACTTGATCAATCTCATTAGTTACACCACCGGGATTTACTTTACCACCACCGGGAAACCTTTTAATTGGCATACTATCATTCATATTCGCATAGAATAACTGACCATCATCCCCAACTTGAGCCAAAGGAACTTCTGAATCAATAGCTCCATTAACTGATCTATTCGGATCAGAAACCCTAGCAGTACCAATATTTAATCTTCCTTTTCTTTCAACAAGTGTTTTAGCTAAATTACCGGGAATTAAATCAAGAGCTTCATTAGTCCATGAATCATCATAACCAACCATAGCGATAAAAGGCCCATTAGCAATCATGTTAGCACCGCCAACTTGAGCCATAGTGTGCCAATCAACATCCTGAAGATTTTGAGCTATAGTTTCTACATCATTCCAATCTGATCGACCCGGTAGCTTTTTTCTTTTAACTTTAGTATCAGTAGCCCATTGAAGATAAACTACTCCACCACTTGAAGGCTTTTCAATAGCACCCTTAATTTCACCATCAGGATCAGTATAAACCCTAAGCCATAAAGCATCAGCATCACGCCTATAAATATTGCCAATATTGTCAAAACCATAAGTATAACCATCAGTTGCTTTAACAAACCACCTAATAAGCCCTCTAAACACGCTAGTTAGCTCGCTAGAGGCCGAAGGGGAAGCTGATGGAGTAAAACTTGGACTTGGGCTAGCTGATGGTGAGGGTGAGGCTGAGGGGGATGGTGAATCGGATGGTGAGGGTGTAGCTGAAGGACTAGCACTTGGTGATAATGAAGGGCTATATGACGGACTGGCTGAGGGGGATGGACTAGCCGAAGGTGATCGACTATCAATTAAACCCTCCTCTACTAAAGCTTGCTTACAAGATAAACTATCTTTTTTCTTTCTAATATCAAGATTAGTACCAAACTTAAATGCCCCATCTAAACCTTTATCTTCATAATCCGATAGGCCACCTCTAAATGATGTTATTTCATATACTGGCATATTTATAAAAATGTATTTGGATATTTATCAACATAAGTATTACCTGTTGGCGAATATTTATCAACATAATCTGAAGCCGAGGGTGAGGCTGAAGGACTTAAAGAAGGGGAAGCACTTGGTGAAGGTGAAGCAGATGGGGAAAGTGATGGCGATAGGGATGGACTAGCCGAAGGGCTGAGTGATGGCGATAATGAAGGTGAGGCTGAAGGGCTTGGTGAAGCCGAAGGGCTGAGTGATGGCGATAATGAAGGTGAGGCTGAAGGGCTTGGTGAAGCCGAAGGGCTGAGTGATGGCGAAGCACTTGGTGAAGGTGAAGCAGATGGGGAAAGTGATGGCGATAGGGATGGAC
>CAZUSV010000187.1:2709-11308 GCA_964622645.1 uncultured Anaerolineales bacterium
GTGAAGGTGAAGCAGATGGGGAAAGTGATGGCGATAGGGATGGACTAGCCGAAGGACTAGGGGAAGCAGATGGGGAAGCAGATGGGGAAAGACTACCACTTTGACTAGGGCTTAAAGACGGACTGGGGGATGGGCTTGAGCTTGGTGATGGTGAAGCACTAGGGCTTAATGAAGGTGAGGCACTTGGTGAAGGTGAAGCCGAGGGTGAAAGAGAAGGGCTAGCCGAAGGGCTTAATGAAGGTGAGGCCGAAGGACTAGGGGAAGCCGAAGGGCTTAAAGACGGACTGGCTGATGGTGAAGGGCTAGCACTTGGGCTAAGGGATGGTGATAAAGAAGGTGAGGCGGAAGGGCTAGGACTGGCCGAAGGGGATAGGGATGGCGACAAAGAAGGTGAGGCGGATTGAGTAGTATAAGTAATCTCTAAATAGGGGTCAGAGGAGGTGTTGGCATATTCTGATGTCCTAATAACAGTTGAAACCTCAAGCACCCCATTAGTCGGACCTGTATCATCCAAATCTATCTCTCCTGTCCTTACACCTAGTTTTGTGTATCCTGTATCACTAATCCATCCTCTACCAGTGGCATTTAATGTCCAGCTCATATAACCAGTCCCACCAGGTACATCTATTCTAGTAGCACCTTCAATAATGTCTGTTTGCCAAGCATTAGACCAACCCTCAGCATCACTTTCACCTATCTCAATATAATCAGCATTAGCTAACTCAGTATTGCTAGCCGTGTTAGTCTGGACTAATCCAAATTTATTTGTTCCTGTGTCATAATTGATAGTATCCAAATACGCATAAAAAACCGCAGCCGATATAGAAGCACCATTAGGCAAATCACTGGTGTCTATTGGCATGGCTACCCTATCGTTACCAAAGTTAGTAGCTGTAGCCCAAGACCTTAAATAACAAGTTGTAGATGTATCATCATTGCCACAATTAGTCCCATCGTCATCATGAATTTGATCCCAGCTTAATCCGCCTGTGCCACTAGTTACTTCTCCATCACCAGCACCAGAATAATAAGAAGTAGTATCATCCGTATAAACTCTGCCCTCAGCCTTTTTCAAAAACTCAAGCGGTATTGTTTTTCTAAGATAAGTTTTCCCGCCTTTTTTATATAATTGTGTTTTTATAGTAATAGAATTATCTTTGCTGTCCCAAGCCTTAAACCCTTTTAAGTAAGTAAACCCCTCTGATTTTCTCTCATAGCCAATCAAGGTTTTTTTAGCAGTATCAAACTCTTTATCTCTTGACTCGTCTAGTTCGTATTTATCTTTGCCTAGCTGACGATAAATCTTCCTTTTACCTTTAAGATTAGGCCACTTAACCTCAAACTCAAACACCGCATCTTCTGTTGCCTCGTGGGGATTATTAACAGTCGCCACCTTGACCATTTGGGAGCGGGTAAAGTAAACCTGTAAATCTCTATCCTTGCCAAAAGCGTCTTTGTAGTAAACACCATCTGTTTCTGGGTGTCTGGGGTTGTCTGTGCCTTTGTGGACTAACTTACCTTTAACCTTATTACAAATCGGTCTAAACTTTACTTTTCTATCTTTTTTGTAATATAAATCCCTAAACTCTATCCATCCATCTGAGTATTCTGGGATAAATGGCTGAAAAGAATGATACTCAAAAAACCAACCTTTTTTTTCTTCACTCCACTTTAATTTCCAGTCAATTTCTCTAAATCTCTTTTCACCATCACCAAGTCCAAGTTTATTAAAGTAATGAATGTGTCCAATATGGGCTTCATGGATTATTTCACCATTCTTCTTATCCCATTCTTTAGCGTTAATAGTCCTTCTATTTTTTATTTCTGGATAAAGTCGAGCTTCTTCATTCATATTATAAAAAATCCTCCATTTTACCCCAACCCGGAATATCTTTTGTTTCTTTCCATCCAATAGTAAACTTCTTATTTCTAAAATCTTCAGGCTTCCATCTTGAAGCAGTAGCACATTCACCTCGCCTAATATCTACATTAGGTAATTTAGATGAATAACTTTCAGCTTTAAATTCATCAACTCGTTCTTTTCTAGTATGAGTACCCGGTTCAAACCCTATTCTTCTAACCTTAACACCATCTTCAAGCATTTTGAGGCGTTTCTCATAATGCTTAATAGCAAATTCCCGGTTACAAACTAATCCACTTAATTGCTGACAAAAATCAACTTTAACAGCTAAACCATCATCTTGTCTTAACTTCCAAACATTAAGATTGTAATAATAAACATTTGGCTCTAGTGGCTCAAAATCAAAATGAGAAGGATGATATAAAACATCATGCTCGCAAAAGAAAACATTTCTAGTCTTTAATTTCTTTAACCCGGCCAAAATCTGCTTATTCATGGTTATCCAACCTCTTTTTTCAGGTATATGGACATTTTCGCCACGATTTCCGGGGAAACCCATAGGCTTTAATGAAATAGACACAATAGGTCGCCTATCAGAAGCTTTTAGAAGCTGTTTTTGGACCCTATGAGCTATTTTCATTTCTACACCATTATCAGTATAGAAAATAATACCCGATTCACCTCTTAAATCTGATTTTTCTTCATCATGCCAATCTGGGACCGGTTTAAAACGATTCAGAAGCCATTGTAGCCCTCTTGGTGGCTTTTTTCCCTTAAATAACCACTTACCTTCTTTAAACATCTTATTTGAGTGATCCCTAGCCTGTTGAACTTGAGAACCACTTAGAGGGTATGGGAAGCCAAAATCGCCCCCCTGTGTTCTGAACATATGGCTATACCATGTTTTCCTATTAGTTATAACTCTACCACCTGAATACCATGATTTACAAGCTATTTCAGTACCTTGTTGACCCCAACTACCATGTTCTTCATCACTACCACCTAAATCCCAATACCTTTTTCTACTCATAAAAAAGCAAGAACCTTGCAAGCTGACCGTTTCAGTAAAATCACCTCTTGATTCTTTTCTATTACCCAATGCACCCCAATATCTAAACTTCATATTTTGATCAAAAGAATAATGATCATTTTTCCTACTCCAACGAGGTTGCCAAATAATCTTTTTTTCAAAATCCTTACTATCACATGATTCATTCCTACCCTTAGCCTCACCGGGATTTTGACAATCTGTAGGGGTAGGAGATTGATACCATTCATTACCACATTTATTACATTTCCAATTAAAAACATGAAGATTAAACATTCTAGGCACTTGAGTAACATCCTCGCCTAACTGATCCCCGGACTTAACTAAAATTTCATCAAATCTAGGACCAACAATACAATGAGCATCAATTTTCATAATATATTTAGCCCTTGATACTCTAACTGCTTCGTTTATACTCTGCCTCTGACCTCTAGCTTCAGGATGATAAATTATAGTTAAATCAGGATGATCTTTTAAAGAAGGATTAGGCCAATTCCCATCCGCTACTACAATAACTTCAGTATTAATCGACTTTTTAGATAAAATATCTTCAGTTGTACGAGCTAAAAACTCCTCATTTCTAGCTGTTATGATAACTGATAAATCTCTCATATGGCGGTATAACCTCCATCAATAATATAATCTTGACCTGTTATGTAGGGATTTTCAGCTACATCACAAATCAATCTAGCTACTTCTTCTGGCCTTCCTTTCCTTTTAACCAAATTAGATGCTGTTTCTATTGTACTAACAATACTACCTTTCATTCTAGTATCAATTATTCCCGGTGAAATTGAGTTGGCAGTTATTCTAGGGGCTAAATCTCTTGCCATTTGCCTAGTAGCACTAACTAAAGCACCTTTTGATGAACAATAACCCAAGCGATTAATTAAAGCATATTTAGCCGATTTTGAGGCTACATTGATAATTGCTCCTCTTTTCATATATTTATTAGCCTCAATACAAACATTCATAGCCCCGAAAAAATTAACCTCAAAAACTTCTCTTAAACTCCTCAAAGTGTTTTTAGCACCCCAACCCACCCCATCAATTCTAGTTATCCCGGCACAATTAACTATAATCTTTAAACTACCATCAACCGGGTTAAATCTCTCTTGAAACCACCTCTCTAAAGACCTAGTAATATCATTCTTAGGCTCTTTAACAATATCTAAGCCATGAGTTTTATAACCCCTTTTTTCTAAAAGCTTCATTGTCGCCTGACCTATACCACCATCTGATCCTGAAACTATAGCTTGTTTAACCATGATAACTCCTTTTTAAAATTACTTAATATCATTGTATAGGGCTTACCGACCTTTTTAAACTCAAACTTATACTTAAATTCATCAAAAACAGGAGTATATTTATAAGCCGGAGTATCAGCTAATTCAGAATCATGAACAACAATATAATCAGCTTTATTAGCAAAAAACCTAACACTACTTCGTCTTTTTCTAGCCGGTTTATGATCAACAAAAACTAAACCATAATAATCAAACTCTGCTAGACTAGGCAAATTAGAAAGATAGTTATTTTCAAAATCATGATAACCAACTAAATGACTATCATCATTAAAATCTTTAAATTTATCTAACCACTTCTTATCACTTTCGAAAGAAATTAAATATAAAAGTTTCTCTTTACACATCCAATGTAGCAAAGGAGTTGAATTATAACCAATCCCAAGCTCTAAAACAGGCTTATTAGGTTCATCAATTTTCTGAATTAATTTAATCAAAACTGGAATATGCGAACCACATAATACATCTGTTAAATTAGCTTTTTGAGTCATAATTAATTCCCTTCACTTCATGATAGGGCTTGTAATAAAGTTGAAGCACATCTTTAGCCCTACCCCAATGAGCTTCTTCAATAATCCGAATATCACCCAATCGCTTTTTCATACCATGATTTTCTTCATAACCAAAAGCTTTAGGGTGAGTAAAAACAATACTAGGCGTACCTAAATATTCATCTTGCCTTTTCCTTTCAGCAACCCCTAATCGACTTTCATATCTACCCGGATCACCCCATCTTGATTTAATCCATTCAACATCACGACCATTCTTTAAAAGCCATTCTAATCTCTCAAATCTTTCCTCCATAGCCTCAATTAGCATTTTTCGAGGGGCTATTAATTGATTTACCACCATTCGCTTAGTCCTAAATGAAAACATTTCAGGTTGCGACCATGTAAAAATTGATAGCTTGCTCATGTCATAAAGAAAAGTATTATCATCCGGTGGGACCATAGTGTGAAAATGACCATAAGAATATAAAATATCATCTTCAGCCATAGCTACATACTTAGTTGTAGCGTGCTTACAACCTATTAAAATCTGTTTATAGATACTTAAATGATCTCTAGGCAATTCAACCACCACATTGTAGCCAAAATTCTTCATAGGCTCATGAGAAACACTAACTAAAGGATGATTACCAATCGCTTTTAACAAAAAATGCTTAGTATTAGCTACAAAAACCGGGTTTACTTTCTCAAGATAGTTACAAGTATAGTAAACAACTGAAATATCTAATGGAGTTTTACTTAGGTACATATCAATTACTCATCTTAAACTCTTTATCTTTTACTACTACTTGTTTTTCGTAACCACATTCATCACATCTAAAATCAATTATTTCAGTTTTTCTTTTTTTTAATGGATGATCACAATCCTTAATCTTTTTCTTTTTACTCATATCACCCTCCCAATAATATACTTATAGCCTAAAGCTTTCATGATTGATACTCTATGGCCTCCATCAATAATTTTATTATCTAACTGAATCCAAATAGGCTTTTTCATGCCATTCAAACTCACATCAAGCATAGTATTCAATCTTTCAATAGTAAAATCTAATGCCCGATCTTCAGTCCAATCCCTTGATACCCATGTTCTAAAATATCTAGTTTTTTTAATATGCTCACTATCTCTTAAATCAAAATAAGTTCGATCATACTTACCCCTCTGTAAAACTATTTCAGCTAATTCATCCCTTAAAAGATGTTTTCCGCTTGAATGACCTGAAGCACCCCATTTTAAATCATCAATCTTAACTCGCTTTAACTGGCTTTTAAACCTTAAACTCCATAACTTTCGAGGGGCCGGATCATTTAAAAGCCTCGAATTATATTTAACTCTATAAATAGCATCTTCTTCAATCCACTCTTTAAAATAATTCCTAACATCAGGGATCATTCCGCTAGGCCTCCAATGATGAGAAGGTGATTTATGATTAGAGGTTACCACAATACAATAAAGAGTTTTACGCCTCAACTTATCTAAATACTCGAGAAAATCACCAACCTTCATATAATAATGAACATTAGCTAACAATGTAACATCAGCTACCGGCATACGATCTAAATTAAAATCAACTCCCATTGTTTGATTTAAAAGCTGATAATCATAGCCTGTTTTTTTACGATACTTCTCACCTTCTTTTAGTGTGCTTCGGCTTTTCTCAATGCCAATACACTTACCAAATCCCTTATCTTTAGCCATTTTGAGAAACAAACCGGCATTACAACCCATATCTATAAAAGTCATGTTCTTACAATCTTTTGGCAAAAGGGGATTAATAAAGTTTTTCCACTTACCTACATTCCAATATTCACTTTTTCTTCGCTTGGGATCAACTTCGTCAAACCCGGGTAAATTCTGATAGAGTTTCATTTTTTAACAAACCACCAACAAGGACATTGATCATCTTTATGCCCTCCGGGATTCCTCAAAGTAAGGTTAAGATCAATCTTATGTTCTTCTACATAAGCATTAACCGCTTGAATAATACCTGAATTTTTAAACTGATAATAATCATGGCCTGAAACTATCCCACCGGGTCTAACTTTTCTGGCCCAACCAATTATATCTTCCATCACATAATCAAAAGTATGAACCCCATCAATAAAAACAAAATCAAGCGATTTATCTTCTACTTCAAGTACCGCTTCCATGCTAGTTTTCATTTTAAAAATAACATTATACTTAGATAGCTTCTTTTGAGCTTGTTTAAAAGCATTAGTTTGATATTCATTACTTCGCCAATTCCCCTCATAAGAAACCCAAGGATCAACACAAATAAGCTCCAATCCTTCAATTATCTGACAAAGAATTTCAGCATACCGACCATCTGCTACTCCTATTTCAGCACCTTTAGTAAATCCTACTCTACCAAAATATTCTGCTAATTCGATCCTATCCCGAAGCATAGAACCCCCTTTCTATATTTTATAGTTAGCTTCCTCGATCCTTTCTTTAGTCCACATAGGACAACCGGGAAACTTTTTAATCATATAAGCCAACGGATATTTTTGTTTATGCCAAGCTTTTTGCTTAAACCATTTTTTAATATTTTCTTTACACTTATCCGGGGTAGTATCAGCAAGTGAATAACCCCGACCATACTTATTGCCCTTATGTAAATGAGCATACCAAGTCTTTTTATTTCGCTTAACAGCCCCACCGGACAAAAAAGCTTTAAAACTAATTTCTTGTGCTTCCTTCCAAAAAGTACCATAACTTTCTTCATCCATTAATTCAAGAAACTTAAAGTATTCTTTTTCCATAAACCAACACGAACCTTGAAAACTCATACAATCATCAATCAACTTACCTTTTGATTCCGGGTCGCTATTCTTCTCTCGCCATAACCTACCGGAAAACTCTTTACCACCATAACCTTCATCTGAAGCTTCAGGATAAGTAAGAAACTGATAATCAATCGGATATTTATTGTCAGTTCTTTCCTCAATTTGCCACTTTTCAGCATCAAGAGCATATCGTCTTGGTATAACAACCCAATCAGGTTTACAATCTGCTTTTAATTTCTCATCAAAACCTTTATCTACAATACAATGACCATCAATTTTCATTAAATACTTACCCCTAGCTATATCCGCCCCTGCATTAATCCCTGCCCTCATTCCTTTTGCTTTAGAACAATGAATATAAAGCACTCTAGGATCATCAACCATTTCTTCTTTCGGAGGCCAATAACCATCTAAAATAGCTATAACTTCAATATCTTGAGTTGCTTTTTCAAGTAAATCTTTTATCGTGGGAGCTAAAAATTGTTCGTTTCTTGAAGGAATGATAATAGACACCAAATCAGCCATGTATCTATTAAATCAAAAAAACCGAATCTTATCAAATGTACTTATTTTTCAGTAACAATAATCGTAGCCCCGGCTTCTCTACCAATAAAGAATACCCAAGGAAAAGTTGAACCATTATCAGCATCTTCAGTAGTCATTACAGGCACAGCAAAATCATAAACACTTCCAGCCGGGATAACTTCATCAAAATTATCTGACTTTGCGTAAGATTCACCATTCACACCCCACCTCAAGTAAACATCTTTAGCAATAGCATAAACACGAATAATTGTAGTTAAAGTATTAAGCCTAATTCCAAAAGAAGTAGTTAAAGCCTGAACATTCCTAGCTAAAGCAGTAGCACAAGGAATTTGATTAAACAACGGCCTACCATATTTATCGGTGTTAATTTTTGGTCTTGGTGAAGTTATATCAGGCATAGTTTATTTAAACATCTGGATATGATGGTGATGCGGATGGTGATAAGGATGGGCTAGCACTTGGACTTGGGCTAGCTGAAGGGGACGGACTTGGACTGGCAGTAGGCGAAGCAGTGGGGCTAAGTGATGGCCTAGCACATGGACTTCGG
>CAZUSV010000188.1:0-11305 GCA_964622645.1 uncultured Anaerolineales bacterium
GACCGACTCGCAGGACTGGTGGCCAGCCGATTACGGTCATTACGGCGGGCTCTTCATCCGGATGGCGTGGCACAGCGCAGGCACCTACCGCACCGGCGATGGCCGTGGGGGTGGAGGGTCTGGCACTCAACGCTTTGCGCCGCTCAACAGCTGGCCGGACAATGTCAACCTCGATAAGGCGCGCCGACTGCTTTGGCCGATCAAGCAGAAATACGGCAACAAGATCTCCTGGGCTGACCTGATGATCCTTGCTGGCAACTGTGCGCTGGAATCGATGGGGTTCAAGACCTTCGGGTTCGCCGGCGGGCGCGAGGATGTTTGGGAACCTGAGGAGGACATCTACTGGGGATCAGAGAGCGAGTGGCTCGGTGACAAGCGGTACAGTGGCGACCGTGAGCTTGAGAACCCCCTGGCTGCAGTGCAAATGGGCCTCATCTACGTGAACCCAGAAGGGCCGAACGGCAAACCGGACCCGGTTGGTTCAGGTATCGATGTGCGCGAGACATTCGCGCGCATGGCCATGAATGACGAGGAGACCGTTGCACTCGTCGCCGGGGGACACACCTTTGGTAAAAGTCATGGCGCTGGTGATGTCGTGCATGTGGGTCCTGAACCCGAAGCTGCCAGCATCGCCGAGCAAGGCCTCGGCTGGACAAGCACTTTTGGCAGCGGCAAAGGCGGCGACACGATCGGCAGCGGTATCGAAGGTGCCTGGAAGCCGAACCCGACCCAATGGGACATGGGCTACCTGAAAGTGCTGTTCAAATACGAGTGGGAGCTGGTCAAAAGCCCGGCTGGCGCGTATCAGTGGCTGGCCAAGGATGTGGATGATGAGGATATGGTGGTTGACGCCCACGACCCGTCCAAGAAGCACCCTCCGATGATGACCACTGCAGACCTCTCCCTGCGCTACGACCCGATCTACGAGAAGATCTCGCGGCACTTCCTCGAGAACCCCGACGAATTCGCGGATGCCTTCGCTCGCGCTTGGTTCAAGCTGACCCACCGCGATATGGGCCCGCGGGCACTCTATCTTGGCCCGGAAGTGCCTGAAGAAGAACTGATTTGGCAAGATCCGGTCCCCGCAGTCGGCCACGAGCTGATCGACGCGCAGGACATTGCCGATCTCAAGGGCAAGATCCTTGCATCGGGTCTGTCAGTCTCCCAACTGGTCTCGACCGCCTGGTCCTCGGCCTCCACGTTCCGCGGCTCTGACAAGCGCGGTGGAGCGAACGGGGCACGCATCCGTCTGGCACCGCAGAAAGATTGGCAGGTCAACCAGCCGGCCCAATTGGCAAAAGTACTCGAAACCCTTGAGGGCATCCAAAAGGCATTCAACAACGCACAATCCGGCGGCAAGAAAGTATCGCTCGCTGATATGATCGTCCTCGGCGGTTGCGCAGGTATCGAACAAGCTGCGCAGAATGCTGGTCACGATGTCAGCGTTCCCTTCACGCCGGGACGCACGGATGCCTCGCAAGAGCAAACCGACGTGGAGTCATTCGCCGTACTCGAACCGGCAGCAGATGGGTTCCGCAATTACCTCAAAGCCAGGTACAGCGTATCAGCAGAGGAAATGCTGGTAGATCGGGCACAACTGCTGACTCTGACTGCACCTGAGATGACGGTTCTCATTGGCGGGATGCGCGTTTTGAACGCCAACTTCGAACAGTCCCAGCACGGCGTCTTCACCAAACAGCCTGAGACACTCACCAATGACTTCTTCGTCAATCTGCTTGACATGAATACCGAGTGGAAAGCAACCTCGGAAGACGAAAACGTGTTTGAGGGTCGTGATCGCGCCACGGGCGAACTCAAGTGGACCGGCACCCGTGTCGATCTCATCTTCGGTTCGAACTCTCAGCTCCGGGCGCTTGCCGAAGTGTATGCTCAGGACGACTCCCAGGAGAAGTTCGTGAATGATTTCGTGGAAGCTTGGAACAAGGTGATGAACGCGGATCGCTTCGACCTTATCTGAATCTTCTTATTGAAATAGGCTAGGTCTCTAGGAATTACCGGGGTAATCCCCCAGATTTAGGGGTGAACAGGGGTGCGGAGCACCCCTGTTCACCCCTAAATCTGGGAGGTTCCACGTCGATTCCTGGAGAGCCAATAGGCTTTACCAAAACAAAGAAGTCACCTATCACGGGTGACTTCTTTGTTTACCCCTTTTTTGGCTCTCTAGGAATTGCCGGGGCAACTACCAGAAGCCATACTCCTGATCATCTCGATTGGCACTGTCTTAGTTATCGAATGAGCAAAGCAATGTAGTTACTTGTAGTGGTGATACAATTCCCTGCAAAGGAATTATGCGCATTGCTAAAGATGCGCATCGACTCTCTAGGAATCGCCGGGGTAACTCCCAGATTTGGGGGTATGCGGTGTGCTCCGCACCCCCGCATACCCCCAAATCTGGACATTACCACGGGAATTCCTAGAGAACCTGCGAATCTGCTTGTTGCTACGAGGTTTTGAAATTCTATGGCTGCATCTGAAACAAACAACCCCCCAAATATAGTCGAGCAAGGCTATGACCAGGTTGCCCAGGCATATGCGCGGGATGACCAAACAACTCGTCAAAGAAGCTGGGTTCGAAGTCATCGAATCGGCCATCGAAATCCAAATAGAAGCTGGAGTTGAGATCCCATTTCACTGGATACTTGCACAGAAAAGATGAACTTCACTACCCCCTCGACACTCCTGCCGCTTATCGCAGCAATCCTTTTGATCCTCACAGCGGCTTTCATATTCTTACGGCGACGGCAACATACAGCCTCCAGGGTTGGCATCATCCTTCTTATCACCGCTGCACATGTTGTCTTTATGTATGTGTTAATCGAAACTAGCCCAGATATAGAAACAAAGACGCTCTGGACCAAGGTGCAATATTTGGGGTATGTTATTGCGCCCACCACCTGGTTGATTTACTCGAGCGTCTACACTGGACGCAAGGATTGGCTGACTCCACGTAACCTGATCCTGCTGTCCATCGTGCCGCTTACTACCCTGGTGTTGACCTTTACAAATGAAGCCCACAACCTGGTATGGACCAGTAGCGACTACATCACCAGCAGAGGTAGCTCCCGAGTGCTCGCCTATGGTCCATGGGTCTGGTTCTTTATTTTGTACTCCTATTCGATCTTGATCACTGGCAGTGTCTTGCATATCCAGTTATTCATTCGCTCTCGCAATCTCTACCGGGGGCAGGCAACCGCGCTGGGGTTTGCCACAACGATTGCCTGGCTGGGAACTATTTTCGACTCTTTTAGAGTGAGTCCACTGCCACCCTTTGTGGCCACATCGATTGGCTTCATCATTGGAGTGGGTATCGTCGCCTTGACATTAGCTCCTCTACGACGATTTGACATCCTCATGGTGTCACACAAAGCAGTCATCGGAAGCATAAACGATGGCATCGTTGTTCTCGATAGTGACAATCGCATTACTGATCTTAACCTGGCGGCAGAAACGCTTATGGATGCCTCGAGCAAGCAAGTTATCGGCCAAGATCTCGAAGAGATATGGCCCCAATTAGCGCATCATATGTTTAGTATCGCTGAGAACAGCGAGTTATCGCTAGGTGAGGGAATATCGCAGCAAACCTTGGATGTACGCAATTCTCCAGTACTAGACTGGCGTGATCGAGTAGTTGGCCAGGTAGTGGTTCTGCGCGACATCACAAAAATTAACCAGCGCACTCTTGAGTTGGCGACACTCCTCGAAACAACACGGGCTGTCTCTGCCACGCTCGAATTAGATCAAGTATTAACAAATATTAGCAAACAAATGGTGACAGCAATTGACGTGGATAGCTGCACTGTATCTCGCTGGGACCAGGAAGCGGATACGGTCATCACCTGGGTCGAATACCAAAAACAATATCCTGATCTGGTAAATGGCAGAGGCACAACGTATGCGCTTGATGACCTTCCCGCTACCCGTAAAGTTCTAGAATCTTGTCGCCCCCTTTCAATCAACATCTCAGACCGCCAAGCAGACCCGAAAGAGGTTGCGCGTATGCAGCGCCTGCAGATATACGCCCTGATTCTGCTCCCGATAGAAGTTGGCAACCGGGTTATTGGACTGATCGAACTAAGTCAACTGGATTATGAGCGCAACTTCACGCCTGCTGAAATTAGCCTTTGCCAAGCGATGGCAGACCAGGCTGCAATTGCCATTGAACATGCCCGTCTTTATGAAGAAATACAAGCTTCACTTACTGAAAAGGAGACTCTCCTCCAGGAAGTCCATCATCGGGTCAAGAATAATCTGCAAATTGTCTCCAGTTTACTCTCACTGCAAGCCAAACAGAGCCAGGATCCCAAAAGTGAATTGGGGTTTAGCCAGGCTCAGGACCGCGTCAGTGCCATGGCACTCGTACACGAAAAGCTATACAAATCTAAGAGCTTGTCAAAAATTGACTTCGGTGATTATGTGAACGACCTGGCCATAGATCTCTTTCGGTCCTACCAGATTTCTCCCCAAAATATCGATCTGAAGATCGAAGCTGAGCAGGTCTACTTGACTGTCGATAATGTAGTCCAGTGCGGGTTGATCTGCAATGAATTGTTATCCAACGTCATCAAACACGCCTTTCCCAACGAGCAGTCCGGAGAAATATTCGTTTCCCTAAAATCTGGTCCCGACAACCAGGTAGTATTGGTCGTCCGCGACAATGGCATAGGACTACCTGATGGTCTGGATTATCGCAATAGTTCCTCGCTGGGGCTGACACTCGTCAATTCGCTCGTCCGTCAGTTAGATGGGAATATCCAATTGGTTGACAGCGCCGGTACAGAGTTCAAGGTTACTTTTTCACCAAGAGAAATCTAAGATCTTGCCTGCCCAAATTATTGGTATCATCCTGGCGATAAGCGCAGCCGCTTCCTGGGGCAGTGGGGACTTCTGCGGCGGATACGCTGCCCGCCGGCTAAACCAATACCAGGTTCTCCTGCTGACATCGCTAAGCAGCCTGTCACTGCTGCTGGTACTGGCACTGATTTGGGGTGAAGGGTTACCCCCCCAATCTAGCCTGATCTTTGCCAGTGTGGCTGGAATTTCTGGCGCGCTGGGATTAGCAGCCTTATACAGAGGCTTATCGATTGGTGATTCCGCCATTGTGGCGCCCGTTGCAGGTGTCATCGGGACAATCATCCCGGTGATTGCAGGCATGCTCGTGCAAGGTTTTCCCGGTTATGTATCACTGGCTGGGTTTACCCTGGCATTATTGGGCATATGGCTCGTCACCCGGCAAGTTGATGATGGCGGGGATCAAATAAGCGTCAGTCTCGGGTTAGCAGTCTTGGCTGGGATTGGTTTTGGCGGCTTCCTGACTTTGATCGCCCAAGTAGACGGGAATCAAGTCTTCTCACCCTTAGTCATTGCCAAGCTTGCCTCCGTCCTCCTGGCAAGCATCCTGATCTGGAGGACAGGTCAACCCGTACCCACAATCATCGGTTCCAAGATAGGCCTGATTTCAGGGCTGCTTGATGCCGGGGGCAACTTAGGCTATCTTTTTGCCACCCACTTCACGCGTTTAGATATCGCCGCAGTGCTCTCTTCACTCTATCCAGCGGGGACGGTGCTATTATCTACCTTTATCCTGAAAGAGGTGATCACCTGGAAACAATGGTTGGGTGTTGGCACCTGCATTGCAGCGATTGTGCTGATCACAATCGGTTAGAATATTAGCCATGCGCCGACTATTTTCAATCGACATCCTGCGAGCAACCGCCATCCTGCTGATGGTGCAGGTGCATTTTGTCGGCAACCTCTCACCCCGAGAGCATTCCACGCGCTTCCTATACGACCTCTCGACCTTTCTAGGTGGCTTTGCCGCGCCGATCTTCACCTTCCTGGTGGGACTCAGTTTGTGGCTCTGGCTGGATAAACAGCACACGATGGGAACCGCTGGCTCCATCATGAGGGGGTTCATCCTCAAGCGCGGGGGGCTGGTCTTCCTCTTCGGGCTGATATTTGCAGTCATCATCTGGACGCCAGAAGAAATATTCGCCTGGGATATCTTGCCCATGATCGGCATTTCTACTGTGATCGTCTACGCCCTTCGCCGGGTCCCAGCCAGATACTTGATCACACTGGTGGTATTGATTTTGATCATCGCCCCACCGCTACGAGAATTGACCGGCTACAGCTCTCACTGGGTTTACGAAGAATACGTCTACGATTTTGAAATTGGAGAAATCCTCTTAGGCCTAACGCTGCAGGGCTATTTTCCCTTGCTGCCCTGGCTGGCGTTTCCGATCATTGGATTCTGCCTGGGAAGAGAAATATTTCAAAGACGTGCAACCAACCCAGAAGTCGCCCGCAGCGTCCCTGTAGTGGGAATCGCCCTGCTCGTTATTTCGGTCATTGGTATGCTCAGCAGTGAGTATTTTCCCATTGGTTCGGGTTGGTATCTGAGCACCTATACATTCTACCCAGCCTCGACTACCTTCACCATCAGCATGCTAGGCTTCATCCTGGTGGCTTTTTGGATTCTCCAGCGGCGGTTTGACCTTGGGGAACCTACAACGCCTGGTAAGAGGAATTTTTTCAGTCTATACAGTAAGTTCTCGCTGACAACATATGTAGTGCACCATGCCGTTCATATCTGGCCAATATATCTGCTGGCTGCCCTGACCCCGAACAGAGATATCTGGTATTACTACCAAGATGCGCTCAGCACGCCAATGGCAGTGATCCTGACGATCATGTACATCGTGGGATTTTATTTCGTCTTGATATTCCTGGATACTCGCAAAGCCTTCAGCCTGGAGGGCCTGCTCAGGAAGTTAAGCGAATCTTAGAAAGAGGTGTACTATGTCGCCAAGATTCTCATCGCCTCCAGACCCAATCGCATTCAACGAACAAGTTTGGGAACTCGTGCGCCAAATCCCTGCTGGCAAGGTGACCACCTATGGCCGCATCGCCGAGATGATCCCCCCACCTAGAGATATGAACCCCAAGGATTACCTGGCCTTTGGGGCGCGTTGGGTGGGCGGTGCTATGGCCGGGTGTCCGGCAGATGTACCCTGGCAGCGCGTGATAAACGCCCAGGGAAAGATCAGCCTGCGGCGCGGGGCAGAAGCACAGCGTAAGCTCCTCGAAGCCGAGGGCGTCCAATTCGATGGGCGCCAGCGCGTGGACTTGAAGGTTTATCTTTGGGAAGGAATATAAAACAGAATCTATTATGACTTGTAACCGCTCTGCCATGGAACGGATTTACCCGAAAAAAGAGTGTGTGCAGGGGGCTGCGCCCCCTGCACACACTCTTTTTTCGGGAGACTATCTGTCTGATTGAGTAGTTACAAGAAAATTAAATCTGTGTTTATCATATTTATCTGTGGTTTATAGAGAGAGAAAAGGAGATTTCAATGAAAATCGGTTTACAAATCCCTCAATTCCGTCCCAGCACACCAGAGAACATGCGTGGATGGTTGAATGACACTATCCAAACTGTCGATCAGGGTGGCTTCGACAGCCTCTTTGTGATGGACCATTTCTTCCAGCTCGGCGGCTGGCTCGGCAAAGCCGAGACGGAGATGATCGAAGGCTACACCACCCTGGGGTTCTTCGCTGGCCTGACCGAAAAAGTCACCATCGGTTTGTTGGTGGGGGGTGTGATCTATCGCCACCCCGCCCTGGTGATCAAGATGATGTCCACGCTGGATGTGCTCACCGATGGGCGAACATATTTTGGCATCGGCGCCGGCTGGTACGAGCATGAGACAGTGAGCCTGGGCATGCGCTTCCCTTCCATGAAAGAGCGCTTCGAGCAGTTAGAAGAAATCTTGCAAATTGCCAAGCACATGTGGTCGGGAGATACGTCGGCTTATGAGGGCCAACATTTCAAGCTGCCTTACCCGGTCAACAACCCCCAGCCCCTCAGCCAGCCTCACCCCCCGATCTTGATTGGTGGCATGGGCCCCAAGAAGACCCTGCGCTTCGTGGCCAAATATGGGGATGCCTGCAACTTCTTTGGCGGCGCTGAGGACGACATCATCAAGGAACGCCTGGAAGTGCTGCAAGGTCATTGTGATGATCTCGGCAGGCCTTATGAAGAGGTCGAGAAGACAGTCCTGCAAACGGCCGACTTCGAAGAAGGCTCTGTGGACGATGTCATCTCCCGCGGGAAATATCTCGGTGAGCTGGGATTCGAGCATCTGATCTTCAACATCAAAGGGTTGTATACTCCAGAGACGTTGAAGGCTTTTACGGATGAGATCATCCCCGCGCTGAATGGATAGTTTTATGAAAAAATGGGTGCGTGCAGCACAAAGCGCTGCACGCACCCATTTTTTCACTTTCAGGCCTATTGAATCACCCCATAAAAAAGCGGCAGCGGCTCGACGGGTTGCTCGTTCCAGGTGTGGGCCTCGAGCAACCTCTGGCGTGCTTCTGTCAATTTGGCCTGGTCATTGGCATGGATGGTGAACAAACGATCCCCTTCTTTGACAAAATCCCCCACTTTGTGGTGGATCTCGAACCCCACGGCGTGATCGATAGGATCGCCCTTTTTAGCACGCCCTGCGCCCAGGACGACGGCAGCCTCCCCAATCTCGCGGGGATGGATGCCCACAAGATATCCCGAACGGTCAGCAGAGACTGTCTCGATCAAGGCAGCCTGGGGGAGCAGATCAGGGTTATCGACATAAGCCACGTCCCCCCCTTGTGCGATCACCAACTTGCGGAAGCGCTCCCAGGCCAGGCCATTGGTTAAGGCCTCTTCCAGTTTGGGGGCAGCAGCCTGCACATTTTGGGCAATCCTCCCCAAGGTCAACATGTGAGCAGCCACCTCGAGGCAGTGCCCCTTGAAGTCAACCGGACCGCCTCCTTGCAGTGTTTCGATGGCCTCTTTGACTTCCATCGCATTGCCCACGGCGTGACCCAAGGGTTGGTTCATATCTGAAAGCAGGGCAACCGCTTTGCGCCCCGCCAATCTGGAGATATCGACCATCAAGGCGGCCAGCTCTCGGGCTTCATCTAAGGTATCCATAAAAGCCCCCAGCCCAGATTTGACATCCAGGACAATGCCTTGCGCGCCACCGGCGATCTTTTTACTCATGATGGAGGAAGCAATCAAGGGGATCGAATCAACCGTCGCAGTTACATCGCGTAAAGCATACAGTTTGCCATCGGCAGGAGCCAAATCAGCCGTCTGACCGGCCAACACAAGACCTACATCTCTGACCTGACTCAAAAATTCCTCGGTGGTCAGATGTACATTGAAACCAGGTATGGATTCCATTTTGTCAAGCGTTCCCCCGGTAAAACCCAGTCCCCTGCCAGATATCTTGCCCACTGGCAGACCACATGCTGAAACCAGTGGTTCTACCACCAGGGTCGTCTTATCACCCACACCGCCTGTAGAGTGTTTGTCTACTGCGATAGGTACGACCTGAGAAAGTTCGATGGTTTCGCCTGAAGCGACGATTGCCAGAGTCAGATCGGTGGTTTCTTGTGGCGTCATGCCGTTCAACAACACGGCCATAGCCCAGGCAGAGGCCTGGTAGTCAGGGATCTCTCCACTGGCATATCCATTGATGAAGTACTCGATCTCTTCTTTGGTGAGTTGGCCTTTATCCCGCTTCTTCGCAATAATATCGACTGTGCGCATAGTATGCTCCAGAGCATTGTGAATAAAGCTACATTATAACCGAGATAGCAGGTGGTTAGGAATTCTGCCCGCAGGGCTCTCCAGGGAATCCCGTGGTAATGTCCAGATTTGGGGGTATGGGGCGTGCTCCGCACGCCCCATACCCCCAAATCTGGGAGCTACCCCGGCGATTCCTGGAGAGCTGCCCGCAGGGCAATCGAAAATAGGTTTTTCCAGGAATACTTCAAAAAACAGGTTGTCATTCCGAAGCACGGCGATGGGCAAAATCATCCAGATAATAACAATATAGTGCTGAGGAATCCCTGAGATGATCTGTTTTGCTCAGGGATTCCTCGCTATACGTTGAGATGTTTGGACATTAGCTGATAAAAACGCTACTAAGAAACTTACTTGTGTCATCGCGAGGAGCGTTTTCTGCGACGAAGCGATCTCCCACTTGACGAGGAGATTGCTTCACTCCCGCTGGAAGCGTCCGTTCGCAACGCCACGCCGTGCGGCCCTTTGGGCAGGCGCGCAGAGCGATGACATCGATGAGAGTTTCTTTCTGCACTTCGTGCATGAGCAGCGCCCCAAGCGCTGTGGATTCCCCTTCGGGGATCGGAATGACAAGATGGAAATTCGAAGCTAGGATGGATATCATAAAATTCCTAATTACGCTTACCCTGATCCGCACCGTTTTTGCGGCGTTCGTTGAAAATGCCAGCCACGCCTAACAGCACTAATACCGCACCCGCGATGGTCCAGAATGTGATGGGCTCGTTCAAGATGATCCTCCCCAGAAATACTGCGATGACAGGATTGACATAGGGATAAGTCATCACAACGCTGGTGGGTAGAAGCTCGACGGCGCGCACATAGGCTGTAAAAGAAAATATCGACCCGAATACCACTAGATACCCCCAGGCCCACCAGGCTTCGGGGACTGGATTGGGGATGGGCTCGTTGCTGAGGATAAAAACCAATACAAAGCCAATCCCACCAAATAGTTGTTGGTACCCGGCGCTCATTGCCGAATGAACCCCTACCTGCCGGCGGCTCTGCAGGATGGTTCCCGATCCCCAACTGAATCCCGCTACCAAGAGGCCGAAGATCGAAAGAATGTCCGCCCTGACTCCAGATCGCAGAACCGGCCAACTCAAGACCGCAATCCCAGAAAAACCGATCAAGAGCGCTCCCACAAAGCGCAGCGAAGGCATGCGCCGGTCAAGGATCGCCTCGATAATCGCCACCCAGATGGGCGTGGCTGCAATCGTCAAGGCGGCTACACTGGAGTCAGCGCGCTGCTCCGACCAATTGACCAATCCATTGCCGCCTAACCAGAGCAACAAGCCAGAAAATAGCAGAGTAACCAATTCCCGGCGGGTCAGCTTCAGGCGCTGGCGGTTGAGGGCACCCCAGGAGATCAAGATCAATGCCGCGGGCAATATGCGCATCGCGCCCATAGCGAAGGGGGGAAATCCAGACCCCTCCCGGACTGCCACCCGAATAGCCAGATAAGTGCTGCCCCAAACAAAATAGACCACCAGCAGATTGAGCATACCAGCCCAGGTAACTTTTTTCTCAGAGTTCATATCGAAATCCTAGCGGCCTCTTGTTCTATCCGCTCTGCGTTCGAAACAATTCAGCCAAACAGGGAGTCCCCCGAAAAAAGGGTGTGGGGGGGCCCAAACCCCAACGCCCCCAAAACGC
>CAZUSV010000189.1:0-11253 GCA_964622645.1 uncultured Anaerolineales bacterium
TGCTCCTTTTATTTTGTAAAGGTGCTGTTTAGTTCAAATTGAACCATGCCTAAATATCTCTCTCAGCGCCAGATGGACGACTTCATCAGCCAGGCTACGGATAAGCTTCACTCAATTTACCAATACCTCAGCACTGGCGAATCCTCAATCAGCGACTGTGGTTCAGCTTTGGAACTGGATTATGAGTAGATTACTTATCGCTGCCTCGTTTTTGGCAATCGCAATCGGCATCGCTCACTCCTGGTTGGGCGAACGCTATATCATCATTCGGCTATTGCACAAGGATGATCTACCCAAACTTTTCGGAGATGATGCTTTCACCAGACAAACCCTGAGGTTTGCATGGCACTTGACCACAGCTGGCTGGTGGGGGTTGGCGGTTATCCTGCTCTTTATGGGAGGTTTTTTCACTGGGGTTGAACTTGCCCAAGGCATCTTAGTGACCATTGGGTTCACCTTTCTCGCCAGTGCGCTACTATCAATCATCTTTACCCGGGGCAAGCACCTTTCCTGGATTGTATTTCTGGCAATTGCTATCCTATGTGGGATAGCAATTCTTTGATGTCGAAACGAATTGTCATCCTGACATACGGCACTCGCGGGGATGTTCAACCCTTCGTCGCGCTTGGCGTTGGATTACAAAGCGCAGGATACTCAGTGCGCCTCGCCGCCCCAGCCGCATATGGGGATCTCGTCCAATCTCACAATCTGGAGTTCGCCCCCTTACCCGGAGACCCAGCTAGACTGGCCAGCCAACTCGTCGATTATGCTGGATTGAACCCGCTACGCATGGTCAAGGCAGTGGGAGAATTTGTGCTGCCGCTGGCCATCGAAACCCTGCGCGCCGCCAGGCTGGCCTGCGAGGGTGCGGGGGCTATCATGCATTCCTTTCTGATGACCGAAGCCGGTCACCTGATCGCCGATCAGCTAGGGATTCCCGATCTATCTGGGCAATTCTTTCCCGTGTTCACACCCACAGGAGACTTCCCCAGCATGACATTTCCTGATCTTCCACTGGGACGTGGGTACAGATACACCACACACTCGCTGACAACGAACATTTTCCGTTACAGCAGTCGGATTCTCTACGCTTATCTGCGCTACAAACATGCAGAACTGCCCAGGCTGCCTGCCTGGCCCTTTGCCCCGGAGAACCGTCCCCAAACGCCCATCCTGTACGCGATCAGCCCTCATGTGCTCCCCCGGCCCCAAGATTGGCCTCATAGCTCGATCATCACAGGGTATTGGGATCTCGATCCCCCATCTGATTGGAATCCACCCTCGGAGCTGGTCGAATTTCTTTCAGCAGAAACACCACCAATTTTCATTGGGCTCGGCAGCATTCCAGATAAGTACATTCAGAATCTCGGAGAAATGTTTTCGCAGGCAGTCCAACAAACCGACCGGCGCGCAATCATCGCCATCGACGAAATCGGCAGGGAACAATTCAAAAACTGCGCTTCCATTTTATGCATCGACAACCTGCCTCACAGTTGGCTCTTCCCGCGCGTGAAAGCAGTCATCCACCATGGGGGCGCGGGGACAACTGCGGCTGGTTTGAGGGCGGGGATCCCTAACATCATTATCCCATTTACGGCTGACCAAACCTTTTGGGGTGATCGTGTCCATCAGCTGGGGGTGGGACCCGCTCCAATCCGCTTCAAGCAGTTGAGCGCGCAAAGACTGATTCAAGCCCTAAATATAGCCATCCACCACGAGGGAGTCCGAGGGCAAGCCAAAACGCTGGGAAATCTCATCCGCCAGGAGAATGGTGTGGCCAAGGCAGTCGAGATCATCGCCAATCATATCGAACGATAAAGTACTCATACTTGGGCGGGGTCTGAATGCGGCTTTTTTGTCTGATCCGGCCGCCAACGAGGTTGGCTTGCTACCCGAAATATGTCTGCCACATTTCTCGTTGTTGGACTTTATAAAGCTCTCATCAAGTCAAGCAAAGATGTGTTTAAACCGCAGAGAGCACAGAGTTCGCGGAGATAAAGAAAACTTATCCCTTTGTTCTTGATGATGCAGGCACATTAGTGTTATGCTTTACTTACGAGCATATTATCAAAAACCAAGGTTTTTCGAGATGATCTGCAAAATCGCATGAACCAAATCATAGAATGGCTATCAGGCGGCGACCAGCGCTCAGATGGTACCTCCAATGAGATCGTTTCCATAGTGCTGGAAATGCCAGATATCTTTGATGATCTCTTCGAAGCTCTCTTCAACGCCGACAGTGTCGTGCGCGGACGAGCATCCGATGCTCTAGAGAAAATCGGCCGCACAAGACCCGATCTCTTTGGGAAGCATATTTCGGCAATCATTCAGGTTGCCAAAGAAGACGAAAACTTTGCAGTTCGCTTTCACTTAGCCATGCTGTTAGGGCATTTGGCAATCTATGATGATAACATTGAAGAAATCACCTCCGCACTTCGAGAACTGCTCAATGACACAACGGCCTTTGTCAAAAGCTGGACGATTGCCAGCCTATGTATCATCGCCAGGCTATATCCCACCAAGAAGCAGGCTATTATCATATGGGTCAGCACATTAGATGGTGATAAAAGCATTGCTGTACGGACGCGGGTTCGCAAGGGCTTGGAAATTTTACTCGATGAGAAAGCACCCTTTCCACCCGGCTGGGTGAAGAGCGAAAAGCTTAGCGATCTTTTCGAAAAGCGATGAGCACCTGGCAGTTCACCCCTTACGCATTACTGTATCTCGCCGCCGTGATAATTTCTTTCTGGCTGGCATATCTTGGATGGCGCATGCAGCCTGTTCAGGGCACGAAAGCTTTCAGCATGATGGCTATTTCTACCGGTTTGTGGTCACTAGGGTACTTATTGGGGTTTTTCAACACGAACCTCGCCTGGAAACTAGTTATGCTGCGTATCGAATATCTGGGTATTATCGGCGCCGATTACTTCTGGCTGCTATTTGCATGCAACTATACCAATTTGAAAGAGTGGCTTACACGCAAAGCGCTGCTCATACTTGCCATTATTCCAATAGTCACATATGTTCAGGTATTGTTCATCCGAAGACATGCATTCTATTATCGTTCTTTAGAATTAACCACAATGGGCGAATTTGTGCTCTTTAGCAAGGTTTATGGTCCAGGTTTCTATCTTTGGGTGATATATGCATACCTGATCATTTTAACTGGCGTTGTCATTCTAATCATGGGCATGATCAACATGCCAGAGAAATTTCGTTTCCAACTGATTCCACTGATCATAGTCATTCTCACCATCCTTGGTCCCAATATTTTTTATATGCTTGATTTCAATCCGGCTGCGCCCTACGACCCCACCAGCATCATGTTTGTGATTTCTGGGATCCTGCTGCTGCTCACCATCCGCCACTTCAGGTTATTGGATATCGCACCTGTTGCTTACAATCAGGTTTTCAAGAACGTTAAGAGTGGGGTAATAATCCTTGACGAGCGAGCTCATATCCAGGATTTGAACCCTGCCGCAGAGGGTATTCTGAACCTCAGTCAGGAAAATGCTCTCGGAAAGCCAATCAAGCAAGTTCTCCCAAAATACCAGGATCTACTCAAGCGACTTGAAAATTCGCCACAGAACAGAGCAGAATTTCGTACTGGCGAGGAGCATTTCGAGGTTCAAGCGACACCCCTCAACGATCGAGAGGGCGCATCCCAGGGGCGCATCATTATGTTCTATGATATTACAACCCGTAAACTTGCCGAATACGAACTCCGTCGTCAGGCCATCACCGATCCGCTGACTGGAGTGCTGAACAGGCGGCATTTCTACTCCCTGGCGGGACCCATCTTCCAGCAGGCGAAACGCTACCAACGCCATCTCACTGCCTTGATGATCGATCTGGATCATTTCAAGCAGATTAATGACCAGCATGGACATTTCATCGGCGATCAAGTGCTGACCTGCCTGGCCAACCTCTTGGTTGAGCACATCCGTAATTCAGATATCCTGGCCAGATACGGCGGCGAAGAGTTTGTCATTCTCATGCCAGAGACCAGTTCGCAAAGCGCGCAAACCATGGCTAAACGTCTTCGTGTACAAGTAAATCAAAGCCCCATCGAGACGGATATCGGACCGGTGCCTCTGACCATCAGCATCGGTATGGCAACCCTGGAAACCAAAGTCGATCGCAACATTGACAAATTAATCGATCGGGCCGACCAAGCTCTTTACGCCGCAAAACAAACCGGTCGTAACAAAGTGGTTGTCTTCAAAGATATTTCCCAATGGATTATTCAGGAGTAAAACATTATGCTAACCATCACCGAAAAATGGAGAACAACTTATCCTGGCGCCTGCGTGGGAATCCTGGTCATGAAGGATGTAAACAATCCCAAGACACATCCCCAGCTTGAGGCCATCAAAACCGAAGTCGAAGGTCAATTGCGGATGCAATTCGGAGATCTCGATCGCGCTGGCTTACGGGAAACCCCCACTCTGAAGGCCTACCATGCTTATTACAAAGCTTTCAAGAAAACGTATCACGTTCAGCTTCAACTCGAGTCCGTCATCCATAAGGGAAAATCGATCCCCAGTGTGGCAGCATTAGTAGAAGCCATGTTCACCGCAGAACTGAAGAACCAGTTGCTTACTGCCGGGCATGACCTCGAGATCGTCCAACAACCCATTGGCATCTATGTAGCTGATGGGCAGGAAACCTTTACGCGCCTCAATGGACAGGAGCAACAGCTCAAGGCCGGTGATATGTACATTGCCGACGCTGAGGGCATATTGTCCAGCGTGATTTACGGCCCAGACCGGCGTACACCCATCAATCCCAATACCAATCGAGCGCTGTTCACGATTTATGCACCTGCTGGGATCGACGAGGGGGTCGTATTGGCGCATCTTCAGGATATCGAGTCCTATGCCAGGGTAATCGCCCCTGAAGCAACCACAGAATTAATGGAAGTTTATTGTGCATAAGAACAAGATGATCCTGCAGCGTGTAGTATGGCTGGTAATTCTGCTGGGTATTCACGCGCTTTATGTCCCGATCAATCGGACCATACAGGGGGGCTGGCTATTAAGAATTCCCTGGGACGCCTACATTCCATTTTGGCCGATGTGGGCCATCCCTTACCTGGCAAGCATCAGCTGGTGGTTCGCCAGTTATATTTGGGCGATGATCAAAATGGACTGGCGTCGTTATCGGGCGTTCATGATCAGCATGAGCTTCACGCTGCTGACCAGTTATCTGGTGTATATATTTTTCCCCACTTATATCGAGAGGCCCATTGTCGATGGCATCGGGTGGCAATATGAATTGATTGAATCCATATTCGACAATGACCGTGTCAATAATGCTTTCCCGAGTGGGCACACTTATACGACCATGCTGATCGTATTCTATTGGTGGAACTGGAAGCCCCGGTTGCGCTGGTTATGGACATTGATTGCTATTACCATCGTGTTATCTACGCTATTCACCGGACAACATTACCTCTTGGACCCCGTGGGAGGGATAATTTGGGCATGGTTGGGATATCATGCAGGGAATTGGTGGGTCAAGCGCGAAGGCAAGCGAAAATAAGATGAAAAAAGACGCTACATGGTTGTGGCACAGCATATGGATTTTCGCTCTGATATTGTCAGTGGGCATAGTCAGCATGTATATATGGTTGCCTGTCGACGGTGCCAATGGAGATATGACCAGTTTCACAGCCCAGGGTTTTCGCGTCCATTGGATTATCGAACCACGCCCTGAAGGTTTGAAAGCCAACGATGTCATAATACGCGCTGGGGGTTACAGCTTCGAGGAATGGCTAAATGGTGCTCGACAAGATCCTCAATGGCGTACAAACACCACCATCCAATACGAGATTCTCCGTGATGGCGAGGTAATCGCACTGGATGTGCAGCTTGCCCCACTTACATTCATGGCCATCATAAGGCACTGGGGACTGCAATTTTTGGCGGCGATATCCTACTTCATTTTTGGGCTCATCGTTTTCTGGAAACAACCCCAACAACACGGGGCGCGCCTTTTTATGGTTTTCTGTACAACGCTGGCGATGCAATATGTTGGGGATGCATATAATTTTCAATTTGCGACAATCCCCTGGCGCTGGCCTTTTTGGGTTCAGTTCTCGTTCGAGTTCATCATCTATACAATCAGCGTGGCATCGGTTTGTTATTTCACGCTGGTGTTTCCAACAAAGCACCCACTCATCCAGCATTACCCCCGTCTTTTGCCTGCGATTCTGTATCTGATCCCCTTGCTATTGATCGGTAGAGCGTTCCTGCCTATTCCAGATTGGCGATCAGCTTTATTGAGTACCAACAACATCTCATGGGGGATCGCGATCATTCAAATAATTTTGGCAATCAGCTTGGGTATGCGCTCGGCAATCAAAGCTGATAATCCGGTTGCCCGCGCACAGATTCGCTGGATCCTCTTTGGCGCCACGGTAGGGGTCGCACTGGTCATCCCTGGGTACGTTCTACCACTGATACTGGGAAGAGCGCCGTTCTTTCATCATCCAATCATGATGATAGCGATAGGATATATGATCATTTTCTTGGGAATAAGCATATTGCGTTACCGCTTGTTCGATATCGAGATCGTTATCAACCGCACGCTGGTCTACACTTTATTGAGTGCGATTCTTGCCAGCTTATACTTTATTGTCGTAAGCATTTCGACATTTCTACTCAACGCTGTGCTCCAACGCGAAAATGAGACTTTGGTGGCCTTCATTGCCACACTGAGTATTGCTGCGGTATTTGTACCTCTGCGTCAGCGTTCACAGCATTTTATCGATAGAATTTTTTACCGCTCGAAAATCGACTACCAGACAATTGCAAACGAGTTGAGCGAGAGGCTTGCGACCAGTATTCTACCTAGTCAACTCGCAGATATTTTGACAAAAGAGCTACCTAGCCTATTACAAATCAAATGGGCATCGCTGGCAATATTGGATATGAAAGGGATCTATATCAACACCATAGGAGGTGGTGCCCGTTCTGCGCTTCCTGCCAACCACCCTTTCCCCCGATATTTACTTTCCACAAAGAAACCGATCTTGCGGTTGCTACCACCTAAAGACATACCTGAAGAGGCAATCCAATATCTCGATTCAAACAGTATCGAACTCAGTGTCCCATTGGAAATAAGCAATGTTCTGGTCGGGATCATCGATCTGGGAGAAAAGAGTTCCGGAGAAATCTACAACCGTGATGAATTGAATCTATTCCATCTGATAGGCCGACAGGCAGCAGTTGCGGTTGAAAATAGTCGCCTTTTGCAGGTGAAAGAATACCAAGCCAGAGAACTTTCCAGCCTGCATGAAGCCGCGGTTGCCATCTCATCATCCTTAGAAATCGATCAAGTTCTTCAGAATCTAGTCGAACAAATCGGGCAGGTTCTAGACATCAGTTGCGCCTACATTTGCGACCTTGATGGCGTATCCTACACAACCAGGGCACTGGCCCAATGGATCAGTCCTGAAGCAATCGATCAAAATTCAATTCTCAGCTCGCCCTGCTATTTATCTGAGATTCCCAAGATCTACCAGGCATTAAGTGAATATCGAATATCTACCTATCCTGCTCATGAATATGACGAAGAAATTATCGATGCTTTAGCAAATCTGCACCAGGGGATTCGAGCTTTTCTTGTCGTACCACTCGTCAACCAGAGACAACTGATTGGTTCTGTAGAATTATGGGAAACCCGCCAGGAAAGAGAATTTAACGAATCTGATATTCGCCTGTGCCAAACGATTGCCGCCGACGCTGCTGCAGCGATGGAAAGGGCGCGACTATTTCAAGCCGAAAGAAAACAACGCCGCCTGGCTGAAGCACTTCAAGAGGCCGCCACAATTGTGGGCAGCACTTTGAATTTCGAAGTTGTGCTTGATCAAATCTTCGAACAGGTGGAAAAAGTCATCAGGGGCGATACCTACAATATCATGCTCATCGAGGGGAAAATTGCCAAGGTCATTCGTGGTCATGGTTATGGTGACGATCTTGACGTACGAAAAATCATGCAATATGTTCTAGATATCGACGAATTTGAGACCCTGAACACCATGGCGACCACAGGAAATGCATTGGTAATTACAGATACGGCGGCGGATCCGCTATGGACCCATCGTGAAGACTGGCAAAAGCCAAAATCATATGTTGGGGCTCCTATCCGCTACGGGGGAAAGACTGTAGGTTATCTGAATGTCAACGGTAACCAAATAAACCAGTTCTCTGAAGATGATGCCAAATTTTTGAAAGCTTTTGCACAGCATGCAGCGACTGCCATGGAAAAGGCGCGCCTCTTTGAAGCTGAAAGGAAACAACGTCTTTTAGCTGAAGCCCTTCAAGAGGCCGCCACAATTGTGGGCAGCACTTTAGATATCGATGTCGTTATGGATCGCATTTTTGAGCAGGTCGAAAAAGTTATCCAGGGGGATACTTACAATATCATGCTCATCGAAGGGGGAATTGCTCAGGTAATCCGTGGCCATGGGTATGGTGACGATCCAAATGTGCGAACCATCATGGAATACGAGCTCGACCTGAACGAATTCAAGACTCTAAATTATATGTTTACAACCGGGAATGCGCTTATGATATCCGATACGTCCTCCCATCCGTTATGGACCTATCAAGAGGACTGGCAAAAACCCAATTCTTATGTTGGCGCACCGATTGTCCTGGGAGGCAAGACAGCCGGTTTTCTAAACATCAACAGCAACCAGACACACCAATTTATCGAAGATGATGCCCGATGGTTGGAAGCCTTCGCACAGCATGCAGCAACGGCGATAAATAACGCCAATCTTTTCCAAAGGATTAAAGATTCTCTTGGTGAGAAAGAGATACTCTTGAAGGAAATCCACCACCGCGTCAAGAACAACTTACAGATCATCAATAGCTTGCTCTCGCTGCAATCCGCTCAAATCGAAGATTCACGAGTTGGCTCGGTCTTTCACGATAGTCAAAATCGAGTGCGCTCAATGGCATTAATCCACGACATGCTCTACCATTCTGATAGTTTGTCGTACATAAAATTCGCAGAATATATTCAAGATCTGGTTGATTATATGTGCCAGGTTTATCAAGTGGATACTGCAATTATCCGCATGGAAATCGAAGCCCAAGAGATTTCACTAGATATCGATACCGCTGTCCCCTGCGGTATGATCTTGACCGAACTGATCTCTAACGCTTTAAAGCACGCTTTCCCTGATCAGCGCTCTGGCAAGATCAGGATCGAATTGAAACCCGACCGGGATAATCAGGTGACGCTGATCGTCGCAGACGATGGTGTGGGGATGCCTGAGGGGATCGACTTGAATAATTCATCAACCCTAGGGCTACAATTAGTAGGCACGCTTACCAACCAATTGGATGGCAAGATTGAACTCAATAGCTGCGCGGGGACAACTTATACGCTAAAGTTTTCAATCAGCCAGTGAGGCCAATCAGCACACATGAAAACTATCACCTTTGTCCTCGCAACTTCTGCGGTCATCACCCTGACAATAACCAGCACTCCTGCATTATTGGCGAAGAAAGAGCAAGCCGAGGCTTTCACCAATACGAGCAGCGCTGATCGCATGCTGCTGGTACTATCTGCCCCATCGATCCACGAGAAATATTACGCTGAGGTCTTCGACCAGATCATCGAGTTCGACATTGCATACGCGAAGGCCGTCATGGGCCATGACAATATCATCATCCTGGCGGATAAGGATACTCTGCCTTACCTGCAAGACGAATTACCTGATGATATTCTTCTGGAAGCCAATGTCGCTGATATCTGGATGCGTGATTTCACCACCGTGCTCCCCTCACGAATGGTGCAATTCTCATACACCCCAAGCTACCTCAGCAGATCGGCATCGAGGTATATACAATCCAGTTTCGACAGATTTGCCACGCAACACAGATTGGAATTCCAAAAGAGTGCCCTCATCCTGGATGGTGGTAACGTTGTTGACAATAACGATGACAGGATCATCGTCACCGAGCGCATTCTGGAAGACAACCGCGACTGGACTACGGAAGAGATCATCGCCGAACTGAAGTATCTGCTTCACGTCGAGCATGTGGCCATCATCCCCCAGGAAGAGGGCGAACCCATGGGTCACGCCGATGGGATTGTGATGTTCGTATCTGAAGACACGGTTGCGGTCAACACCTACGGCGAACCCTTCCGAAATGACGTGATTTCGGTCCTGGAAAGTGATCTGCCAGGGATCACTATCGTAGAAATTGAGGCAGATTACTCCCTCGAAATTTGGAAGGATTTTGTCTCCGCCTGTGGGATCAATCTCAATTCCACTGTAACCAACAACTACATTTACATGCCTGTCTTTGGAAATCCCAACGACGAGAAATCCATCGTTGGGATTGAAGCCTTGACAGACAAAAAGATCATCCCCATCAATGCCAAGGGAGTCTGCTTTATGGGCGGCAGCGTGCGCTGTTTAAGCTGGCAGGTGACCGGCGAGAACGCCCAGGCACTAATCGAGGCTGCCCGGAAGTAAAGCTGCTGTTCAGGCTGGTCTCCCAACCGAGCCGTGCAGAACACAAACCAATTTAGGAAGCGATCTTATTCCTTGGGCACAAAGGTCAATGCCTCACCATCGGAGCGAAAGATCATCAACTGCTCGCCGGATAATTGGTAGGTTTGCGCATCCCGGATGAACTGCATGATCATTTGCTCTTGCTCCATGATGCCTTGGGGCTCGAGACAAGCCATCAAAGTAATGACTAAGTTTTCAAA
Source organism: uncultured Anaerolineales bacterium (assembly GCA_964622645.1). Taxonomy (GTDB): domain Bacteria; phylum Chloroflexota; class Anaerolineae; order Anaerolineales; family UBA11858; genus NIOZ-UU35. Next base: position 10,741 of record CAZUSV010000189.1, read on the forward strand.
GCTGATATTTCCAGCGGATACCGCATAGTTGCCGCTATATGTATTACAGCCAGCCGATCCATGAACCTGGCCATCTTCAAAATCCGCAGTAATCGTTTTTCCAGGAATCGGTTTTGATTTGCGATAGGCGAATAACACCCAGGATGTGCCATCGAGAGGATCCGAGACGGAATCATCAATACAAAATGCCAGGAGTAATGCACTCACCATAACAAAAATCACTAAGACAAGGTTAAATTTCATCATCAGTCATCTATCCTTTCAATTTCAGAGATACTCTCGCTCAATCCAATTACTCCCTCAAGTTTGACCATTCCTGAGGATATGGATTCCGAAATCTCCTGATTTCGTTGACGAGAGCTTATCTATGCGTTTCTACCTCCCGACGTCGGGAGACGTCGGACTCCAGCTCGGGGAGTTATTTTTTGAAAACTTGGCCAGAACACTGGGCTCTAGGAATTCCCATGGTAATGTCCAGATTTGGGGGTATGGGGCGTTCGGAGCACGCCCCAT
>CAZUSV010000190.1:0-10907 GCA_964622645.1 uncultured Anaerolineales bacterium
TTCGTTTTTCCATCGCTCGATTCAGCCTCTAAAACTAGCACCAATGGTTAATAATCAATTTCCCCAAATGCAGTGCCGCTTTCCAATAATCTCAATATTATCGACGAACCGTCTTGACATGTTTTCAACACCTTGACCTGTCCTTCTTCAATGAAATATAAACCTTCGATATCATAATTCTCGTTGATCAGGTAGTCGCCTTCGTTGGCTTCAATGTACTCCAAATATTTCAGCAACCTGGAGGCGCGTTTCGATGGTTCTGATTTCTCTCCAGGTGTGATTGTATCTAACCAATCTTTTTCCTCAGCGACATGAGCCAGTTCTTCCTCGATGAGTTGGATGATTGTCTTCGGTTTGGCTACGAGGCCCACTTCGGCGAAGACTTCGATCATCCTATCCTCACACCAGGCCAAACCTTGGTCCATATCTGAAAATACGATCAAATCTTTTTTCAAGGCATCATCGAAAATTTCTTGATACCCTGGAGACAGTTCGGTGAACACCACTGTGATTTCTCGAGCTTTCGCCAATTGAGATAATTTTGAAAAACTCAGGGCAGCGGATGAGTCAATGCCGGTGACCAAGCGAAAATCCAGTAACAAAAACCGTAACTGGGATAGTTGCGGGTCTTCAATCCGCACTCGAATTTGTGAAACCAGCTTGTCAGCAGTCCCAAAGAATATAAACCCCTGAAGTTCAAGGATGTACAAACTGTCGCCTCTTTGCCGCAGTAACTGATCATGTAGCCGCGGTCGCAAAACATAGCTTGGGAAGTTCGCGGCTGTGACATCATACCGAATGACATTGACCTGGCTGTAATTGAGCACAAATAACAACACGGCCACCACGATGCCTGCAGCAACACCTTCCAAGAAGCCCACTGTGGCGATAATGATCAGGATCAGCCAGATCAGAAAATAGTCTAATTTGGGCATTTTGAACCAGGCGTCGTATACCCACTCGAATAAGAACGAGATCCCTAGAAAGACCAGCAAGCCTCCGGCAATGATGCGTGGAAAGACGGACAACGCTTCTGCCCCGAAAAACAGTGTAAAAGCAAGGATGATTGAAGCGATCAACCCAACCAGGCGGTTCTTCGCACCTAGTTTATTTCCTAGTGCAGAGAGGCTGATGGAATGATAACCAGGTGCGCTTCCGCCTAGACCCGCAAGGAGATTGGCAATGCCGGTGGCTTTCAGTTCTTGATTCAGGTCGATATCTTCCCCGCTGATCACTTCCAGGCCGCTAGCATTGAGCAGTAGAGAAATCGTACTGATGATGAGGATACTGCTGAAATCGAAGAGAGAATCCGTAACAACATAGATGTGTCCTTCGGTGAATACCCTCAGAGTCATAAGTTGGAATAAACCCCCTTCTGGAAAGGGTCCTAACAACCATTCATCCAGGTCAGGTGATGATAGTGAACCATTGCTGATGAAAAAGATGATGTAAAACAAAAGGATGCCGCCCAGCAAGATAGAGGGCATCAATAAGAAGTGGGAGTAGCGTCGTAATAGGGCAAAAAGAATGACTGCAAATAAAAGTCCTGGCAGCCATTGCAGAAGAATAGCAGGCTGAAAGAGCGCCAGCCCAAGAGCAGTATCTGTCATTACCCCTAGACCTCCCAACATAAGCAGCCAGCCAGTGCCTCCTAAGAAACCTCCTACGACGGGATAGGGGATAAATCTGACCAGGCGGCCCAGGTTGAAGTGCCCCATCAGCCAGAATACCACGCCAGTAATCATTGATGACAGCATCATAACAGCGATGACCGTGCCGAGTATATGTTCTGGATCATTGTCTAACAAACTGGCGACGATGGCAGCGGCGATGACCGCAATGATGGCTGCTGGAGAATCTTGTGGTACAGCGATTACTGAGACAAAGGAACTGGTAAAGGTTAGCCATAGTCCTATGACGAGCGCACCAAATAGAAAGACCCCAATACCTTGGGAGAGCGCGCTTTCCAATTCCCCCGAAAAAACCATCGCCGCTAAAGATACTTCGACAAACACCACCAGGATACTTATGATTACTCCGGCAAATAAACTCGATACGAGGTCTTTTGCCGTTAAGCCAGATAAAGAAAAACGTGAGCGAACAGTAGATGTGCTCATCATGCCTCTCCCAAAATTCTGTTGATTGTTTTGGATGAATCTATAGGCCAGTTACGACTGATCTAGTTCATAATGCTTGCGGCCGTCTTTTCGAGTTTGGCGGTGATGGGATGATCGGGGAATTTGTCTACAAAAACACCGCCGCTGGCCAATGCCATCATTTCATCTGAGTGAGGCAAGATTGCAGCGACATCACAATCATAGGCCTCTTTTACCATCGCTTCAACCTCACCAAGGTTGAGTGCTTCGGGAACTTTGTTGACCACCAGGGTCATCATGGGCACTTGCAGCTTGCGAGCTACTTCTACGGTCACGCTGGTGCCCTGGTAATCCTGCTGATCTGGTCTGAGGATGATTGCCAGAACATCGGAGATGGCAATAGAGAGTAAGGTCTCTTCATTGAGGCCAGGATGGGTGTCAATGATTAGAGCATCCAAGCCAAGGGTCTTGATCAGTTCTTGCAAGCCATCATTGAGGTGGCTGATATCATAGCCCTCGCGCAGCACACGGGCGATTTCGGTAGCATCGATACTAGAGGGGATCAAATAGACTTGCCCGTCGATATCGCCTTCCATTTTTCCGGTCACATCATAGGCAGCTTGCTCGATCTTACAATTCCCCCACAGATAGTCGTTTAGTGAGAATTTCATCTCGCTCTCGTCAAAGCTAAATAGGACATGGATACCAGGGGACTGGATATCTGTATCAACAACCCCGACCTTGTAACCTTTTTTGGCAAGCAAAACGGATACATTAGCCGTAGTATTAGATTTGCCAGTGCCCCCTCGGAACGAGTGGATCGAAATGATCTTAGACATTGCCCTGCTCCTTTCAAGCATAGTTCAGGTAATAGAGTGAACTATTAGAGAATGCTTTAATTGTAGCACGTCACAACACCATCGGTGCATACCCCTAAATCTGGAATATCCTACGTCGAATCCTAGAGAGCCCCTAAAGGGCTGGAACGCTTTATCCGATATATACGGTATAATATTGTCAAATTGAAACTGAAATAATCTATTCTCTGTATCTCCAGGAAATGCCGGGGTTGTTCCCCGAATCTGGACCTTAGCAGGGGAATTCCTGGGGTTCCCATTATTTTTCGTCCAAAAGTGGAGGATGATATGATAAAGTTCACCATTTTCCGTCGGGAAGAGAACACTCAAGAATTCGCAAATGGCTCCGTGATCTTCAAGGAAGGGGATCCGGGTGATGTAATGTATGCTGTGCTAAATGGTGAGGTCGAACTGAAGTTACAGGGTGTCACCGTCAACAAGGTTGGTGTAGATGAGATATTTGGTGAAATGGCTTTGGTTGATAACGCACCCCGCAGCGCAACCGCTCACGCAATCTCAGATTGCAAATTGGCTGTAGTAGACAAACAACGCTTTGAATATTTAGTACAAAAAACGCCAAATTTTGCTACTCAGGTGATGTGCGTCATGGCTGAACGTTTACGCAAGACAACCGAAATCTCCATTCAAGAAAAAATCAGAAAGGTCAATCCAGATATATTGGATGCACTGTTTGCCATCGATGACTGACCCTCCTCACTGTAACGAGTGTTCAGTGAGCAAATAGGAGCGAGTGGCGCAATACGCTGTTCGCTCCTGTTTCTTGTTTATTTCTCTAGGTTTTGCAAATTGGTTGGACTGCAATAGATTGTAGAATGTCAATCATCACGATTAGTGTGGAGCTACCCCAGCGATTCCTAGAGACAAACCCCAGGGCAATCGCATATGCTTTGATCGCTCAGTTTGGATAGACATATCCAAACGATTGCCTTTCAATTTCTGTGGATTTGTCAATCCACAGAGAGCTAATCTGCCAAATGCGATTGCCCTGAGACAAACCCAATACGATGGGGAGCTAATCTGGATATTTGGTAAAATTCGTCCTAATTGCCCTTATTCAAAAATTTAATTAGATACTAGGAGATGAGACATGATCCTGCCCGCCCCATTTGATACTCTCGATCAAAAATCGCTCGATATCCTAGAGCCGGTGATCAAACCGGTGGCATTTTCGAAAGATGAGCTGATTTTTGAGATTGGATCCCCCGGAGATAGTTGCTATATCATCGACGAGGGCGTCGTGCGTTTGGAAGTTCCGCCTGAAGGGGCGAATCCAGATGACCATGAGAATGTACTAAACTACCTCGAACCGGGCACGCTTTTGGGCGAGTTAGCCTTACTGGATCGCCTACCGCGTTCTGCGACCGCGATTGCACATACCGACGTCAAGACATATCGTTTGGACAGCCGCGATCTAGATCTGCTCGCTGATACCCACCCCAAAGTAACCGGAGAGATCAACGCCATTCTGGGTCGGGTTGCATCATTGAAGTTGCGCGCGATTACAGATCGATTAGCCGGGTTCATTTTCAGAGAAGCCAGTCCTATGGTCGATGACATGGTGCTGCGCGCCCAAAAAGCCCAGGCTGAATTCGAAAGCTGGCCAGAAGGCAAAGTTGATAAACTATTGAAAGCGCTGGCAACCATCATTCACGATAACGCTGAAGAATTGGCAAAACTGAACGTTGCAGAGACGGGCATTGGCAATGAGCCTGATAAAGTGATCAAGATCCAGATGGGTAGCATGGCTGTTTATCAATATATTGCTGGACAAACAGGGACCGGCTTTTCTGGAACCGAGGTGGATGGCCAAATTCAAGATGTTCTTGCTCCCATGGGTGTGGTCTTCGGGTTAGTGCCCGTGACCAATCCAGTCTCGACCTTCATCTATAAGGTTTTGACCTGTCTCAAAAGTAGAAATGCCATCATCTTGAGCACCAGTCGCCGTGCTCTGCAGACCGCAAATCGAACGGGAGAGCTCGTGCAAGAAGTGTTAGCTGAGCATGGCGCACCAACGGATATCGTGCAGTGGGTCAAAGAGCGCAACAGCCGCAAAACAACGTCTGATTTCATGCAGCATGAGGGGGTCAGCTTCATCCTGGCGACTGGAGGGCCCTCTATGGTCAAAGCTGCCTACAGTTCTGGGACGCCTGCCATTGGAGTTGGCTCGGGAAACGCGCCCGTGTTGATCGCCCGGGATGCCGATCTTCAACAGGCTGCTGAGCAGATCATTTCCAGTAAATCTTTCGACAATGGTATCGTGTGTGCTTCGGAACAAAACCTGATCGTTGACGATCAAATCAAGTCTCGATTCAAAGATGCTTTAGAAGCAGCAGGTGCTGCCGTCCTGACTGTTGATGAGAAACGTACCTTCTTGGAGCAGAGTGTTGATCGCCAAAAGAATCATTTCAAAGTGGATTTGATTGGCAAATCTGCCACATATCTGGCTGAAAAGTCTGGTATCATCCGGGAGTACCCCATCAAGTTGATCGTGATCGAAGCCGAGCAAGTCGATCCCCAGGATTTGCTCTCTTACGAGAAGCTGCTGCCGGTTGTCAGTCTGTTCACGACTATAGATGGCGATGCGGGCATTGGGATTGCTCAGGAGATCCTTGAGATCGATGGCAGTGGGCATACAGCTATCATTTACTCCAGAGATGCTGAACTTGTGAAACAATTTGGATTAGCCGTACCCGCTAGCCGCATATTAGTGAACGCACAAGGCGTTCAGGGCAGCATCGGTATCGTAAATACCGGATTAGCTCCCACACTGACTCTGGGATGTGGTACATTTGGTAGGAATTCCACAACCGACAACATTACCTACCGGCATCTGCTCAATGTCAAGCGTATGGCCCGTGTTGCTCCAGAGTAGGGCCCACAATCTGGATGACTCGCCACAGTGATTTAGAGTACCCCGCGCATATCGAGAATTATCTGCCACCTGACTTGTGGCGCAAGTTATCGAGTGGCAAACCTCAACGCAGGCTACTGATCAAAGCCCTGGATCGGTTGCGATCACTGGTTTACCTGCTTTCGACCTTCATTCCCAGTAACATTGTTCAGGAGAAAATGAAACAGGCTGTCCCCGGCCTTGTTCGGGGGGAGATGCTTAGCGGCAGCTTGCTATTTGCCGATGTAAGCGGGTTCACGGCATTATCAGAACGATTGTCTACCTTAGGGCCTGAGGGGGCGGAGCGCCTGACAGCCATCATGAACGATTACTTCGTTGCCATGCTTAACATTGTAGCTTCCTCAGGGGGGATTCTGCTGAAATTCGCTGGGGATGCCTTGTTGGTGTATTTCCCCGAACAAGAGCATAACCAACAGGCACAATGGGCTGTACGGGCTGGGATGCGTATGCTGCGGCAAATAGATGAGTTCGCCAATATCGAAACCCCAGCAGAAACGACCAGCTTGAAAATGAAAGTGGGGGTGTCTACAGGGGAGTTCTTATCTGCCAGTGTGGGCTCAGCCAAACGCATGGAATACGCCATCCTGGGTGATGCCATCTCAGGGACTATGGCTGCGGAAGGCGCCTCTTCTGGCCCAGGACAACTGGTGATCACTCAATCTGCTGCCGAATGTTTGGACTCGACCTATAAATTGAAGCCAGCTGCACCGGGTTTCCATCTTGTCGAGTTGTTTGCAGATGAGGACATCGATGATTTCGAGATCAAAGCGGAGAGACGTCGCGCCCGAGGCACGATTCCCCTGGATGCCAGCCCAGAGGCTTTAGTAGCCCAAATGGCAGAAACCTTGGATCAAATTCTGGCTTTGAAACCTTATATTGCAGACGAATTGGTAGAGCGCATCATTGCGCACGCCCAAGCACGCAAGGTTGAGAGCGAATTTCTCACGGCTACAGTCCTTTTTTGCAATTTTATTGGCCCGGAATCTTTGATAGAGATTTGGGGGCATGCGGGAGTCAGCAGGGTCATAAATGTATTGAGCGCATATTTCAATGCTGTCAGTGATGTGATCACTCGCTATGGCGGCATCATCACACGTATCGATCCCTATAGTAAAGGTACCAAGCTACTGGCGCTCTTTGGCGCGCCGGTGAGTCATCAAGATGACCCCTTGCGTGCTGTGCGGGCCGCCTTGATGATGAATGTGGAATTGGAAGTATTGAATGAACGTTGGCGCAAAAGGATTGCACGTCACTTGCCAGCGGATATGGATGAACCCTTGATCCAACACCGCATTGGCATAACCGTAGGTGAGACTTTTGCCGGGCAAGTTGGTTCTATAAATCGGCGTGAATACACGGTTATGGGGGATGATGTAAATTTATCGGCACGCTTGATGGGCGTCTCCCAAATGGGTCAGATTCTCATTAGCCAACCTGTATTCGAGGCCGTGGCCAGCTTCTTCTTCCTTACGAAACTATCCCCCATTCGAGTCAAAGGGAAGAGTGATCCAATTCCCATTTATCAGGTGGATGGCCCTCGAACGGATACTTTGCTCAACCGAGTCAAGCAGCGTGGAAAACTGGTGGGTCATGAAGATGAACTTGCTCGCGGGGAAGAGCTCTTAGACAGGTTTCTTAGTGGGGAGTGTGTTTCTCTGATAATTCAAGGTCCTGCAGGAATTGGAAAAAGTCACTTGGCAGATGTGCTCTTGCAGCATGCGATTTCTTCGGGGGCTGAAGTTCTCTCCTACCAATGCAATTCATATAACGCCGAAATATCCTACGCCTGTTGGAGCGGCATCTTGCGCTCTTTGGCAGGGATTACTTCCACAGATCCTATCTTGCTACACAAAGATAAATTAGGGCGTCTGATCAGAGATTTGGAAATTCCTGATCAGCATGTACCTCATCTCGCCAGACTGGTTGGTTTGACAGCCAATGACTTATCTAAGTTATATCGAAGTCTTGAAAGTGAGCATGAGCCCGAGGCTGAAGAAGATATCCTTAGGGATATTATTCGTGGCAAGAGAGTCCGGAAGCGAGGACGAGGCCTGGATTTGCTGAACCAACTTGAAGATGGTCAGAGTTTTAAGACCAGCCAAATGGGGTTCCAGATCCCTGCTAGGTTAACGCCTAAAGAGCAGGAGTCATTGTGCGATGCGTTATCTGGTTTGTTGATGCAAGTGCTGTCCAGATCGCCGCTGGTGTTGTTCTTCGAGGATGCCCACTGGATGGATGGGGCTTCTCGAAAGCTGCTACCAAAATTGCGGGAAAAACTAACCTCAGAGTCCCTGCTGATATTGTCATCCCAGCGGGGCGAAGAGGATCAATCTCACGAAGGCGAAATCATTCATCTGCAACCTCTTGATGAAGGGGGAACCTCTCGTTTGGTTGCTGAAGTTCTGGTGTCCGATCTGACTGATATCATTCATCAGCATAGTAAAGGCAACCCCCTCTTCATTCGAGAGATTCTGGCATGGGTCCAGCAGACCTGGCAGATCAGCACTTCTGAGGTAGTCAGTGCATTGCAGACATCCGATGTCTTGCAGAAATTGGTGCTCAGCAATCTCGAAAACCTGCCTGAAAGCCAGCGCGAACTTGCCAGAATTGGCTCGGTAATCGGCGAGCAATTTCGCGTTGGAGAGATGCAAGCGCTGCTACCGTCTTCCGTCGATACCGTTACTTTGCATAACGACTTGCGCGCACTGACAGAAGCGGGTATCGTTTCATTGATCGAGGCGGGTATCGACCCTCGTTATTCTTTCGAACAGAAGCTTGTTAGGGATATTCTCTATCAGAGTTTGCCTTTTGCCCGGCGGCGCGAACTACACACTCAGCTGGCCGAGTACCTCTTATCTCCAACAACACAGCGCAGTGCTCTCCATGAAAAGATTGGCGCTTTTTTGAATGCCTCTGCTGCGAGTAATCCCCTTCAGGATGCGAAAATTGTGGCTTTCCACTTCGAGGCTGCCGAAAACTGGGCCAAGGCAGCCCATAGTTTGAAAGACGTGGCCAGTCATTTGTTGGATCAAGGGGCCCATGCAGAAGCTATCCAAACTTACGAGCGCGCCCAATATTCTTTGAAGAATTTGCCCACAGCGGAAATCGGTCAGGATTTGCGTTTCTTGGAGCAAAAGATCCTTGGCGGTAAGGGCGATGCAGCTTTATTGAGTGGAGAATATCCCCAGGCAGTTTCTGCCTATAAAGCTGCGCTTGCCATTGGTGTGGATGCTGAAACCCCTGAGAATATGGCGGACCTGCAGAGAAAGCTTGCACTTGTGCTGCCGATGGTTGATCAGCCACAAGAAGCAGAAAAAATATTACAGGAAATGCTTCTGATAGAAATGGGTTCACCTCAGAATTTGGCCATTGCTGCCACATTAGCCTGGCTTCTTTTGCGCGCTGACAAAGATGAAGCCAGCACCTGGATTGCGAAAAGTAATGCATATTTGCCAGATGATCCCGATCCATGGTCTTTAGGTGTCGGTGCATTGTTGGCTGATCTCAACGGTCAGTGGGAGGCTGCCATTCAACAGTACATCCCCATCGACCAGCCGGTGGGAGCAGCCTTGGCATCGATACGCCTGGGCGATCAGCAGTTGCGAGATAGGGAGGATGGCGCACTTGAACAGTATCACAACGCCCAGAGCATCTTTGGTGAATTGTTGGAAGGGGAGAGGGAGATTGGTCTTGCTTTGGTGAATTACCGCTTGGCTGAATTTGCCTGGCACGAAGGGGATATGGATGCCTCACGCGAATGTCTTAAAAAAGTTGAATCCTTGCTGGATGCATGTCCGACAATGATTCGTGAAGAGGGACGAGAGTTGATCCTCAGGGCTTTGGAGATCATCAGTAAGGGGGGCACAGAAGCCTGGCCTGGTTGGCACTGGGGATCTTACGATGATCGCTATAAGATCGGTTTACTTTTCCATCCCTGACTAACTTGACAATATGATATTGCAGGCGAGAAGCCCGAAAATAGGGGGGAGTAGGGGTGCTCAGCACCCCTACCACCCCCTATTTTCGGAAGTTCTCGCGAATGTGACATCATTATCGAACTAATTTCAATAACGGATTACCCCATGATACTTGCGGCCATCTTCTCTAGTGCCTTAGTGATGGGGTGATCGGGATATCTATCGACAAATACGCCTCCACTGGCCAGGGTCATCATCTCATCGGAGTGGGGCAAAATAGCGGCGACATCACAGTCATAAGCCTCTTTGACCGACGCTTCAACTTCAGCGCTATCAAAGACATCAGGGACTTTATTGACCACCAGGGTCATCATAGGAACCTGTAATTTTCGGGCTACTTCTACCGTCACACTGGTGCCCTGGTAATCCTGCTGGTCGGGGCGCAGGACAATGGCCAGAACATCTGAAATAGCGATGGAGAGCAGCGTCTCCTCGTTGAGTCCCGGGTGGGTGTCGATGATCAGGGCGTCCAGGTCCAGGGCTTTGATCAGCTCTTGCAGGCCATCATTGAGATGGCTGATATCATAGCCTTCTCGTAATACGCGGGCGATCTCAGTGGCATCGATACTGGAGGGAATCAGGAAAACCTGTCCATCGATATCCCCTTCGAGTTTGTCAGTCATATCATACGCGGCTTGCTCGATCTTGCAGTTGCCCCATAGATAATCATTCAGGGAGTATTTCATTTGTTCTTCTTCGAAGCCAAAGAGTACGTGGATCCCAGGGGATTGGATATCTGTATCGACTACGCCAACCCGCCACCCCTTAGCAGCAAGTAAAATGGAGACATTGGCTGTTGTATTCGATTTGCCAGTTCCACCGCGGAACGAGTGGATGGATATGATTTTTGACATGACCAAACTCCTCGTGTGAAGATTTCTGACTCAATCAGCGATTTCTTGGTCATAATTGTAGCACGTCATACATAATTGGTGGGATCAACTTCTCTTTTTTATAGCATTGTATCTTGGGCTTTCTTACCGGCTCTCCAGGAATCGCCGGGGTAGCTCCCAGATTTGGGGGTATGCGGCGTGCGGAGCACGCC
>CAZUSV010000191.1:0-3699 GCA_964622645.1 uncultured Anaerolineales bacterium
ATAACAGCCGCCGTCAGGAGATACCCCTGGATACATTCGATTTCACCTTGCAATACCAGGGTGAACATCCCGAGGTGGCAGTGCTAAAGTCTGAAGAGAAAGATGATCTTCTGCGCGTTATTCGTCAATTGCCTGAGGATCGCCAACAGTTACTGATCTTGAAATTCGTTGAGAGCATGACCAATGCTGAGATCGGTCAAATCATGGATCGTACGGAAGGAGCCATCAAAAGCCTCTACCATCGCACATTGATGGCATTACGAGAAGAATACAAGCTGGAATAGAACGGATTTTTAGTAAGGAAATGACATGTTGAGAATTGCCATTGATACTGCCGGAGATATCCCTGCTGATTGGGTGGACGAATACGATGTCCACATGATCCCGATCAATATACATTTTGGAGAAGAGACCTTCCTCCAGGGTGTGGATCTGGACAATGAAGGTTTTTACAGCCTGGTGGATGAGTCTGGAACGATCCCCAAAACCAGTCAACCCACTCCCCAGCAGTTTGTGGAGTTCTATCAGCAAATCGCAGACCCAGGTGATACGATCCTTTCGATCCATGTTACCGGGAAACTTTCAGGTACCTTTGCTTCTGCGGAGTTGGCTGCCAGAGAGCTGGAAAGTGAATATCATGTGATCCCCTTTGACTCTGCGGCAGGATCGGCAGCGCAGGGGTATATGGTTCGGGAAGCGCGTCAACTTGAACGTTCTGGGGCTTCCTTACCAGCGATTCTTGACCGGCTCGACTTCATTCGCTCCAAAATTCAGGTGATCCTCACATTGGATACCCTGGATTATGCACGCATGAGTGGTCGCGTGGGGACGATGCAGGCAGCCCTGGCCTCACTTTTGAACGTCAAGCCGATTGTGCTGCTCGAAGATGGCGTGCTAGATATGTTCGATAAGGTGAGAACTCGCAGTAAATCACTAGAACAGGTGCTTGAAATGATCAAAGAGAGGCTTGGTGGTCGGCTTTCCAATGTGGCTGTGGTTCAAGCCCGTGACCCCAATGCTGGCCAAGCATTGCTCGAAAGGGTTCGCGAAACAATAAATTGTAAATCACTCATCATGACGGAACTGTCCATTGGTATTGCTGCCAATCTAGGGCCAGGAACAGTTGGGATTATTGGTTACCCTGTCGATTAATGATAGGGAGGTGTGAAATGAGATTGTTCAAACGGAAGCAAAAAGATATCGATCTTACGAAATTAGAGAGTCGTCTGGCGGAAACTCTGCGCCCCATAGCGCCTCGACAGGAGTTTATCGATGACCTACGCAGCCGGTTAATGGCTCATCGATCGCTCTCCACGCAAGATATCATTATCCAGCAAAAACAAACCGTACCGCGCGGCTTGATCGTTGCCGGGGGTGTTGTTGGCAGTCTGCTGATGCTGGTTGTGAGCATCCGAGGATTGCTTTCCATTGCCGGGTTGATCAGTTTGATCGTGCAGCAGAGAAGGCAACCAGCTTCACAACCTGCTCACTAAAGAAATCTCTCCCAAAAAGATAGCGGGTGTGTGCCACACACCCGCTATCTTTTTGGGAGAGATTCCTCAAACTTCGGAGCGTTTTCCTGGGGTAATATACTTTACTTTTTTATAGGGTTTGATCTGATCTGCGATATAGCCTACTAGTTGATGGCCAGATTCATGCATCAGCGTATCGTGATTGAAATCGTTGAGTTTGGCCATGCTTGCCAGACAAGGGAAGTGATGGTGTAGTAACCCGGCTTTTTCTTCTACCTCATCGACGGATATTCCGATAATGTTCTCTGCCACATACCTTGCGCAGCCACAGGCGGCATCGCGCTGTACCTCCGAGGCAGAAATCGTTCGGGTTTCAGGATCAACCTGAACGTTGATCTCGGGTTTCCCAAAGTAGCGCGCAAATTCGGCGATCAGAGGATCATCATAGCTGACGCGATCTCGGCGGGTGATGCCGTAATCAGATTCAGTCAACGAACACAAGGGTTTGGGGGTCACACAGGTGACGTTGATCCTTTCCAGCCAGCCAATCAATTGTCTAGCCAGGCCGCGCGGCAACCAGGTCTCATCATCCACAGCCACCAGCACAGCGGTAGCCCCGGTCAATTGCGCAATTTCTGGCAGCAGTTCGGCAACACCCTTGTGTTCGGCAAATGATAAGATCAGTTCCGATTGGGGTAGGGATTCGGGGATGTAGTCCTCGGGGTAGTCGATTACCGGAGGGAGAACTGCGGGGGCTTGCCAGGTCTCGATGAGCCAGGTTTTGGGGCCGTGTTGGCGGATATTTTCGACGTGTCGTTCTCCGTATTCACCACTAATGATTGCCAGGATGCGCATGAGTGATCTCTCTCTTTCTGAAATCTTGGTTGCACCAATAAAACCTAAAAAAGGGTATAGGGGGGCGTACGCCCCCCTATACCCTGTTTTAGAACGTTTCTATTTTACTTCATACGCGCCATTTCGATAATTGCGAAAACCGCCCATGGACGATCAGCCAGTTGTCCCGGTAGGTAAATGGGTGCTTTTTGGGAGTCGTAGGTGGCTTTGGCGATATTGCCCTGCTGAGGCAGGTTGACTCGTACCCAGGGCACTCCGCCTTCTACGGCCGCATTGACAATGTCATTGGTGTGCTTGTTGTGATACCAGGCTGGTCCGCCCTCTGGCCAGCCTTCAGGGTGATTGTATGTGGCGATCTCAGCTTCGCTTTCGGGTGGTTGGGCATGATCCCAGGTGGCTTGAAGCCTGAGGTAATAGCCGCGAAAATCACCAATCAAATGGATTGCTTCTCGCTCTGCCCACCAATCAAGATTCTCAGCCGAATCATCTTGCCAGGTTGCCTGGCGGCCGAAGATCTCTTTGACGGTCTCGTATTTTTTCAGATCCCCAGCCAGGAAGCGTGGCCCGTGGCAGGTGACAAAGCTGTGGGGTGGGCCTTCGCCATCGACGAGGTACTTGATAGGAATCTCAGGATGCCGGGCAACGCAGCCCGCTGCCATGGTGATACCATAGGATTGCGACGAGAGGCCCACATTATCTGAGATCACATAGGGTAAATCCATGGCATATTGGGCGACGGCGCATAAGCCATCCTGTTGACGGTGGCCATTGAAATCTTCTGTACCTTCGGAGCGGAGATCATCAGGTGTGTCGTCTGTACGCCCTTCAGCGTTGAAGGTCACTACCACCATGCCTGACCCTGCCAGGAGTTTGGCTTCCTGGCCGAGTGCCAACATGCGACCAGGGTTGATCCCCCCGGGGACAAGCACCACTCCAGGGAAACAGAGATCAGCGTGAACTGCCGGATCGGGGCGGCGGATCATACCATAGACGCGGTTGCCCGATGGCGCGACGATGTCGAATTCTTCAATTATGGTTTCGTAGGCATCTTTGTCTGGCTTTTCTGCAGGAATGCTGGGGATACACTGAGTCGCGGGCTCAGTTTCAATGATCATTTCCGGTTGGGGAATAGTATTAACTTCTGGCTCTTCAGCTGGGATGAATAAATTGCACGCAATGCTAGTGCCGAGTATGACCATCAGGATTGTGGTCAGGGATCGAGTACCCATATCAATCAGCTTTCTGTGAGTAGTTCGACAATGTCAACTTCGCCAGAACTTCCGAAAATAGGGGGTTGGGGGGGGGGGGGGGGCCCCCCCCCCCCCCGTGGTTGGGGGGGGGGGGGGGAAAATTTAGAATTTGAAAGTTTAAT
>CAZUSV010000191.1:3709-10882 GCA_964622645.1 uncultured Anaerolineales bacterium
CCCCCCCAACCCCCTATTTTCGGGCTTCTCGTCTGAAAGTTGACATTGTCAAGGTAGAATGCGCGTGATTTCGCCGAGGAGATTTCGCCTATTGATCGCGGCGAATTCAAAGGGATGCATTCTGGTCTTAGATGTGCTTCTACTCAGAAACAATAATACTCTTAATCCTCTTCCGTTTCTGGCAATGCTTTGGGAAGCCAATGGGGGGAATCATCGAAGAATTCACCTTCGGTTAGTTGAACCAGGTCAGTACCATCAGCGTTGATCATCCATAGGTCGCGATTTCCACTTCTATCTGAGCGGAAGACGATCTTTTCGCCATCAGGGGACCATGTTGGGCCAGTTTCTAAATACTCATCGTCAGTCAATCGGAAAACACTCTCAGGCGACCCATCTTTGTCCATGATGAACAAGTCATTAGTATTATCTTTCTTGTATTGTATATAAGCGATGCGCTCACCATCTGGGGACCATTCAGCAAGGATTATGGGGTAATCAGTTTCAGTTAATTGTACGAGATCTGTGCCATCGGCGTTCATCATGAAGATTTCGAAGTTGCCTGTCCTTGATGATATAAAAATGATCTTGCTGCCGTCGGGCGACCAGCGCGGACCGAATTCGATATCCTCTGGTTGGTCAACGAGTTCGACCAAATTCTCGCCGGTGATGTCCATCATGTAAATATCAGGGGTATCTTCTGGCTCGTTCTGGTCAGATTGGAAGACGATCTGGCTGCCATCAGGAGACCAGTCACCATTATTGCTGCGAAAATCAGTAACCTGTGTTATTTCACTCCCGTCAGCATTCATGGTGTAAAGGTTCCAGATACCAGTAACCACAAAGAGGATCTTTTCCCCCGATGGGGACCACCTGGGCAAAGCTGCGGCATCGAAATCGGTTTCAATGGGGGTGATTTCTAGCGTTTCAATATCGAGAAGGAAGATGCCTAATGCATCGGGATCTTCTCCACGATTTGAATGGAAGACGATAGTGGATGTATTCTCCTCAGGAGTTTCGGGTGGGGTATCCGACTGCATGGGTGGTGATAGGATCGCGCCTACCAAGGATAAGATGAGTAGTACTTGGATTTTCATGTTTCTCTCCTTTTATGAATGGCCTAAGGGAGATAATTGGAATAGTTAGTTTTCGGTGCTAAACGAAGGGCCACCGAAAACTAACTAGATGCCCAAGTATCGGAACTTGAATAAGATTTCTCACAAGGTGTTCATTCTGCAAAGCTGGCTTCCACAAAGTCAACCAGGCGCTGAACCAGGTCATCTCCATATAGCTTGAAGATTTGCGTACCGTGCGCCTCTCCAGGATATATGTGCAATTCCTTGGGTTCCACGAACAACTCATACATCTCTTGGGTATGTTCGCTATAGGTATCGCCCTCAGTGTTGATAACTAGCTTGGGCACCGTGATGGAACTCATTTCTTCTGCGGTGTAGAACGTGGTGCCCTGGTAGGATATGGGAGCAGAAATCACTGCAATCGCAACAACCTCCGCCTTGCCCTCAGGATCAGCTGCAAGCTGGACTGTGACTACGCCACCCCGGCTGGCTCCAATCAGAACAATCTCCTCGGCCCCCTGGCCGCGCATGAAGGCCAGTACATCTCGCAGATCTAAAGTACGCGTATTGCCACCGCGAATGTACTCATACGTAAGCACCATATAGCCGCGGGCGGCAAGTTCAGGAGCAATGACGTCCCACTCGCTGGCGACGTTCGTCTCCATATTGGATAAGATTACCAACTGGGGACTATTGCCATACAGCGTGCCTTCAATGGTTCCACCATTTGCGGCCTCGATGCTGATATGAGAGGGCGCGATCTCGTCGGCAGATAGTGTACTGGTAGACGTCTCTGTTTGCGTCAGATGAGCTATATCCGGCCCCCAATCTGGGGCATCATCGTAAAATTCATCATCGGTCAGCTGAACCAAATCGGTGCCATCAGCATCAATCATCCAAAGGTCGGAATTGCCACTTCTGTCGGAACTGAAGACAACCTGCTCACCATCAGGTGACCAAACGGGGCTAGTGTCGAAGTAATCATCTGCGGTGATTTGGAATACGCTGTCGACGGATCCATCTTTATCGATTGTGAACAGATCAGCTGATGAATCTCCAGTAATCTGTGTGTAAACGATGTGTTCACCATCGGGTGACCAGGCGGCATTGATAACGGGAGTGTCTGATGCGGTGATTTGAATGGGATCTGTGCCATTGGCGTTCATCCGCCAAACTTCAAAATTTCCGCTCCGGGAAGAAATGAAAATGATGTAGCTTCCATCCGGCGACCAACGAGGTGAGAAATCGAACTGTTCAGGAAGATCTACAAGTTCAACGAGATTTTCTCCAGTGATATCCATCATATAGATATCCGGTGTATCTTGCGGCTCATTCTGGTGATCGGATTGGAAGACAATCTGGCTTCCATCTGGTGACCAATCAGCATTGTTACTGCGGAAATCAGTGACTTGCGTGAGTTCGGTACCATCGGCATTGATTGTATACAGGTTCCAGTCCCCAGGAACCGCAAAGAGAACCTGACTGGCATCTGGGGACCACCTTGGCAAGACATTAGATGCGAAGCCAGTTTCAAGAGGAGTGATTTCAAGGGTCTCAGTGTCGAGGATGTAGAGCCCGAGAGCATCAGGATCTTCTCCACGAGTTGAAGCGAAGACGATAAGGGATGTGCTCTCCTCAGGTGTCTCGGGTGGAGTATCCGACTGCATGGGCGGTGATAGGATCGCGCCTACCAAGGTTAAGATGAGTAGAACTTGAATTTTCATGTTTCTCTCCTTTTATGAATGGTCTTTAGCCTTTAAGGCACCCAGTTCTAGGTGCTACCCTGGCAATACTTGGAAGGCGCACAGGAATCGTCGGATTTGTTTCCAGATTTGGGGGTGTGGGGCATGCGGAGCACGCCCCACACCCCCAAATCTGGATATTACTACTGGAATTCCCCGAGTCACTCCTGGCAAACTCAATTGAATCACGCTGGCATAATGTACAATATCTAGTATAAAGAATTCTGAATTAAACACAATACCCCTTGGGAGCTAATCGGAGTCACTATGGTGAAAAAAACCTTTCCTCGCATTCGTGTTCAGGGTCCCCCATTCGAGCGTGGCCGTCAGTATGGTGAAAAGGCATCATCGCGCATTCAAAGAAATATCGAAATCTATAGCGAGATGTTTGCCCATTATGCTGGCTGGAACTGGAATCAAGCCAAATCCCATGCGCTGATATTTGAATCTGCCATTGCGGAATATCGCCCGCATTTTATTGAAGAGATGCGTGGCATTGCTGAGGGAGCTGGTGTGACCTATGAGGATATTTTGACTTTGAATGTGCGCACAGAAATCCGTAACTACGCCATTGCCAGGAGTGCACCAGGGGAATGTTCTTCATTTGTGATCTTGCCCCCGGCAGCTAAGGGCAATCACACTCTCATCGGCCAGAATTGGGATTGGGTGGTGCCAGTATCAGAGACGGTGGTCGTCTTAGAAGTAGAAGCTGAGGATAATCCCAATTTCTTCACCGTGGTCGAAGCGGGCTTACTGGCCAAGACGGGCATGAATGCCGCTGGGATTGGGATGACCACCAATGCTCTGCACTCGGATCTGGAATCTGACGCAGTTTCTGGAATCCCTTATCATGTAATTTTACGGGCGATTCTAGAGAGTGAAGCCTTTTCTGATGCTATTGCAGCGATCAATGGTCAGGTGCGGGCTTCCTCTGCAAATTACACTGTCGCACACCGGGCGGGGGAGGCCTTCAATGCCGAAACCGCGCCTGGAGATTTCACTCGCGCGTATATTCAATTCCCTGACGAAAATGTTTACGCGCATACAAATCATTATTTATGCAGGGATATTGATTTCAAGGATGTGGGTGTTTGGCACGGACCAGGAAGCCTGGTGCGTTATCGCCGTTTGAGTCGTTTCTTACAGACGCATGGGAAACCTTTTAGTGTTGCAGATCTGCAGGGCGCCCTAAGCGATCATTTTAATTTCCCTAACTCTGTTTGTAATCACCCAGATCCTCGTGATCCTGTGGAGGAGCACTTCCAAACGGTGACGTCGGTGATCATGGATTTAGATCGTGCTACATTGTGGCTCACAGCAGGCAATCCTTGTCAGGTTCATTTTGAGGAAATTTCTTATCGGGACTTTCTAGGTCTTTAGGATATCGCAGACCTGGTGAAACCAGTGAACGGGGCACTTCTCCATATATCTGGAAAGTTCCACAGCGAATCCCAATGAGCCCCGGATTATATTGCGACACGCAATCAATGTGATATTTTCCTATGAGGATTAGGTGGGTTTCAGAGTGTTGCCTAATCGAAAAATATCATCTATACTTAGTGCATAATCTGAAAGGAGGAACAAATGGCTTACAGTCACCAAAACTCAAAAGGCGTTACGTACTACCTGCATTCCCGAGTTACTCAGTTGAAAGGTGGTCGTGAGCAGACAATCTATTTCTTTGCCAAAACAGTCAAGGAAGGCGCACTCAACGCTGTCCCCGATGGCTATATGGTTTCGGAAACTAAGAATGGTCTGCCAGTGCTAAAGAAGAAGCCGCAGTAAGAATTATTTTCAGATTTCATTTGTAAACAAGAAACCCTCTTTTTTGATAGAGGGTTTCTTGTTTTTTGTTTGTGGGAATTCCTAGAGAGCCCGCGGGAAAAGCTGATCAGGGTTAGGAATGCTTAACTGCATTGAGTGCGGCTTCGATCTGTTGGAAGTGGCCGCGGGTGTGCAGGGCGAAACCTTGCTCGTCAACATTTCCAGTTAGGATCATCAGACGGCGCTTATCGGCAACGAATTCTTCAGGCAGAGCTTCGATGGCGGCCACGGTAATTGCCTCGCAACGTTTGAGTTCGTCGATCAGTTCGTCAAGAGGATAGGTATTGGCGATAGCGGCATGCATGCCGAGATCATTGGAGAAACCTCCCGTGCGGTAATTGCCGATGTAGCAGGTAATCGCCAGATGCAGCCAGCGCTCAGAGTAGATCAGGTGAGACAGCACCTCCTTGGCGCTCCATTCTTCCTCGCCCGGTCGAGCAGAGGCTTGTTCGTCGGTTATGCCCTCGAAAAGGGCATCCAGTTCCAGGTTGACTCCTTCATAGACTTTAGCTGTGCGTTCAGCTAATTCCTTGGCTGACCCAGGCAACTCGGGCTTGGGGCGTCCCGAAAGTTTCATGTCCACGGTGTGTTTTTCGCTGCCACGGTAGAAGACGACCTCAACCACATCACCAGCTTTCTTCCCGGCCATCGCTAAACTAAAATCTGGGAATACCTTCAGCTCATGACCGCCGATGCTGAAGATGACATCATCCCCTTGCAGGCCGCATGCTTCTGCGCCCATCCCGGCGACCACATCTGAGATCTTAGCTCCCGTCTCTACAGGCAGACCAAGTTCTGCGATCATTTTATCGTCGACCAGACCGGCAGGCAGCACACCCAACATGGGCTGATCGTAGATACGCTTGTCATAGCCGGTTTCGAAGACTGATTTCAGGTTGGCCAGGGCTGTCTCCCATCCAGCAGAGATTTGCTTTTCGATCTTTTTCCAAGGCTTCCCTTTGCCAATACCTTTGTGTGTGACAGTCACCTGGGTGGCGCCGTCTTCTTCTGCGAGTGCAACGTTAACTTTGGTGGGCGCAGGTTCATCAAGACCAAGCCAGGTAAAAGCAACCCGTTTATCCTCCTTGAGCTTGGTGAACAGCCCACTGGCGTAATAGCCTTCATTCCACCAGGCGTAGAAGCGGCCTCCTTTACGGGCATCAGCCTCGGCGGAGTCAGCAAACCAGCTCTCTAAGGCTGTCGATCCCGTAAAGGCTTGATAGACTTGTTTCACAGGGGCTTCCACCTTTGCCGTGAATTCTAACGATTGTTTATCAGACATACTCTTTCTCCTTTGAATAATTTTTCAGGGCCTCTTGAAAACGCCAGGGTAATCCCCAGATTTAGGGGTGGGGGGGGGGGGGGGGGGCCCCCCCCCCCCCACTCACCCCTAAATCTGGAAAATCTTATAATTCTTTCATGCAAGCCATATTTTCAGTCGTCCAATTAATTTACTGAATGTTAATAGGCTTGGTTCACGCTTGAAGGATGATCATTCTGGGTTCCCACGACCCAAGAGCTGGTCGATCTCTTTGAGATCTGCTCTGGTGAGTGGGCCAAGCTGTATGGCTTTGGCATTCTCTTCGATTTGTTCGACAGACTTGAAACCCGGGATGGGGATCGTGCGGTCGCTACGCGCCCAAATCCAGCCTAGCGCGCCTTGAGCCAGCGTTCTGCCATCGCTGGTAAGGATTTCCCTGACCGCCGCCAGTTGAGTGAGGATTTCGCCAATGCGCCCTTCACTGAAATCCCAACCGTGGCGAATATCATCCTCTGGGAAGGTTGTCTCAGTGTCGAATTTACCTGTCAGGATGCCCATAGCCAACGGGCCACGGTTGATGCTGGCCTGGTCGAATTGTTCACACAAAGCCAGCATTTCGGGAGTGTCGCGTGCTACATGCAGTGTATGCTGGATGGCAGTACAATGCCCTCCCTGGGCGAAGATGCGTGCCCGTTCGGTGTCATCGGTGCTCCATCCATAGCTGCGGATTTTCCCTTGATTGACAAGCTCTTCTAGCGTGTCACGTACTTCGATGGCATCCCCCTCGTAGTCTCCCCAGTGGAATTGATACAGGTCGATGACGTCTGTGTTGAGGCGGCGCAGGCTGGCTTCACAGGCCTCCCGGATCAGCTCTGGGCTGGTTTGATGGCCGAAATAGTGTTTCTTGTCTTCGTCGAATTGCTTGCTGAATTTCGTGGCGATGACCACCTGGTCACGTTTTCCAGCGATGGCTTTCCCGAGAACTCTTTCACTATGACCGCATCCATAAACATCGGCGGTGTCGAAGAAATTAACGCCCAGATCGATGGCAGCCTGGACTGCCCGGATAGATTCTACATCATCGGTCTGCCCCCATCCTGATGGGGAGATATTTTCCAATCCATCTCCAACCCACCACCAGGGACCTCCAATGGCCCAACATCCCATCCCCAGGGCGCTGACATCAATACCAGATTTTCCTAAGTTGCGTTTCATGGGTAGTTTAGAATACCTTGACAATGTTAATTTTCAGACGAGAAGCCCGAAAATAGGG
>CAZUSV010000192.1:0-1721 GCA_964622645.1 uncultured Anaerolineales bacterium
TAGTCTATCACTATTTTCTCTATCTCAGGTCGCTCTCCGACAAACTGCTAGAGAAACGATTACTCCCCTTCCGTTGTCACGTTCATCAAGACAGCCTGCACGGCGATGCGCCAATCGTACTCGCCGCTGGCTTCGTCGTAGCCCATGCAGGTGATCAGGGTGAGCATGTCGTAGTCCGAGTGCGGCAAAGCCTTCAAGTTGTCAGGCTTGACCTGCATGACCTCGCGCACTTCATAGATGTGCTGTAACCCCCAGGCATGGATGATGATCTGGTCGCCATACCCCAGGGTGTGCAGATCCACAAAGGGACCGGGGTTGTTGTCGGCATCCCAGACATGCGCTGTGATAGCCGTGTTGCCCGCCCAGGTGGGGTAAGCGGTGCCTTCGAGATAACCAGCCTGATCGTCCAGCCAGGTCACGTTCCAGCCTTGGGCGGTCAGGGGCACGCCGACGATGGGCAACTCAAGATCCAGTGAGGGGATCTCCAACATGAAATTGTCATTGCGAACGGAGCCCTTCGACAGGCTCAGGATAAACTTTGCGGAGTGAAGCAATCTCCTGGTTGGTGAGGGAGACTGCCACGCTGCGCTCGCAGTGACATCGTTGAGATCGAAATAGGCCATTGCTTCAGGCTGCTTGGGTAACGTAGTCATTTTTCCTGGCGCAAAACCGGTGCTAGGCAGCTGCACCACGCCGATGGTGAAGAAGCTCAACTGGCTAATCTGAGCGCACAGGTAGCCGTTCTCCTCATACGTGTTGGCCACGACAGTCCAGGGGGCCCCAGCATGTCGATGGAATAGTTGCAGGCTGGCGAACTTCCCTCCAGCGCTCTGAAGTTCGGCGTTGGTGGGCTTGATGCAGACTTTCAAAGGTGGGTTGAAGCTGGTGATCGGCTTGCCATCCGGTGCATAGATCTTGATATCGAAGATGCGATCTCCAAGTTTGAAATTGCCCTCTTCCTCAAGGTCAAGCTCTTTGATCACCAGGTAGCTGTCCTCGCTGAGCAAACCTGCCGGGATAACCACCTTGACCGGGCCAAAGCGGAAGGTTCCGCCGGAAGCACCTACTATAAAGGTGCGGCTGTCACCGATCTCTCTATCTTCCCCGTCACCAGCTGCAGTCATTCCTTCCAGTTTGCTGACGAAGATATCATTACCCCCCGCACTGGTCAGGTCGGCGGTGCCAGGCCCAGGGTCGAAGTCAACGGTATCCGAGAAATACCCCGTGGTGTGCACGCTGCCGCTGCCATCTACTGCAATGCCAGAACCCTCACCAACACTAGTTCCTCCAGTTCCCTCCATACCTTTGGCCCAGACATATTCCCCGCTGCTGTCCAGTTTACTCACGAAGATATCTCCAATTCCCCCGCTGGTCAGCTGCGCGGTGCCAGCCCCAGGGTCGAAGTCAGCGGTACCGGTAAAAACTCCTGTGGTGTAGACGTCCCCGCCGCCGTCCACTGCAATGCCATAGCCAAAATCATTCGTAGTTCCCCCCAGGCGTACCGCCCAGTCATAATTCCCGCTGCCGTTCAGTTTGCTGACGAAGATATCATTATCCCCCGCGCTGGTCAGGTCAGGGGCGACAACATCAGGGCTGAAGTCAGCGGTACCTCTAAATAAACCCGTGGTGTACACGTCCCCGCTGCCGTCCACTGCAATTGCACGGCCCTCATCACTTTCATTATCCCCCAGGCGTACCGCCCAGACAAAGTTGCCGCTGCT
>CAZUSV010000192.1:1821-10849 GCA_964622645.1 uncultured Anaerolineales bacterium
CCTCATCACTTTCATTATCCCCCAGGCGTACCGCCCAGACAAAGTTGCCGCTGCTGTCCAGTTTGCTGACGAAGATATCAAGACTCCCCGCGCTGGTCAGGTCCGCATTTCCAGCCCCAGGGTCGAAGTCAGCGGTACCCGAGAAAGACCCCGTGGTGTACACGTCCCCGCTGCCGTCCACTGCAATGCCCCAGCCTAAATCATCACCAGTTCCTCCCATACGTACCGTCCAGACAAAGTCGCCGCTGCTATCCAGTTTGCTGACGAAGATATCATCATCCCCTGCGCTGGTCAGGTTGAAGGTGCCAGGTCCAGGGTCGAAGTCAACGGTACCCGAGAAATACCCCGTGGTGTACACGTTGCCGCTGCCATCCAGGGCAATATCTATGCCGACATCACCACTGGTTCCACCCAGGCGTACCGCCCAGGCGTAGTCGCCATATGCGGCCAGCACAACGATGGTCAGGATCAATGCTATGACCAGCACAATTCCCAGAGAGCTTGGAAACATCCTGGTCAGGCGGGTAAGCGCAGTTTTGATGGGGCTAGCGTTGGCGATATTCATGTTGGGAAATCGTATGGGGAATAAGCTAGTTAATTGTATCACAATCGGCATCAGTACTTTTTTAGGGTCATTGGGAATGTCCGGGGTGCTCGGTCCGCCATCGGCGTGTCAAATCCAGAACCATATCTGGCACATAATCGCCGCAATTTCCCACATGTCAGGCGCAAAGCGTGGCAATCCCCTCTGAGCAAAACCATGGGAAATCCCAAAGACCCTTTTTTATGTCATGACAGCATGACGGCGAGTGTACCGTAAAAATGTCGCTAAGGTATAAAAAAGCCGCTCTGAGCGCTTCTCCACAGCATGGTTGTCATTGCGCGGGAGCGTCTCTTTGCGACCATGGAATCCCCCAGGCGTAACTTATCAGGGATTCCTCTTCACCCTGCAAAGAACGATCGCTCATCGGAATGACAAATCTCGCAAGGTATTTGCTAAGTACAGTGGTGCACAATTTCGTTCCGTGTTATCGGCGACTCGCTTTGCGTGCCTGGCAAAGTTGCAGCAACAGTTGCGAAAACTGCCTGGCCGGCCCGCATGGCGCGCAGGTTGGAATCTATTCGCCTACGCTGTGCGTGCCGTTGGCATGGCGACGAAGCAATCTCCAGATATCGGGGGAGATTGCTTCGCTAGCGCTCGCAATCACACATCTAGTGAAGTTACAGATATTTAAAGTGTTACTGTCCATTACAGATTATTCTAAATTTCTCTGTGCCGCCAACAGCGTGCTGCACATTCCGCGTTCGTCCGTGTACAAAACAGAAACCGTCAGGTAGCTAGTAGCTCTTTCACCAAATACAATTGCCCCCGTTCGAAGCCGCGCTCCAGATAATATCGCCGCGTGCCAATCGCCGAGATCACGGCCAGTCGGGTAAAGCCCTCTGCGCGGGCAATTTCCTCAGCCTGTTGCAACAAATCCGTTCCCAGACCAGAATGCTGCGCGGCTCCTTCCCGTTCCTGCCCCACTTTCAGGGATTGCCCATAAACATGCACCTCGCGGATGATCGCCGCATCCTCCAAATCAGCCAATCCTGTCTGCGGGGCTTCAGCCAATGGCAGCGATAGTCGCAGGAAACCAGCCAATTTATCATCGGGGGTCACATAGGAGATGAAATGCTCTTCAGCAAAATCAGTCGCGTAGATCAGGTCATCCAAGATCAAATCTTCTGGCTCGATATCCTGGCCGCGCACCTCACGGCAGCGCACGCACTCACAGCGCTCCCCTCGTTCTTTCAATAACATTTGCACATCTTGGCGCAAGCTGGTGCGTTTGTTGCCTTCGACCACATTGGTGGAGGGGATATCCCGAATCACCCGGTTGACCCGGCAGTAGCGCGGGATGGTCGTCTTCACATCAGCGATCAGCTCGATCAGTTCGTCGGTTTTATGGGGTATATATTCCCCGCGCTGCCAATACTCATACAATTCGGCGTTGGCCAGCAACTGTGTGGGGTAGATCTTGAGTTCATCGGGACACAAGCCCTGCCACAACCTCACGAAATCTTCACGGTCTGAGTCCAACGTGGCACCGAGTAGGTTTGGCATCCAGTGCAGCACCACCTTGAAGCCCGCTGCCCGCAGCAGCGCCAGCGCGTCCCTTAATTCCTGTACGGAATGACCGCGTTTATTCAGATCCAGAATCTCATCATCCAGGCTCTGGGCGCCAATCTGAACTTTGGTAACCCCCAAAGAGCGCAGCCAGGCGATCTCATCCACATCGACATGATCAGGTCGCGTCTCCACCACCAGGCCCACATTGCGATGTGCAGCAGTTTCATTCAACACTTGAGCTTCTCTCAAAGTCTCAGATTCAACGCCATTCATGGCGTTAAAACAGCGTTTTAAGAACCAATCCTGGTAATCTACCCGGTAGGAACTCCACGTTCCCCCTAACACTAAAAGCTCGATTTTATCCGTAGGATGCCCGACAGCGTGTAAAGCCTGGATACGGGCATAGACCTGTTCGTAAGGATCGAACTCGTGGTGCAGAGCGCGCATCGCTCCCGGCTCATCGGGCAGGTAGCTCTTGGGCATGCGTACATCCGTAGGGCAAAAGATGCATTTCCCTGGGCAGGGATACGGTTTGGTCAGCACCGTGACCGTCGTCACCCCTGAGAGCGTACGCATTGGCTTAAGGCGAATCTTAGCCATCAGGGCCGCATCTGCCTGCCACTCGCCTGCTGCTACCAGGTCGCGATAAACCGCCACCAGCGTAGACTTGTTCAAAAAACCCTCACCGTTGGGCAGAGGATTGCGACGTAAGGCATCGAAAACATCCTGGCCATCGCGGATATTTTCTAATGCGCGCCGAGCTAAAACCCGCTTTTGCGGGGTTAACTGCTTCGATCGATACCAGCGTTCTTTTTCTGTACTCACCACGGTTCTACTGGTGTGTCAGTTGTCAATCATAAAGAAAATCATCGTAGCCGGGGTTTCAATACCCCGCTAGGCGTGATAATGAAATCACGGCTACACTTTGCATTCATGGTTGACATACCACTACACTGCTATAATTTTCATATGGACTCGTCTACCGCTAATCGGCTGATCAAACTCAACAAGCAATTTTACCAGACCTTTGCACTCCAATTTTCGGCAACGCGGGGACGCCTGCAGCCAGGGGTTTTACGAATTTTGGAGACGATTGCCTCTGACGCCGATATTTTGGATTTGGGATGCGGCAACGGCGAGCTAGCCCGAGAGCTTGTCCGACGCGGCCATCAGGGCTTTTACCTGGGCCTCGATTTCAGCGTGGAGCTTCTGGACATAGCCCGTGCGGGATCGTTGGAATCCCCAAACATTACCTTTGCCTTTACAGATTTATCTGATCCGAAATGGGATTTGGCGTTCGGCGATATGCCGTCAGCCGTCAGCGGTCAGCGGTCAGAATTCGATATCGTTCTGGCTTTCGCTGTTTTTCACCATCTTCCTGGCAGGGAACTCCACTTGCAAACATTCACAAAAATCCACAATCTGCTAGCCCCTAACGGTCGCTTAATCCATTCCAACTGGCAATTTCTGAACAGCCTACGCCTGAAAGCGCGTATCCAACCCTGGGACGCGGTCGGGCTGAATTCCAGTCAGGTCGATCCTGGCGATCACCTGTTGGATTGGCGTCGGGGTGGCTACGGGCTGCGTTACGTACACCAATTCAGCGAGACCGAATTGCAATCCCTCGCACAAATAACTGGCTTCGAGATTATTGAGACGTTCTATTCTGACGGTCATGAAGGGAATCTGGGCTTGTATCAGGTTTGGGAAAAGCATAACTAATCCTTGAGAAACCCGGTTTTTTAGAGTTTGCTGTACTGTCTAATAACATTGTAAACAGTATCCCTTGAAACCATTTTCATGAGGAAACCAGGAATTCAGGAATAAAAAGAAAAAAATTCACGCCTAACGGCGTTCCTGGCTTCCTAATAAAAATACAGTGTTCAAGATGCTGTTACCCAAGACATTTTTTAGAGTTTGTCGCGTAAATTCAGCGTATTCTGTGATTGCGGTGTGTCATTCCCGAGAGGTTTCTCGGAAAATCCGGGTTTCTGGCATCATTTTGCTTCCAGCAACTCAACCCCTGTCCAATCTTCGGCAACCCCCTCCGCCATATAATGCCCAGCCCTCTTGAGATGAATTTGAGCGACCTTATCTTCAGGGTTTAATTTCAACACTTTGTTGAACTCGACACCCGCTTCGGCAAATTGACGCTGATAATAGTATTCCAGGCCACGCTCAAAATCAAGTTTCGTTTTCTGTTTGTTCCCCAGCATCTCAGGGGGATCGCTGTCGAATACTTCGAAAACATTCATCGTGCCCATACGCCCTTGAGCACGCACCCGGTCAATGAAACGAAAATGATAATCTCCTGATTCTTGCACAGCCTTCATCGTTCCCTGACAGATGGCGATATTGATATCATATTGCTTGGTCAAGCCTTCTAAACGCGAGGCGACATTGACTGCATCGGAGATGACCGTGCCCTGGATGCGCTGTTGCTCACCGAGCATCCCTAACATCACTTTGCCAGTATTGATCCCAATTCCAATCTGGATCGAATTCAACCCCTGATCTTGTAAAGATTGGTTGTAACCTATCAGGGCATTTTGCATGGCGATAGCCGCCTTGACAGCGTCCTCTGGGTTTTGGGGGAACACTGCCATCAACCCATCCCCGAGATATTTATCCACAAAACCATGTTTTTCTCGAATGATCGGGCCTACGACACCCAGGTAATCATTCAAATAACTGAAACTTTCTTCTGGAGCAAGATTTTCTGAGAGGGCGGTGAACCCGCGGATATCAGAAAACATCACTGCCATCTCTCCCTGTACATGATCACCTAAGCCCACATCGACGATACTCTCTTTATCGAGGTAGTCTAACAAAATGTGAGGGACAAAGCGATCCAGGGATTGGTTGAGTGAAACTAGCTCAGCAGTTCGGTCCTGAACGCGAACTTCTAATACTTCATTGGTCTGCTCGAGTTGTCTTTGTAGCTGCCGCAACTTGAGATGTGTTTCTACTCGTGCCAAGACTTCCTCCAGTTGGAAAGGTTTGGTGATGTAATCAACGCCCCCTGAATCAAAAGCTTTGACCTTATCCAGCACTTCATTCAAGGCACTGATGAAAATGATGGGGATAGCCAGGGTGTTTGGACCAGCTTTCAACTTGTGTGCGACCTCGTAACCATTCATCCCGGGCATGTTGATGTCGAGCAATATCAAATCTGGTATCGAGGCTTGTACAGCTTTTAGAGCGGCTTCGCCGTCGGAGACAGGACGCACTCTATAATCCTGCTCAGACAGCATCCCTGCTAGCAATCGCAAATTGGCTGGGGTGTCATCCACAATCAGGATGTCACCTTTTGCTGAATCAATGCTCATTGTATATCTCCTACAGCTCCCAATATCTCAGTGATCTTGTGATATTGGAAATCCTTGGCACACTCCTCAAAAAGGGTTGCCACATCAGGATTGTGAAGGCGGATATCATCGATCAAAGATTCGACTTTGACCATATCAGCCTGAACGGCGGCCTGATTAAGCTCGACCAACAAGTTTTCAGGAATCAGTGCAAGGGAGGAAGGTGATAGCAAATCTGCCAAATCAACCGTTTGCTCGAAGACAGAATCAGCCACAAATTCCTCGAAAAGAAATTCTACGTCCAGGTGTTTGGCCAATTTCTCATAAATCAATCCTTCTTGAAATGGCTTACGCACAAAATCATCGGCACCTTCGGTAAGGATATTCTCACGATCTTCTTCGAAGGCGCTGGCAGTAATTGCAATGATCACTGTATCCTCTCCTCGAGGTGTACCTTTGATATGGCGCAGGGCATCATATCCATCCATCACGGGCATTTGCATATCCATCAAAATCAAATTTGGTTGCCAGGACTGCCACAACTCGATAGCTTCCAGTCCATTTTCAGCTTCCCGGATTTCGAATCCATAGGGATCTAACAACTCAACCAGTAACTGGCGGCTTTCCTGATGATCTTCGGCAACTAATATTCGATACCCGGGGTGTTGAGATTTCACACCCACGACACGGCGCTGTGGTGCATCAAGCGCAATATCAATAGCAGATGCAGGCTTGATAGGAAGTTCGAATTTGAAGGTCGAACCGACATTGAGTTCGCTAGATACGGAAATTTCGCCTCCCATCAACCGGACATATTGTTGGCTGATCGCTAACCCTAACCCAGTGCCATCAGTTGCTCGTTGACCAGAAACGACCTGCACAAAGGCATCAAAGATAGAATCTAATTTATCAGGTGGGATACCCATTCCAGAGTCTTGAACTTCAAAACTAAGTCGATCATTGGATACCTCAAGGGGGCAACTGACACGCAGCACCACTTCACCCTGGTGAGTAAATTTAACCGCATTGCTTAATAAGTTGATCAGCACCTGACGCAATTTTCCTTCATCGGCTCGAACGAATCTGGGTACATCATGAGCCATTTCTACCTGAATCCCAATACTTTTATTGGTGGCTCTAAGGGTAAGCATATCAGTGAGATCATCTAACAGGGTGTGTAAATCAAACCCTGTTTCGTCCAATGCCATACGTCCTGCTTCGATCTTCGACATTTCCAGTACATCATTGATTAACGCCAGCAAGTGTTCTCCACTACGGCTGATGATATCAATTTGCTGGCGCTGTTTTGAATTAAGCGACTGGTCACGATTCATCAACTGAGTGAAGCCCAGGATGGCATTCAGGGGAGTACGCAATTCGTGGCTCATATTGGCCAGAAAGGCACTCTTAGCTCGATTGGCTGCCTCGGCATCATCTTTCGCTCGTTGCAAAGCTTGCTCAGATGTCACAGTTTCCGTGATATCTTTGGCCGCTCCCAACATACGGTAAACTCGTTCAGTCTTTTCATCCCGGGTGGCACTGCGGTGATCTTCCAACCAGCGGATATTTCCTTCCTTGGTGATAATGCGATATATGGCAAAATCCGCTCCGCCCTTGCGAAGCAGTATATCGCGCTGTTGGTGGTATTTATTTACATCTTCAGGATGGACGATGCTGGGCCAACCACCCCGTTGATCCAATTCTTCTGGGGAAAATCCTGTCAATGGAGTGAATGCTTCGGTAGCCCAATCCAATTCACTTTCACCATTTGAAAAGAAATTCACACTGTAAATATAATCCGAAGTCAGTTCCGAAGTGGAGCGATAGCGTTCCTCGCTCTCACGTAAAGCTTCTTCGAACTCCTTGCGTTCGGTAATATCGCGGATAATGCTGGTGACGAGGGTGCCATCGC
Organism: uncultured Anaerolineales bacterium; assembly: GCA_964622645.1. Taxonomy (GTDB): domain Bacteria; phylum Chloroflexota; class Anaerolineae; order Anaerolineales; family UBA11858; genus NIOZ-UU35. Next base: position 9,155 of record CAZUSV010000192.1, read on the forward strand.
TGGTTTCTAAAGGGCTGAGGCTGATATCCACTGGGAACGTACTACCGTCCTTTCGTCGCCCTTCCAAGTCCAAACCATAACCCATTGCACGCGTATAAGGATCATCCAAATACTTTCCACGATGTTTGATATGCAATTCTTCGAGATCCTTTGGTAACAGGATTTCAACAGGTTGACCTATCAACTCTTCTCTTGGGTATCCAAAAACATTCTCGACTTGCTCATTGACCAGCAGTATGCGACCATCGAAATCTGAAATCACGATCGCATTAGGTGCGGTTGCCAGCACACCGCGAAACTGTGCTTCACTCGCTTTGGCAGCGTCTTCAGCCCGCTTCCGTTCGAGGACTTCGATCTCTAGTTCAGCAGTACGCTCCTCCAAGCCTCTCAATAAGCTGCCAACCTGTTCGGCCAACTTATTGAAACTAGATGCCAGGATACCTATTTCATCATGGGAATCAATCGAAGTGCGTGCATCCAAATTTCCTTCGGTAAAATTTGTAACTGTGTTTGTCAGTCGCAAAATCGGGCGCCCTAGAGCCTGCCCGACCATGAAAGCAGACAATATAGCCCCTGCGGCGATGAAAGCTGCCAACAGTAATGTCGTACGCGTCTGCGCTTCGACTGGGGCCAGAAAGATCTCTTGCGGCTGGAAAAATGTCACTAGCCAGGGTTGAGTTTCGAGTTGGGCTATGGCAACCTGATTGATAAGTTCTCCCGTGGCAACATCCTCAGCCTCGAAGAATCTCTGCGTTTCAGGGTTGGATAAGTGCTCTTCGAGATCATCCAATTGCATGATGAATAATGCATCATCGGATAAGTGCGGTAATCGATTCTCTAAACGTAGTTGGGCTACACGTTCAACTGACAGCTCCACAATGGGGATGAAGTTGACTTCTGGGGCAGAACCATGCGCAAGATGAAGATGGTGCTCGTCGAATAGCACGCCAAAAGAACCCAGACCTGCCAGATCATTCTTGTCTTCGAGCAGGTTTTGCAGAACGCTCGCATTATAGCGAACGCGCAATACCCCCAAGAATTCTCCTGCATCAGAGATCACTGGGCTGCTGAAATATAGGTATGCTTCCCCAGATTCAGGGTGGAACAAAACCGGTGTTACATAGGCGCTGGTTGGCGCATTACTCTCCTTGAATACACTAAAATACTCCCGCACAGATTTATCAACTCCCATATCCACCATGAGTGTATCGATGACAACTTTTCCATCAGCATTCAATACTGCGTAAGAAGAAATGAAGGGGTCCTTATTTTTAATTGCTCTAAGCAGCGCTAATACCCCTTCTTCAGCATCACTGCCCTGGCGATTATCACGATGGATGGCTAAATAATCTACTAAAACGGGGAGTTGCGCTTCGGTCTCAATTGCCTTGAGGTTTGCTTCGATGAAAGTATCCAAACTGGCCGCAGTTTGGGAGGCCACAGCAAAAAGCGCCTGGTTGGCGTCGGCGATCAAGGCGGTTTGAGCGTTACGTCCGTTGAGAATGGCCAGGATTGCCATGGGGATCAGGGTAACCAATACAAAAGCTGTGATCAATTTTGCCCGCATGGTCAATGACCATTTTCTTGCTCTTAATCGCTGAAGGGGGGAAGCTATGTTGATCATGTTCATACAATATTCCTGACTCATATTATGCTGGTGTTCTTACACCATGGAATACCTGCATAACAATTTTG
>CAZUSV010000193.1:0-10845 GCA_964622645.1 uncultured Anaerolineales bacterium
TGAATGCCACAGTTCCTATCTTTTTGTCAATCTTTGTCTAAAGTCCAATTAACAGAAATGATAATTGTACTATTCCAGATAATCGTCCCGGCGCACCATGATAATATAGTCACGGGCCTCGGCCATATTCTTGGTAGCTCGATAAATGAGAGTGATCTCCTCCCTGGCAAGCGAGATTACGGCCTCGCGCAGGTCTGCGAAATCCGCTGGCTGGTCTCCCAGGGTTTGTGGAGAGTAACCGCAGCGTGGACAGTGCGCGGATTCGACCCAGGGATCGTAGAAACTTTTATGAGCACATTCTGGACAGATGAAAATTTGCATGGGATCACTCAGTTTTTCGAGAGTAAATCTTGATAAAGCAGAAACAGTAAAAACAAGATCTTTAGTTCATCATTGTCCATCTGATGCAACCTGGCACCCCATCAGGCGCAAATTAGTAATCGCTCCAACATAATCATAACCGCTCCCGCTGACATTGAACTCATGCAATATGACCGGAGGTGGCAATGGTTCGCCGTTATGGTCTACCCAATTTTCCGGGACCAGCAGATTGACTTCGTAGGTATACCACCCACCTGGAGGGACGATGGTATAGTTGACCAAATGGGTGCCATCATATTCGTGCAGGAAACCACGCGTCCACTCGATGCGCTGGCCTTCAGAATCTAAAAATCGAATGGTGATCTTGGCGGGGTATTCACCGTGATCAGCATGGAACCTGGCACCGCTGTTGAGGAGCGTGTAATCATCCACACGCACGTCAAAGGAGAGTTTTAGACTGCCACAACCCCTGAGATCGATATCTGGGCGCTGATAGGCTCGCATAGCCGAAGCATAATGCACACCTCCGGTTTGTTCCCATTTAAGGATGTAAGCGTGATCTTTGTCTTCAACGACGACATCCATTTCACAAGCAGAGCAAGCCTCGTTCTTGTGGATCGTCCAGTACTCCAAACCCTGCGAGAAATCCCCATTGGGAAGTAGATTGCCCTCTTCATCTTCAAGTATGTCCGTCAGAATACGCACGATCAGTTCGCCGCAGTTGTCGCCCAAGGCATTGTCATTGATCCCAAAGGAGAGTATGCCATCCTGCGGGACGATCATTTCCAGCCGGTTGCCAATCAGAAATGGCGTATTGTCGTTGATGCGTCCAATCAAGGCACCAACGGGTGCCTCGGGAACGGGGATGGTTGTGCGATACTCATCAGCAAATCCCGCGCCATCGGCACGATTATAGCAGCCACCTGGACCGCCCCATGCGCCCCAACTGCCCTGCAGCGCTTCGATGGTGATCTGTTCTCCTTCCCACACAACTATCGGGGTATCCCAATTCACGCTGGCAGTCAGGTTGGCGTAAATCATCGAGGGGGTCGAGATACCGCTTGGCAAAAGCCCGATTTTGAATTCAGGGCTTCGAGTTTGCCATCCGTAGCGAACAACCGTGATCGATTGATAACCCTCGACCTGAACGGATATCTGCACCCGCCGACCTAACTCTGCATGTTCATCCCACCATTCTTCGGTTACTGGCTCCGTTAACCAGGGACAGACGGCGATGCCATTTTCTGAGGTAGGTGTATCGCACAGGGAGTGTTCTGCACCCGCGATGGGTTTATCCTCGCCTATGCTGGCATCGTAGACGAATAATGTTGCGTGAATGTCGGTCTGAATATAATCGCTCATATCCAAGGTAGGAGCAACCGTAGGCGGATAGCGTTCTTCGATGATGCAGGCCAGCATCGCTATTGCCAGGGATATAAGTGCCAAGAAAAAGTAGTGTTGTTTCATCATAACTCACTTGAATGACAATCATTTACTGTAACCATAACATAACCTGCTCAGCTCATAATCCCAGGGCAAGCCCGTTCGCACTTACGGTCATTTGTTCCAGCTCAAGCCGCAGCAGGTTATCGCACAGCCACATGGCGCCATTTCTGGGATTAGAAAGATGAGTTAGGGAAAATATTCCTATAGGCAGGGTCACCTCGGTAAACAGCAATAACGTGAAGACATCAACATCGAAATTGACTCTTCTTCCAATTGTCAGCCAGAGTAGGACAATGCTAACAGCGGTGAAGCTGAGAAGAACGAAGGTCGTGAGCAGGATCATTAAAGGGGGTGCGATATGCCTTCGTTGAAGCTCGAGACGACACTCTTCTGACGAACGTCGGGTGCAGGTGGTGATCTCAGGGCCTAATCTTCGACCACAGTGCTCACAATGGGACACTTCATTCTCCGATCGACACCGCACAGCGAAATCCGAATCGATACAGATCGTGCGTATCATCAGATAGGCTACCGCCGCGAGCGGTAACACGGACACCCGTCCAGTCGTTACCATAACTGCCCCCGCGCAAACCCCTGCGGCTCCCCAAGCGAGGACCAGTGGGGTTAAAAGAGGGCGAGTCTTCGTAGTAACTCTCCGAAAAAACATCTGCTACCCACTCGTAGACGTTTCCGGCCATATCCATAACACCGTACGGGCTGGCACCAGAAAGATAGCTGCCTATCCGTGTAGTATCCTCTTGGCAAGATTCATAGGTCCCGTTGCGGTAGATCCGGTAATTCAGACGCGCGCAATCTGGGGCTTCATCTCCCCAGGGAAAGAGGCGTGTATCATCGGGGCCACGGGCCGCTTTTTCCCACTCCGCTTCAGTGGGCAATCGCCTGCCGGCCCAGGCACAATAGGCGCTGGCCATCTCCCAGTTGACGTGGATAACCGGGAAATCGGCATACGCCGGATTGTCATAATAAGCCTCTCGTGTGCGGGATGAATTCGATACAGGCGGTTCACAAGGGCTTGCCGCTACACACTGCTGGTACTGAGCATTGGTGATTTCGTATTTGTCGATGGCGTAAGCGTCCAGATAGACGCTGTGCAGCGGCCCTTCATGGAATCGACACCCCTCAGCTTCGTTTTCATTGCAGCCCATCTGGAAGGTACCTGCCGGGATGTCCACAATGACCATGCCATCTATGGGGGAGATCCAGATGGAAACTTCCTGTAGCAGTGAAGGGGTGGGTAACTCTTTCAGGACTGGCGGAGGCACGGGAGTGTTGGGATTAGGACAGGCAGTACTCAGCACGCTTACTGCTGCCAGAGCAACCAGCAAGCAAACCCGTTTGAGCGGTTTTCTGTTCATGGCAGGTTCTCTCTTCGCCGATAATTCCTGGTCACACCCACAGCTAGAGCGACCAAGCCGACGAACGCCAACGGAGAGGGGCACGGTGCCGGTTGTGAGTCATCCGGGGGTGAACCTGAAAACGGTGAGGGTGCACTGCTCACATCGATGAGCGCTTGCAAGGTGGTCTCGTAATTGTTGAGGATTTCTACATCCTCAAGCATTTGGGCATCATCTTCCTGCGTGGCGATCTGCCAAACATCGGCTTTGATCCCCTCCACAAGATATAGAGCATCCTGGTATTTTCCTTGATCGCTCAGGTAGGAAACTTGTTGTAAGACCTCGGCCATTTTCAGAATAGTAACATTGCGACGAACTGATGGAGAAACCAGGGGGTCATAGGGTTCAGGCGCGCCATAAGAAAAAGACAGGATGGTCTCCTGTTCAGCCTGCGCCTCCCCGAAGACATCCTGATATGTCAGGGTAGCACGCGCCAGGATTTGATCTGCGCCCTCCCCCGCTGGGAGGATGAGCTTGACCATCAAGATCTGGCTGCTCTCCGCCCCGGCATCATCGAACTGCACCAACATGGTGTTGCCTTCGAGGGTGTAATCGTAACCGTAGACGCGCTGGATTTGGGCACCTTCTGCTAGGTTAAGGGTCAACCAGACCTCAGTCGCCACAGTTTGTACCAATCCTGTGAGCTCCTCCTGGAAAACGCGCTGCATATCTTCAGCGTCTCCAACGAAATGGTAATTGCCTTTACCCTGTTCGGCCAGCGTGCTGAGAAGTTCGTCGTTGAAATCGTAACCCAGACCTATAGTCGAGAGGAAGATGCCCTGCTGGTTGTAGATTAGCGAGTCAGCGGCGATCTTATCCGGATCGGTCTTCCCCCGGTTGGCGATGCCATCCGTAAGCAGGATGACGCGATTGTTGAGGTGGGGAGCATAAAATATGGAGACTTCCTCATACCCTAGCATCAAGCCGCCATGCAGATTAGTCGCTCCACCGGGCCTCAGATTGTCGATCGTGCTGCGCGCCAGCTCCCCATCTTGAACGATCTGAGCCGGGAATACGACCTGGGCGTTATCATCGTAAACTACGATTGCCAGAATATCTTCTGGTTTCAATCCGTCTAGCAGGATATGCAGCGACTGCTTGAGATAGCTCATCTTGTCAGCATCGGCCATGGATCCACTTCTATCCAACACCAGGGTCAGGTTGAGAGGGCGGATATCTTCCTGGAGTGCCTCAGCAGCCTGTAGACCAAATTGCAGCCAAGCTTCACCGCCGCTGTTGGGAACATGGGTGCTGCCCAAGGCAGCATCAAGTGCGAGGACACTTCCCGACGGGGGTAATGAGAAAGCCTGATCGTAGTAGTTGAGATACTCTTCAACGCGCAATTCCTCAGCCGGCATGATGCCCTGCAGCAGATCAACCTCGCTGGCGTAGCCCTGGGCCGCGGCTGTGGCGCCTTGTTCAGCAACGTACTCGCTGCGGGAGCGGGAGGCATCTTGGGGAGCACACGCAGATAGAGCGACAATCAGCAGAAATGCAACCATCAGACCAGGGAGTAGATAGAATTTATGGCTAGACATATTCGCCTCCTTTATTTGTACGTGTTTTAGATCTCAAAACGCTCCCAATATACACCAGTAACTTGGTTTTTCAGGATTTGCTGGCGGCTAAAAACTCCCCAAATGCCAAAACACATCGGCGTAACCACACAAAACAGGGATAACCAGATATCTGAGCTTTCCCAGTAAAGCAATCTTATCGCTAGCAGCACGAAGGCTACCAGCAACATGATCCACCCGAAAAATCGATCCTCAGTGGATCTGAAAGTGGGATGTTCTGTTCGTGTATAGGGGCATTCATCCAGAGATTTTGTCGGGCAATCGTCTAAGGCATTTCCAATCTCTGAACCACATCGTTCACAGTAGTGAAAATCACCGGGAATGGGGTGTGCGGCTTGAAGAAATTCATGCTCATCAGGAAAGTGATAATCACAGTGGGAGCAGTAAATCCGCCTTTTAGGCGAAGTTAGTACCATCTCTAGACCACATTGCGGGCAAAAGTGAGGTGGTGTGTATTGGATAGGTACGTGAATTGGTACGGGTGGTGGCCAGGGATACTGGTCATCCAACGCTTCAGCTTCAATGCTCCGACCTTTGACCCAGTAAACCAAACCAAGAAACCCTAAGCCAATTAAGACTCCCACAAACGCTCCGACTGCCAGCGCCAACAAGAAAAAGCCCAAATATCCTAAACCAAGAGATGGGTTCTCCCAACGCCAAACATCCCCATTATCCAGGATCACGTATCGATACTCATCACCCCCCAAAATCGTCCTGTATAGTGTACATTCCAGACGCTCCCGAATAACCCCCGGAGGTCGGCGGTATCCAGACCAATCACTGCTGGTGAATGCGCAACTGCCGCTCAGGGTATGAGAGACTTCTCCTAGAAATGCTGGGCGGATTTGCTCCCAAGTTGGCTCATCAGCACTCAGATGTTGGACGAAGACCCTACCATCATCAGTCTCCACATAAACCACAGGGGCTTCGAAAATTACAAACCGGTGAGCCAAGGATTCCTCGGGTAAGGGAGCAGAATCCCAGACTCTAACTTTGCCATTACTCCAGCCAATTGCGAAGATCAATCCCGCTATCAAACCGAGGCCAGCAAATACGTACATCACAAAAAGGGAAATACCCTCTTTCTTCATCGAACCATCCCAATATCGTTGATCAACCAGTCCCCATCTGCCTGCTCGAAATAGCATTTGAAGTAGTATAGTCGATCCGGATCTTGATCCAGGTTTGCCGACCAACCCAGAGAATTTTTTGACGCGCTGCTTCAAATTCTGCCTGTTGCTGTTGGCGATACACTTGAGGATCTCGCAATATTTTGATGAAGGTTCTAAAAACATGGGTCATTTTTGGACTCCATCATTCAACTGTTGAAATAATACTCTCGCTCATAACCACCTTCCCGGCATATCCGTTCACCAGTACCAGTCTATGCTCCCATCCAGATCGCACCATCGCTACCCACACCGGCAGCAAGATCAATTGGTAAGTCGTCTTGCTTACCTGAAACGAAACTACCGCACGTTTGGCTGGCGCTGGCGATGTACGAATTATTTCCGGACCTGATTGTTGCGAGGCTTTACCGAGCATGGTGTCATAGGCACCCTCGACCACCCACTCGACATCCTGGGTGTAGAGCTGAGCAGGCCAATCGGCCAGGAACCGTGGTTCGTAGGGAACGATCTTGGATATACCGAAGGGGAATAACTGATCCAACAGGGACGGTGTCGGCACTTTCACGGCTGGGAAAATCAGGTTGTCGAATTGATACTTTTGATCAATTCGTGAACTTAAGATGCGATCCTTATTCCGAAGCGTCTTCCAGGTGAATAAGATCTGTTTTTCCACCGTCCCATCAAACATCCAGAAAGGTACAAAATACCCTTCCAGGGTTTCGAAGCTGGTATCCCGTTTTCCAACACCAGACCGAAATGCAGCGCGAATGGCCTGGGTAGATTCATCCTGAGAAACGTTAAAGGGCACTATACCATCGGGTTGCATCAGCTCAAGTCGCTCATCCTGGATCAGCACGTTGGTGGAACCACAGTAGGCACACTGCTTGGCCAGATGCTTGTGGAACATGGTCAATGCTGCTCCGCAGGCCTGGCAGAGAAGCGACTGCTGGCTCTCCTGCCAGGTATGGCGTTGGGCCTGGCGCTGGAGACGTAAGTTGCTGATAAGTGGAGCCCCGGCATCTAAAAGGTTGGCTCTTTGATAATCAATATGGTAACCACAATATGCACAAGAGATCACCTCTGTACCAGGTTTGTGGTGCAGGGAGCCGCCGCACTTTGGACAGCGGACGATGATCACCTGCGTCCCTGATCTGTCTCCCGATTGCGCCTGTTCCAGGGAAATCTCGCCGCGCGCCAGTGCCAGGGCGTCCACCGCCAGTGGGTGGGCCGGATCCAGGCCCACAGCTTGCTCGAGATGCCACATACGCTGATGGCCATCGTCAGTCAGTGCGCTCAACCAGAGCCAGGGATCTACAAACTGTGAGGTGGATCGCGTCAGGCCCTCCAAGATTTCGGCTGCGGCAGCCCGATCGCCCCCTCGCAACTGGCGGATGGCTTCCATAAAGGCCTTTTGCTGGCGTGGTTTTGGATGATAGCGGCGCACGTAGCCTGTGATGGCGTGACCAGGGTCAAAGCTGACCGGTTCCCCCAGGGCACGTTGATAGTCTTCGTAGCTAACTATGGTCGTAGCCTGAGTCTTTGCCAGGATATCGGGGGCACCTTGCCAATGGGCCTGCAATTCTCTCAGGAGTGGGAGGTAGGCTTGCACCCTGGCGCGCTGCATTTCACTGCGAGCCCGCTGTCTGGCGGCATCACCTTCTTCACCCATTGATGTCACATTTGCAGCATGCAGGTAAAGATAGGCGTGTAAACGCATCCAAATCTCCCCTGCGCCGGGCTTCCAAATCCAGCGATATCCACAGGCTTCGCACAGGCGCAAGTAATCGATCCGATATGTTGGTTTAGGGATGAGGCGCGGGAAAAAAAGTAATGCAAGGAATTCAATAGATTTTATAAAAAGCAAGATTACCCAGGGACCCAGAAGTATAACGGAGAATACACCCAGACCAATCCAAATGATGGATTCATAGAGGTTGAAATCGATCAAGAACCCGCCAAACATTGAGAAATGGAAGAGACAGTAGGGGAATCCCAGGAAAGAAAATAGTAGCCAGGCGATGATCAACCAGGTTCTCAGCCGTGAGAAACGACTGCTTAGCTTCTGGCCTGGCAGGCGTATGTGTCGTTCTTCGGAGACATTCAACTCTCTGCAGCGAATACACTCGATCATCTATGTCCTGCTTTCAACTGCCGGGCAACGTCAATCCTGACACAAGCTTTCCAGTTTGCCCATTCACCAGGGCTATTCTGCGCGTGCGCTTCGATTCGAACAACACCACCCATACCGGCAATAATACCAATTGATAACTGGTACTATTGACCTGCATGACACGCGCCTGGCGAGTACCGCGCGGTGGGCTATCCAAAAATCCAGATCGAACCGGTGGTCCAGCTTCCAGGCTGGCACGGGCCAACAGAGTATCGTAAGCATCCTCGACCACTACTTCGACATCCAGGTTGTAGCGTTGAGCAGCCCAGCCAGCCAACAGGGTTGGATCGTAATTCTCCAACTCTCGAAAATCATAGGGGAGCATTTGATCTAATAATGAAATTGGGGGCACATCCACGCCGGGGAGCAGGGCCCTATCCACTTGCGTCTCTTGGTCCCGGCATGAGGCAACGATTTGATTTCCCCGCACATGCAACGACCGCGTCTCTACGGTTGCGCCAAACACCCAAAAGGGGACATAAATGCCATGCAAAGTACTATGATTAAGGCGATATAGCGGGGTTGACTTGACAACAGCCTTGGCTTTTTGTTCGTTGATCGTGAAGGGTATAATGCCATCTGGTTGTTCGAGAACCTGGGGACTCTCCTCAACGAGAACGTTTGTAGAACCGCAATAGACACATTTCTGCGTCAGGTGTCTGGTCATCGTTAGGGCTGCACCGCAAGCCTGACAGTGTAAAGACTGGCCATCCAACCTCCAGGGGGATTCCTGGGAGAGGCGTTGCAGGCGCAGGTTTGCGATGCGCGGAAGATCGATGGTAAGCGGGCTAATCCCTTGCAGATCCTGGCGGTAATTACAGTAAAGGCATATCACAGCCGTCTCGTCAGGATCATAGCGCAACGATCCACCGCACTGTGGGCAGCGAGTGACGATGATCTCCACAACCTGGGCGTCTCCGAGCTGTTTGCCATCGGCAGAAATTACCCCGCGCGCAACCGCCAAGGCGTTGCTCACCAAAGGGTGGGCGGGTTCTAGACGAGACGCCTCTTCCAAATAAGCGATTCGCTGATGAAGGTCGTTTGTCGTCGCTGTGCGCCAGAGCCAGGCATCCGCAAATTGAGAGTCGGTTTGGGTCAGTCGCTGCAAGGTTTTGGCGGCTGCTTCGGTGTTACCACGGCGCAAATTGGCGTAGGCACCAATAAAAGCGCGCATCTCTTCTTTGGAGGGATAATAATTGCGCACATGTCCCATGGAGTGATACCCGGCTTTGATCTCGACAATCTCCCCCAAGGCGCGCTGATATCCCCGGAAAGCATCATATGCGCCACGATCTGTTTTGATTGTGAAATTTGGAGAATACTTGTAGGTACTCTGCCAATGATCCAGAAGCTCGTTAAGGTAGGGTTGATAGGCTTTGATTTGAACGCGCCGCTGTGCGCTGCGTCTCTGCTGTCTCGATCTTACCTGAGTTAATCGCTCACCACGCTGGATGACCTTGACGCGGTTATGGGGATGCCCGGGTTTCAAAATCCCTTTGTACCCACAGAAGCGGCACATGCGCCGGTACTCGTACATTCCGAGGCGCTTTTGTTTACGACGAACTCTGGCTCGAAAAACGTTATCTACCGCCACTACGCCGTAAAAAAATAGCCAGATCAAACCGAGAAATACCACCACGAATACGATGGGAGCCAGACACGGGATCAGGTATTTGGACGAAAGAGCTTCCGCTACATCTGTTACCCTATATACATAGGCAAACATCAAAATAAGCAGAACAAGCGCAACCCCTATAGTCCCAATAGGTCCAAATACAAACCGGGCGCAACTCCGCTGCTGGGGGATGTGCCGCTCTTCATGGACATTGAATCCGCCGCAATTAGGACATTGGATCATTTACAGAGAAACCTCAGATTTAATCGATAATAGTCCAAATAATCTGGTCCACTAAGAATATCTGCAGCCAGGCTAACCTGGGATCCTGCCAGTTCCCACAGCTTAGGATACATGTTCGAATAGGTACTTAGCGAAAAGGTGTAAGTCTTACCATTTTGCTCTACATCGAAAAGCAGAAAATCATGACATTGTTCTCGGCAAACATACTCCCTAATCCATAACTGTCCAATCAGCACGGCATAGGGGATTGCTTCGAATGCTTTAACCAAAAAGATACCCTCATTCTCGGGATCAACCTGACCATACACTTCAATGATGCGCCTTTGGAGCTCATTTCCAAAATCCTGGCCTTGCAATATATATTTACTGTTTTCAAGATAGATGGTTGGCTCCACAGAGGTACCCGAGGTGATATCAATCACGCCTCGCAGATGTGTCGGTTCTTCAATATAAATTGACAGGCGATCTTCAATATTGGGATTGTGATCAAAGTCATTCATATCACAAGAAGATACTTCTAAGAGAATAGGCGCGCCTGTTGGGGTGGGTGCCAGGGGAACAGCTTTTAAAGTGTCTGAAGGCACATCACAACTTACAAGAATGACTGGGAGCATGATTATGCAAATAACTTGCTTCACAGGATTTCTACCTTACCAGCAACAACTAGACTAACCTGTCTCTTCTACTATAGCACGATCTTAGTGCGAAGGTTTGACATTGCAATGACAATATGTTGATAGTTTGACAGTCCCTTCATTTATACATTACTAAAAATTGGGGTAATTTGCAATAAGAAAAAGATGGCTTAACCCAAACCGCCCCACCGGAGGAAACCAGCGGGGCAGCTCAAAATAATGCTGTGTCTATATCACAGTGGACCTGGCGGGATTCGAACCCGCGACCTCATCAGTGCGATTGATGCGCGCTC
>CAZUSV010000194.1:0-8630 GCA_964622645.1 uncultured Anaerolineales bacterium
CTCCATACCCAGCAAGTGCCAGAACCGCCTGGGCGCTCGATCACCCACCAGGAACTATCAGCGTTGCGGCCAACCACGGTTGATGTTCCTCCTTCGGCAAATGCGACTATGATGGCGTACGCTGTTCCCGGCCCGGAGCGACAATTGGCGCTTTGCAGCGCGGTGGCAATGGGTGGGCAGGTGGCCACCTCGATCCCTTCGGCTGGAGCAGCTTCAACCGGCTCAGGTGTCAGTGTCGGTGTCAGTGTCGGTGTGCTGGATATAACTGGGGTAGGCGTATCCGTGGTGGGGTCTACTTCGATGGGTTCCACGACGATTTCCCCAGTCACGCGCACACTGATCGTGGCCGGATTGCTGATTTCCCCGGTTGTATCATAAGCTTGCAATTGTAAGGTGTAGATGCCGATATCTGTGGGGATCCACTCTTGCTTGAATTCTGTGAATTCTACACCCGCTTCAACGGGGGCATCGCGTCGGTAGGCTTCCCCATTTACCGAAAGCACCACTTCCGCTAAACCCTCACGGGCGAAGGCATGCGATGTCACCGTGATCGCCTCTCCGAGTGGTACTGAGGCGCCATCGCGCGGGAAATCGATCCAGGCCTGGGGACGAGGATCAATTTCTCCGGAACAGGAGCTTATCATCACAGTCAGAAAGATCAAGATGATTGATAATCTTTTTGAAATTCGATTTGTCTTCATGGTGTGCCTCCATGTTTTGGCTTGGTATCTATCGATGCAAGTAACGATCATATTGTTATGGGTATTACTCTTAATCTCTTACAGCGCACAGCGTGAAGCCGGCATACCAGGGATGTAGGCTGATATCAAAATCTTCTGGGTAAAGATATGACCAACGGTTTATTCCTCTCCAGGGGTAGGCGTCGCTACATCGATGGTGCGAGGCAGTCAATTCTTCAGGATCAAAAGTGAGAATCATCGTGCCCAGGACGCGTTTGTTCCATACGCTGCCATCAGGATAGAGTTCGCCAGTCAAATAGACGCTGATCCACTCACCACTGGCCACGTCTATCAATGCGGAAGGAGCGATATATTCTGTGCCCCCACCTGGACAGTGGTTCAGGCAGTTATGCTCGTAGAGGTTTTCTCTTCCGTAGGGTATATCGCAACGGTTAGAGATATCGGTTACCCAGCGCGAGGCTAGTCCGTTCTCAATAAAAATGCGCGCCTGGAAGAGGTGTTCATTATCATCACCTTCATCAGCGGGGTAATAGGGTACCGAAAGACCAGTTAGGTCAGTGCTACAGGGGGTGCGACCTCTGTAAAGACCACTGAATTCGAAACCTTGCCAATTCAACTGCACTCGGCGAGCCCCCTGATTGAGATCGAAATTGTTGTTACTCTCATTCGATTCGTGAATTAAATTTTCGGGATCAACTCGAACACTGAAGTTGGTGCGTAGACCGTATGTACGCAGTGGATTATCCAGAACTGGTAGTTCAATGGCGACGCTATCCCAGGGGCTGAGGCCATCATCACCAAGATAACCGCTGAATGTCTCCGATTCTCCTGTATCTCGGCGGGTGACTTCCAGGCCAGCGCGCATGCCAAAGGGAACTGGCGCATCGCCTCGATTTTCAAGGGTCACTACGAAAGTGCGGTTATCAGCGGCGAATCCAGCACTTGATATAACCAGGTCTGGTGCTTCCAGACACTCAGGAGGTGCGGTCCAACCCGGATTAGCGCGTTCCACACTTTCTAGAACTTTGTTTTCTGGGTCTAGGGTTACACATAAATCACCAGTTGGAAGAATATCGGGTTGATCAGGATCGAAGATGTTTGCTTCATTGCCTGGCAGGAGCACAAAATCAGGTAGTGTGAAAGTATGAATAGTCCCACCTGTATTGTTGGTCATATGTACATCCAGATCATAGGCCCAGGTGCCAGAGCTGTAATTGTGCACGTTGATCCAATAGCGACCGTCTTCGATGGCAAAATCTTCGACGCCCAGTTGCGGTAAGGGAGGATAGCCGATGTCCTCTCGATAAGATGCCAACAATTCCGAGCTGATGCTGAATTCCACCTGGCAGCGCTCATCTGGTATGCTTGAGATCAGCGTGCCGGTGTAATCCGTTTCGCCTTCAGGATCATATAGTTCCTCTCCTGGGATATGAATGACCCCCTCGCATATCAAACCTTCTCCAGGTGCTTCTAGATCGAAGATTGCCACGCCCAATCCCAAACCTTCTGATGTAAGAGGTACTTCAACGTAGTTGGGATCATCGCTTAAGATCATCAACCAGCTGATGCTGTAGTCCAGGTCAGGCTCTAACATCAACCCTACACAGCCAGGATCACCGTCTCTGCAAGAACCATCTAAAGCAAGAGTATGTGAACTCAGTTCGCTATTGACGTTCATCATCATCAATAGCGGACCTATTTCAGCTTCCCCATAATGATTAATGGTGAGAGTATCAAAGGAAACATAAGCAGTGATATCACATTCTTCTAGAGCATCTTCTCGTTCGATCACCAGCGGATCGGAGGGGTAAGACCAAAATGGTTCTCCATAACGGGGATTTTCAGGGTCTGAATGCCAGGCTGCCATGGTGATGCTGTAATCCAAGCCACAGGGCGGGTTGAACCACTCCGGAGGCAGGATGATAGAACGCTCATCAGAACCGTAAACGGTAAATTGCAGTGTGTTGTTGACGTAGACGTAAAAGCCCTCAATAGGTCTGGGTGATTCATCTTCAGGGTCAGGCTCCCAATCCCAATGCAGTTCATAAAACCCCTCGGTTCGCAAGTTAAAAGGCGAAGGGATTGAGCTGTCCAAAATCGTCGGGAAGCCCATTCCCCCTGAGCGCCGACCGATGCGGTATTGCAACTCAAATTGCCCCACACCACCCCTGCTCTCAGCGAGGCGAGGAACTCCATCCCATATACCATGTACGGCAAGTATTTCAACGCGGCCCAGGTCAACGCTGTCAGTTCCTCCTCCAGTGATGCCCACACAATTGATGTCGAAGGGCATCGGCAGATTACCCGGCCAGGTGAACACTGGGGCATTATCACCACCGAGATGAGCGGCCACATCCCAATCTGTATCGCCTAACGCGGCGAAGGATTCGTCCGTGGATTGATCTCGGTCGACATCAGGATACCATTGGGGTTCCAGATGTCCCATGCTGGCATAACAGTGCAGCGCCTCGTATGCCCCATCGGTTTGCAGGGCCAGAGCTTCGACCTGTACGCTTACGGGTTCATCCGAAAGCTCATCAGCAGGATCAGGTAGATCAACGCCGATTTCTTCAACTACATCGGATATGCCACCTGGAACAGAGTCTGAAGGTGTAGGGGGTGACTCATCCGGGCTTGGTGCTGGAGCGCCACCCGCTGGGGGCGATCCTGCTCCCGAGCTGCTGCCTCCACCAGGGATATCAATCGTTTCGCCGGCTGCTGGACCATCGGATGCCATATCGGGATTCTCATCGCGAATGTCATCTTCGCTAATACCATAGTCTGTGGCTATCGATTCAAGCGTTTCTCCCTGCTCGACTGTGTGAGCTGTAGGCTGCGCTTCTTCCACCCACACCCGAATGCTCGCCTGCCCGGCGACATCGTGAGCCGAAATGGCTCGTACTACCAGAGTGTGATTGCCTTCGCCCAAAGGCTCCCAGGGGACCATCAGCGCCAGAGTGGGCGGAGCGCTCTCTGAGGCAACTTCTTGGGCGAAATAGAACACATCATCAACCCATAGTTCAACCCGCTTCACGCCCCCCTTATTGCGAGCGGTAGCATTTACCAGAGCGTGATCACCCAATGAGATTTGTTCCCGGTTGAGTGGCTCATGGATGAGAACTAAAGGTCGAGAGTATACGGCGCGAACTTTGTTGGGGAAATACAATAAGATCGCGGCAACCACGCAGATTCCAACCAAGACCAATGCGCCCAGTGCAGCACCAAACTTGATATTTGATTTCTTCATTTTTGTTTCCTCTTCGATCACGTCAACGGAATAACGAAGGTGAACCAGCCAGACCAGTCCCCGGCGTTGCCGGCGCCATCGATGGCGCGCACTTGCCAGCGATATTCCCAGCCGCATTCGACGGAATTTTCTTTCTCGGTCCCGCCGATACCCGTGTACGGGCTGCCAGAGACGTTGCTCCATTTGTTATCGCCTGGGTGGCGCTGCACTACAACCTGGTATTCAACGATGCCGCTATCGTCAGAGACGGCTTCCCAGCGCAGCATGACCGAGCTTACACAGCCTAAGTCGCTGCTATTGACCGGCTTGAGGAGATTTGGCGCGGGGGGAGGGGTGCTGTCTCCTCCCTGAGAGGGGGCTTGGCCTGCAGAGCTGCTCTCTCCTCCTTGAGAGGGGGGCTGGTCTTCAGAGCCGCTTTCTTCCTCCGTTGAATCTTGAGATTCTTCCTCTGGCTGCTCACATTGGCCGTTGACGGTGATATTGACACTGCGCTTTTCCTCGCGTCCATCTTCGTGGATTACCGTGAGGGTATAGCGCTCATTTTTGCACAGGTAGTCGGAGTAGCTGCCGTCGAAGGGCTGTTCCATGCCGCCGAAAAACACTTCCCTGACGTTCTCGACATGCCAGTGAACGGTGAATTTTCCACCGGCGTTGATCTCTCCCGGGTCAGCCCAAAATTCGATCACAACCTCGGAGGCCGTCGGCGGTGTGGGTGTTGGGGTTGCGGTAGCAGTTGGGGTTAGCGTGGGTCCGTCGTCGGCTGGTTCACCTTCGGGGACAGGCTGTACCTCTGCGATCGGCGCGCCAACTTGAACCCTGGCATTGTCCGGATCACTGGCGGAACCATCGCCACCGATCGCCAAAACTTGAATGGTGTACTCACCCGGCCTAGGCGGCAGCCATTCCTGGGAGAACATTGAAAGCTTGCCTTGCGTAGGGGGATCTTCGATCTCGAAATATAGCTCACCATTGATCCAGATTTCGATCTTTGACGTTCCCTGTGGATTGCTGGCATGACCTTTGATTTGGATGATCTGCCCTTCAGGAACTGTAATGCCATCGACGGGAACATCGATCCAAGCATTTGTCTTCTCGAAACCCGTGGGCATTTCGCATCCTGCAAGCACAATCGTTAGCCCAAAAAGGAATACTATTCGGTGAATTTGCATTCGCACATTCATCTTGGCCTCCTGCTAGATCGTCTCTCTTTTGGGGCAATCCAAGAGCGGACCACATCCAGATCCAGGCTATCTTTGGTGATGAAGCCCTCGGCACCAACCTGGCGTGCTGACGTATGAAAGACCTGGGCGCGGTCGTGATAAGCGCTGACTAGAATAACTTTCAAATTGGCAGCTAATTCTTTGAGCTGGGGCGTACCTTCCACGCCACTGGTGCCTGGCAGCATGACATCTACAACAGCAATATCAGGTTGATGTTCTTGTACCAGCTCTTTGGCTGTGGGGATATCGTCAGCCTCGCCCACGACAGTCAGCCCCGCATGGGTCAAGAGCTGGCGCAGTTGGCGGCGAAAAGTGGGTTGATCATCGACAATGATTACTCGAGTCATTTTGAGTCCCGAATCTAAATTAACAGTTCTGCATTTATAGAATAGCAAAATACCGCCCTACGGACATCGAGGCGTGGTACTGAATTTGTACCAATTTCTAAAATGGGGTTCGGTACAGCGGTACTATTCAGAGATTTTGGGGTTGTTCTTCCACACAACCTGAACACGAGTGCCATCGCCCGGTTCAGATTCCAGCATCCAATCGCCCCCAATGAGTTCGATGCGCTCTCTCATCCCTACAAGTCCAAAATGGTTTTGTGCTGGCAGGTTATTGAGTGTGGAGGGTTGCTCGAAACCGCACCCGTTATCCTGAATGGTGAGTTCGATCTGCGTCTCATCTCCGTGGAGATCGATTTGCACCTTTTTTGCCTCAGCGTGTTTGCTGATATTGGCCAGGGTTTCTTGGGCCACACGATACAAATTGACGCGACTTCATCGGTTAGCTTGTTCAGGTTTGAATTAGTAGAAATATCGCATTGGATCTCGATCCCGTTTTGCTGGCCCCATTCTTCGGCATGAACTTGCAAGGCTACGCCCAAGCCCAGGGCGTCCAGTATGGGTGGCCGTAAGTCGGTGCAGATCTGGCGTAACGCACCCAGCAAACCGCGCACCTCGGCACGCATTTCTCCAAGAGAAGCTTGAACGCCCTCCGGTATTCTCGGATTTGAAAGCAGCAGACCCAGTTGGATATTCAAACCTACCAGGGTCTGGATCGGGCTATCGTGCAGGTCACGAGCCAGGCGGGAACGCTCATCTTCTCGAGAGCGCAGCAACTGGTGCTGGGTTTGTGCCAGCGCCTCTCGGCTGAACTGGATTTCGCGCACTTGTGTTTGCAGGGTTTCGATCAGGATGACGTTGTTGATGGCTATCTCAGCCTGATAGGCCAGAGTGTTCAGAATGCGTCGGTCGTTTTCTGAGAGATCGCTACCGTCCTTGTGGGCGCTTACTGTCCACTGAGCTGGTACATCGCTTTGGAATTTGAAGCGGAAACGTTCCTGTTTCGGTGGGGTCTGTGGAAAGGTAGCATTGGGTTCCCCGATCCACAGGCTGGCGCTGCCGAGTTGCATCATCTGGGGAACCTGGCGCGTGAGAATGTTGCTTACCTGGCTGCGTTCGGTGCACCCCGCCAGGGCATCACTGATGGTTTCGATCACGCCAGGATAGTCGTACCATCCCCCGTAGAAGATGCGATCCACCGCGCGCTGGACGCGCCTTTGTGCCCAATTGAATGACCAGCCCACAAAAAGAGTCAGACCTGAAATCAGCAGCATTTGTAAGCCGATCTCCTCTTGGATCAGCCTATAAAGAAGTAAGAATGGCCCCAAATAGAAACCAAAAATTCCCACGGATAAGATTGCGTAGACAAGCGTGCGGTTGAGCAGCCGGTCGATACCGAATAAATTATGCCGGACGGTAGCATACAGATAGGTGAGTGGTGCGATCAACAAGAAGATCCCGGCTAACCACTCTGGCATCCAAATCGGTGTGCCGAAGGCTGCGGGTGCCAGATAAAAAAATAGGGGCGGCAGACCAGCTAAAAGAGTGCCGAACACGATCAGGCGCAATCGGGCGCGATCATCCTGCGATGTGCTGCGGCGATAGATCACAATCAGGTTGGTAATCGCAGCAATCACGATCACAAAGCTGTAAAGCGCGCTAAGCTGCCAACCTAAACGGCCACCGAATAGCCATCCCAATAATGATCCCAAAAACAATAAATAGAGCAGTGTAAATCCCCATCTTCGCTGTCCAGGCGTGCCGACGCACACAGGAAATGTCAGGAAGGCATGCAGCGCTAACGGCGCTATTAAGAAGAACCCACCGAATTCGAGTAACAGCATCAATAGGGCAGGTAAGATCACTGGATGGTGTGCCAATGGGTATGGTAGGGTGATAGCAATGGCTTGTGAAACCAGGAAGAGAATGCGCACCTCTGGTTGCTCAAAACGTTGCCGCAGTAACAAAATGCTGCCGCACCAGAAAATCAGCACGATCAGGTTGATGTCGATGACCGCTGCCCGACTGGTAGGCATTAATTTGATTGCTGGCTCGGTAAACGTCAGCTTTGATCCATTATTTCCAAGCGGAACATGATAAAGCGTGCCGGGTATATTGGCATCGAAGTAATACCACATCACCATATTTGACTGTTCGCTTTGATCCGCAGCGGGGATGACCGAATACGCGTAGGGTTTCGAGCCAACTACCAACTTCAAATCTGTGGTCTGAGTTTGCAGAAGGGTATAGAAGTTGACCCCAATCAGCAACGGAACGATTGTCGCTAACAGCGCAAAGGTAATTTGCTGGATTCTCAAGCGCATTTCAGTCTTCCTGGGGGTTTGCCCATCCCACACGTATGGCAAAACGAGGTTATGGACTACCCGTAAGGAGTTCGAACTCTACATGTACATCGAGGTACCTACCGGGGATGGGGAGGGTAATGGTTTCCCCGGGAAGTAATGTGTCAGGATTTATGGTCATTTCATCCTTGAAAAGGTTATCGTTGGGGTTATTCTCATCATGATCAAGGAGATGTGTGCCAACATTTAGATCGTCTCCAGGCTCCACTTCAATGATGATTGTGTCGGTTCCAGGAGCACTGTACCCGGGGCAAGGACCTCGTCTGCATGAGTCGAGCTCTCTCTGAATCCAGTCGAAGAGTGACAGGACGGTATAGTCCTCTAGCGTGGTGGGATCATCCTCTCGCAACCTGAGCCCCCAGCATCGGCGTCCTATGGGAGCGCGGATACAATGGGCCCCATCGAACTCTAGCATTTTTATGCTCGATCCGGACGATGCCCAAAAATTCCCGGTCAGGGGACCAGGCGTGTGACGCCCGCCTTCGTCGGCCGGCAATCCGTGAACGTTTAGTGCCTTGAAACTGACGCGTATCGTTCTGGGGCAGGGGGGTGTATCTACTGTAATGGGATTGCTTAGGGGAGACTCAATTTCAGGGGCACGCGCATCGGTCCCGATATAGGCTGACACTCGCATGGAAAGGCTTTCTCCGCAGGCTGGTTCGGTCAGGGGAATCTCGAAAGTGCGGTACTCGGATGATGGTGTGGCATCAATAAAATTGTCATTTATATATACTTTGAATCCCTGGATATCGGAT
>CAZUSV010000194.1:8706-10612 GCA_964622645.1 uncultured Anaerolineales bacterium
GCCTGCATCTTCAAGAAAAGGTGGCGGCAGGTAGTCATTCTCACACCCGTTGCGACAGAGTCGATACACACCCATGGCGTAATCACCACCATAGACAATATCTTCCCCATCCCAATGCAAAGAGGGGTGGTGTCTTGAAAACCCATAAAGATAGATAGGAGGGCCTCCGCTCCCAGGAGGAATTCCATAGCACTCTGCTCTTACGTGGATGAAATCATCGTCTTGTACCCAGAGTAGATGGCTGGTGGCTTCCTCGCCGAGATGCGTGCGCAAATCCCAGTGCGTTACGCCGAGTTCGGGGGTGAACTCTATACGGCGATAGACCTCATCATCAGGAGCACCCACACCGATGTAGCACCATACTTCTCCCCAATACTCATCTACGCTGAATTCCAGGGCTTGGAATTCCACGGGTATACCCATATCCATTCCGAGGGGTGGAATTTCGAAGAGCGGGCGGTCATCTTCTGTTCCGACATCATGGTCAGGTGGGGGGCAGTAGCCATCTTCTGGCTCGCCGTATTCATCGGGGCAGGGGTCGACATCATCGGGTGCGCCATCTCCATCGCGGTCGGGCCCCGGGGGCGCGCCACCCTCATCGGTTCCGCCGGGCACGCCCGGTGCCAGGTCATCTCCATCGGGGACAGAGTCACCATCGATATCGGGACAACCCCCGGTGTCAGCAGGCCCCGATTCACCCGGACAGGCATCTTCACGATCGGGTATGCCATCGCCATCTTCATCGGGACAACCCTCACTAGCCTCCGGTCCCCTTTCTTCCGGGCAGGCGTCGTCCCCATCCAGCAGGCCATCCCCATCGGCATCGCCCGGGGTAGGGCAACCTTCATGGTCAGCCCAGCCGGCCTCATCGGGACAGGCGTCTTCTACATCAGGAACCGTATCCCCATCTGCATCGGGGCATCCTTCGGTTAACCCCGGACCCGGTTCCTCGGGACAGGAGTCCTCCTCATCAAGAACGCCATCTCCGTCCCAGTCACCTTCAGTGATGGATGGGCAGCCATCGGTTCCAACCAGGCTGCTTTCATCGGGGCAGAGGTCGACGCCATCTGCGATTCCGTCCAGGTCGCGGTCGGGACACCCTGCGGTGGCGGCATATCCGGGTTGGTCTACGCAGGCATCGATACCGTCGGCCACACCATCGCGATCTCGGTCGGGAGTTACGACACTCTCCACAACAACCGAGGCTTGTGAACGCATTCCATAACCGTTGAACGCCCGAACGGTTAGCGTATGCGCACCTTGGGTCATCGGCTGCCAGTCGGTCATCATGGGGAAGGGGGAGATGCCCCCTGGTACGCTGCTGATATCGGTCTGGTGCAATTGTCCATCCACCCACAGCTCGAAGCGTACTATTTTATTGTCGTCCCGTGCTACAGCGCGCACGGACGTTAGTTGACCGACTTCAAATTGCTGGCCATCGTTCGGGGTGTGGATCAACACCAAAGGTTTACTGATGACATCCTGTGAACGTAGAAAATAGTAGCCGACGAGTGTTGCCAGGGCAAGGATGCAGCTCAATATTCCCGTTACAGCGACAATCATTGGGAATCTGCCCTGAAAGAAATTGCGACGCCCAAATTTTTGCGGGCGGGGTGGCTGGTAGTTTTGCGGAGTATAACTTGCAGGCATGGTTCACTCTCCGGTATCCCAATCAATCTAACCGAGTTCAAAGTTGAGATCGGGAAGACCCATTGCTGAAATTCCGTTCGACATCGACAAGCTGCACGATGTTGCTCTCATAAACTCACGGGATCAATGTAGAAGTTGGATCCCCTCCCCCACTTTTGAAGTGATCCCTGGACGTTGGGAGAGGGGTCTAATGAGTGCAAACACTGGCTAGGATATATTGACTCCAAATTGGAAGAACGACGACCAGTCGCTGATG
>CAZUSV010000195.1:0-10351 GCA_964622645.1 uncultured Anaerolineales bacterium
CTAGATTGCTAAGCAATAAGCCCAAGGTGCAATTCGCAGTTTATGATTTTTGGCTCTTTGGGATTTGCTGTCGTTTTGCTCAAAGGGGATTGCTACGCTTTGCACCCGACATGTGGGAAATTGCGAAGCTTTTGCTCCACATATGGGTCTGGATTTGTCACACCTATGGCGGGCCGAGCACCCCGGACATTCCCAGAGACCCTGATTTTTTCTGTATGTCGAATTGGTTTAAGTTTACGATGGGCCGAAGTTCGCCAACGAGGAGTTTACGCCAATTCCTTAATGGATAGCTGGGACCGAAGGAAGCCAGGGTTTCTAGTTGAGCTTTGTCAAGCGCTCCAATCTGATTGAGTATTTCTAAAATGACTGCGGGGCGGACGCGACTCTTTTGGTCACCGTCGGAAATTTTGATGGCGATGCCGATGCCAGGCGAATCGGCATTTATTGTGCCAGGCATAATCCCAATGCAGAAATATCCTTCTGCTCCTACTTTGGCAACGATTGTTCCCTTAGCTGCTTGCATAAGATGCGTGTCAAAGCGTCCTGGGCCGGCGACCATTTCAGGATATGAGGTCATCGCAGTGGTGATCGTTCTACAAGCTGTTGCTCTTCTCTCGGGGAGATCGTGAGGGTCACATAAGCGAGCAAAACCTGCGGCCGCGTTTTGCAATGGGATGGCAAAATTGGGAGCAGAACAACCATCGGTGCCCATAATAACAGCCTCGAGGTCGATTCTGCACATCCCGCAAAAAGCACGCAGAATCTCTTTTTGAATGGGATGCTGGGGGTTAATGTAGTCGACCATAGGCACATCCATCAATTGAGCCAAGGCCAACATACCGGTATGCTTTCCAGAGCAATTGTGCTGTTTTGGGGCAGGCTCCTCCTGGCGCGCCCGAATAGCAAATGCCGTATCGGGGTCGAGTGGCGGATGAGTGCCGCATAGCAGATTGTCATCAGAAACGCCGATCTTATTTTGAATCGAACCAACCGTGGCAGCATGTTCATCTGTGCCACCATGGGATGCACAGATAATGGCGATTTCCTTTTGAGACAACCCCCAACGGAGGTGTCCTTCGTTTTCGATGAGCGGTATCGCTTGAAATGGTTTCGCCGCTGAACGGAGGAAAGAGGTCGCTTGGGGGTCACCATGCGCGGCTAACAAATTGTTGTGAGAATCAACAATGGCAATCGCACCATAGTGGATGGACTCGACGATTGGCCCGCGCGTCAGTTCAAGGATGGGGAGGTAGGTTAATGATCTCATAATCGAGAGGGTTAGGGCGGAAAATCAATTGTATTGAACTTTCTACCCATAGTGCCGCGCATAATACTCTAAGAGGCCAAATTGTAAGCGTTGGGTGAAAAAAGTTTCCATCTTTGGTGGATATGAGATTTTTTTCATCAGGGTTGGAGCGATTTTCAAAGTCTCTTCAGAACTCGCTTTTCGATTCGCAAGGGTTTTTAAGCGTCCATCGATTGATTTCAGAAGTTTGCGTTGTTCCCGGATTTCATCAATGGTGATAGGTCCTGCTCGGCCGCTGATTATCTTGTAATCATAATATTGGCGTGATGCTAAGAGGTTGAGTGTTTCGTGCCAGGTTTCTAGATCAGCCCTGGCCAGGAAAGGTGGTTGATTTGGTGTGACGATATCACCAACAAAGAGGATTTTTTCGGAGGGGATGTGAACCCATGCTGATCCTGGCGTGGGCCCAGGCTGATGCTCTATACGAATTTCTGTCTCACCCCAATGTAAAGATAAGTGATTATTAAATGTTATGTTTGGGCGCTCCCAACGTGTTCCGCTGACTTCAGGGAAATGTTCCCATTCAGCTCCTCGTTCACTGTTATGTCCCTTGAAGATCGTGGTGCGTTCTTGAAAAGCCTCAGCTGTAAGTTCATGAGCAATGATTGGGAATTCGATAGCACGACTGCCGAGTGTGCGATCCTCGTGGATGTCTAAAATTACCATGAGGCGATGAGTGCCACGACTTTGTGTGAGCAGAGTAGATTTCCAAGCGTGAGCATCTTCAGAGCGGAAGGGTGCGTCGATCAACAGAGTTCCCTGGGGAAATGTAACCGCCCCAACAGTTACGCCAGCATAGGAGTTCTCGAAGTATATATTCTCCGCGATAACTTGCATGGAGGCTCCTTATATAATTTCTTACTGATGGTATTCCTCGTCTGCTTTCGGAAGCGTAAAGGCAAAGCGTGCACCGCCCTGTTCGCCTTCATCAACCCAAATGCGACCACCGTGTCCTTCAACGGCCAGGCGACAATAAGCCAGCCCGAGGCCAATCCCTTTTGGACCTACTTTTCCATGGAGGCGAGTATATTTATCGAAAATGGTTGGGCGTTTTTCTTGTGGGATTCCGGGGCCAGTATCCTCGACCCAAAAACATAGTTCATTGCCTGTCTGCGCTGCCCCAACAGTGATATGGCTTTCAGGTGGTGTGTATTTGACGGCATTTTCCAACAAGTTTATCAGAACTCGTTGGATCATATTTTCGTCAATATCAGCAAGCGGAATTCCATCCTGGATACGGATATATACTTTTTGATCTTTGTTGTTAGCAATAGGAAGGATGGCATCGACGGATGCGTTTAGTATGCCATCTACTTTGGTGGGCTCAGTATCGGTAACGGGCTGCCCAGCTTCCAGACGGTTAATATCCAAAAGAGAGTTTGTCAGCCTTTCAATACGTTTGGTGGAACGTACAGCGATCTCAAAAAGGGATTGAACTGTTGGATCGTGATCGAAGGATTGTATACTCTCCAACACATCGAGGCTTGATAAAACGTTGCCCAATGGAGAACGGAGATCGTAGTATATCATCGAGAGCAAATCTTCTTGCAATTGATCAAGCTCTTTTCTCTCGGTGATATCTCGGAAAGTCCATTGTAAGTGATCCACTCCTTCAATTTGGACAATATGTACATGAACTTCAATTGGGACAATCAATCCGGTAGAAGTTTCTAATGCGGATTCATACGAGATAGTCTCGTCTGTTGAAATAGTTCCAAGTCTCTCTCCAATAGCCTCGGTATCTAGTTGGTGTACATCATTGATGGGTTTATGCTGTAACTGTTCTTTTGTAAAGCCAGTCAGGTCGAAGGTTTGGTTGTTTACCTCGATGATATGCCCTGTCATGTCGGTGATCAGGATGGCATCGATACTGCTATTGTACAAATCTCGATAGCGTTCATGCGCCGCCTGGAGATCCTTGAAGAGTTGGGCGTGACGGATAGCCGTTCCGGCGAGGCTGCCAATGCCGGAGAGTACAGTTAGCGCATCCGACCTAAAACTCCCATCCAAAGGGTTCAGGGCCTGAATAACGCCAATGAGTTCACCATCTGAGATGATGGGTCCACTGGCAATAGCGCGTGTTTCAAAACCAGTAGATTTATCGAATTGCCCATAGAACCTGGGGTCTACGGTTACGTCTGGAACAATGATGCCCTGGTTAAATTGTGCGACCCACCCCACGATTCCCTGACCAACAGCGACCGTATTGCCTATAATCTTATCTGCGTTGGCTGTGGTTGCGTAAAATACCAATGATTCCTTCTTGTCGTCCAGTAATGCTAATGAAACTGCAGCTACATTGAGGGCCTGACTAATCTGCTCGAGAATATGCTGCAGTACATCTTCAAGATGCAAAGTTGAGGTAATTGAAGAGGCGCTTTTTGCCAATGCACCCATCAGTAATGCTTGTTGCTGGCTGATTTCATACAGGCGTGCATTCATTACTGCAATGGCAGCCTGATCAGCGATCGCCTGAACTAAAGCGAGATGTTCATCGGTAAAGAAAAGGGGCACAGGGTGAGATAGTGTAATGACCCCTACAAGTTGATCACGGGCGATGAATGGCACACTTATCGATGATTTGGCTTTTTCATCGCCATCTTCTTGGTTTGACCGACTCACCCATCGTTCATCACGGTTTGTGTTTAGCACGAGGGCAGGCTCACGATTCGTTACTACCCAACCAGCCAACCCACTTTTTAGGAGAGCGCTAATATGTTCTGTAGAATGATCCAGGATTGTGTCTTCGTAGATAATCGTGGATTCAACAGGTTCGCCTTTGTCGTTGACAACGATGATACTTCCACTGACCGCTCCAATAGTTCTCATGGAGAGTGCAAGCACACGCTGGAGGACGACAGTCAGGTCGAGGGTTGCTGCAATCTCTCGACTGATGTGATAGAGCAGTTCCAGCGATTCTTGAATAGATGTGTAATCGCTTTTGAGTGGCGTAACCATAGCGCGTTTTCTCTTTTCCTGCCTAGTATAGCATATTGAAAAGAGATAAATCAGGTTGTACGTATAAAAAAGAGCTGAAGCAATAAATTGCCTCAGCTCAGATATCAAAGGGAGATTTTGCTACAGATCTGATGGATCGAGAAGGTGAACTTGAATAGTCCTCGAAGTATCAGATAAAATCGAAACTTTGACTCGAACTGCCTTTCCGTTTGGATAGCCGCCATAAACCAATGTGGCACCATATTCGGAAATTTTTCCCAATTCTTCGATCTCGATTAGTCCCAATGCTGGGAATGTATCTCGATAGAACTGCACACATTCATCGATGGTCATCGAGGTGATGAAATCCACGCGCGTGGCCTCTTCCATGGAGACAGAGCCCGATTCGGGTACAGGAATGCCCTCGAGGAATTGTTCGACATCCGTCTCAACACCTGCCATGGCAGCCTGGAATATTCCACCTGGGGTATCTGCAGGAAGATCTGCAACTGCAGTAGGTTCGGCCGCTTGGGCTGGTTCAGCGGCTTCTTGAGTGCGTTCTGCTTCTCTTTCTGCTGCGGTCTTGCATGCGATCTGGGCAAGTGTCATGCTTAATCCGATTAGGGCAATCCATAAAAATTTTTTCATTACTTCTTCTCCAATGGTACAGAATTAAGGCCAACGAACTTGTACATTATAACCCTACGCATGGCAATTGGTTAGCGAATTTATACGGGTCTCTAGGAATTCCCGTGGTAATGTCCAGATTTCGAATTTTCTTGCTTTAGACTGTTATTGAAAATAAGGAAGATCAATTAAGAGCACTTCTGCCGTCAGGCGGGGGTTTGTGTAATGCTGAAGCCGTGACAGAGTTAGTTCCAGATTGGAAACCATTTGCCTAGCAGAATCGAGGCTCAGCTTTTGTACCAGATGATCAATGTGGGTTTCATATTCCAGGTTGGTAATGGGGATTTGTGCTTCACTGGCTTTGAGCATGACATCTCGCCAAAGTGATAGCCAAGTCTGAATAACCTGCATGAATTCAGCTCTGTCTTTGGCGAGGTTTTCGGCGTATTGGAACCGTTCAGTACGTTTGGCTGATAAAAGGTGTTGATGGTCATCGAGCCAAATCGTGCGTTGCTGGCGGTGTTCTGGGTTTTGGGACAGCCAATGAACATATCCAGGCCGACCGTTGGATAGATGGGCCAGCAATTTTGCCTCGTCCTCAGGGATTTCCCACATGGTTTGCACACTCTGGCTGACCTCTTCAATAGGCACTGGGCGCAGCCGGATCACTTCACAGCGTGAAACGATGGTGGGTAACAGCGTCTCTGTATCTTGGGCAGTGACGAACAGTATCACCTGTGGTGGGGGTTCTTCAAGCGTTTTTAATAGCGCATTGGCAGCATTAGGATTGGCCTCTTCGAAGCGTAGAATTAGAGCTACTTTATATGGCGCTTCATATGGAGCTAGTGACAAACCTCGCTGTAACTCTCGCACCTGATCCACTTTGAGAGTCCTGCCCACATCTTCAGCTTCGACGATAAGCAGATCGGGGTGCTGCATCCTCTCGATACGCTGGCAGGTATGGCAGGTTTGACAGGCTGTACCAGGCGCGTTGGGTTGGGGACAGTTCAATGCTTGCGTCATGCGCACGGCCAAGGTTCGCCTGCCAACCGCCTGAGGGCCAGTGATCAGATAGGCGTGGCTCAGACGCTTATTGGCAAGATGCCCTCGCAATAATTCCACGGCCCATTCATGACCTAGCATACCCCAGTTGTGCTCTATTTGCATGAGCAGATTGTAGCGCGGAGGGTTGTGGTTGACAACAGTTTGAAGCTGGGCTGGGGTGCACGCTCAATCTTCTTGTCAAACCAATGTCGCGGGGATACAATCCCTCGCATGGATTTGCTCCGTGATCTCAATCCGCAACAACAGCAAGCCGTGATGGCTGGCACAGGTCCAGTGCTGGTTTTGGCTGGCCCTGGCTCTGGTAAAACACGCGTCCTCACTCAGCGAATTGCCTATTTGATCGGCCAGATGGGGGTGCAGCCTTACCATGTGCTGGCAGTGACATTTACCAATAAGGCCGCCCGTGAAATGGGGGATCGGGTGGATGCGATCTTGGGAGGCAGGAGCCGCGGCCTCACTTTGGGGACCTTCCACGCTGCCTGTGGACGCATCTTGCGGCGAGAGGCGGATCATCTGCCCTTTGACTCAAATTACGTCATTTTCGACGCCGACGACCAGGTGCGCGTGGTCAAGCAGGTGATCAAGGATCTAAACCTGGATGATAAACGCTACCGCCCTCATGGGGTGCATGCCTCGATTTCACGGGCAAAAAACGAATTGTACCTGGCGGATGATTACCCTGTTCAGACATACCGGGATGAGGTCGTCAAACGGGTTTACCAGCGTTACCAACAAACTCTTTTGGCCAGCAACGCCGTAGATTTCGACGACATGCTCTTGTGGACCGCGTTCCTGCTTGAAGAAAAGCCCTCTGTTCGAGAGCGTTATGCCCGTCGCTACGAGCATATTTTGGTGGACGAGTTCCAGGATACCAATATGGCCCAATATGTGCTGCTAAAGCACTTGGTTTCTTTCCATCTAAATATTTTCGTCGTAGGTGACCCGGACCAATCGATCTACAGATGGCGGGGGGCAGATTTTCGCAACATCTTGCGTTTCGATGAGGATTTCCCCAGCGCCCAGATCATCTTGCTGGAGCAGAATTATCGCTCTACTCAGAATATCCTCGATATAGCGATGGCTGTGATCGACGAAAACCCCCATCGCACCAAGAAAAAACTCTTCACGGAGCGTGGTCAGGGGCAGAAGATCAGGTTGCAGGAGTTGTATGACGACCGCGAGATGGCGTCTTTTGTAGTAGACCGCATTGCCAGGTTGGTGGCTTCTCAAGGCGCCCAGCCGGGGGATTTTGCAGTCATGTATCGTACCAACGCCCAATCGCGTATCTTAGAAGAGGCCTTCCTGGCTGCGAACCTGCCCTATAAATTGGTCGGTGCACAGCGCTTCTATGGACGGCGTGAAATCAAAGACATTCTGGCGTACCTGCGGCTGGTGCATAATCCTAGAGATGAGATCAGCATGTTGCGGGTGATCAATACGCCCCGGCGTGGGATTGGGACCAAAACCATTGCTACATTGCGCACCTATTCCCAGAGCGTCAGCCTTTCCCCAGGGGATCTACTTCTGGAGTTAGGGGTGAGTGCCGAGTCTGAGCATTGGGATTCGCTCCCAAACAGAGTCAGCACATCCCTCTCTCAGTTTGGGAAACTGCTTTCGAACTGGTGTGCTCTCAAAGATGAGTTATCACCCCCCGAACTGATGGATCAAATCATCAGGGATATCGCATATCGGTCATACATCGATGATGGTGGGGACGAAGGTGCCGAGCGCTGGGAAAACGTGATGGAGTTTCGGCGTCTGGCTGCGGATTATGGTGATAAGAGTTTGGTCGCCTTCCTGGAAGATGTGGCCCTGGTTTCCGATCAGGATACCCTGGATGCCAGCGCCAATGTGCCTACTTTGATGACCCTGCACGCGGCCAAGGGACTGGAATTCCCGGTGGTATTCATTGTAGGACTCAATGATGGCACTTTGCCACATATCCGCTCTTTCGATGACCCGGAAGCCATGCAGGAAGAGCGACGTTTGTTTTATGTCGGTATCACCCGCGCCGAAGATTCACTTTATTTGCTGCATTCGCTCAATCGTTACAATTTTGGCTATACTGAACCCGCAGAACCGTCTCGCTACTTGGATGATATCCCCATGTCACTGATCGATGATGATTTCTCTGGGGGAAAGGCAAGGCGGTCGCGGTCGTCGATTTTCCGCCCAGAGCGCTGGGAATCTCCATTAGATTTGATCCAGGATGTCGAGCAGCAATATTCGCCAGGGATGCAAGTCGCTCATCCTACTTGGGGGGAAGGCATGGTGCTCAACAGCAAGATCGAAGATAACGAAGAGATCGTAGATGTCTTTTTCGAGGATATTGGGTTGAAGCGCTTGGCGGCGTCGCTGGCGAGACTGACGATAATATCGTGAAGCGTGGAGCGTGTAGCGGAGAGCGACTATCTTCTCGCTTCACGCTCCCCGCTCTCCGCTTCCCGCTCCCCGAAATACCCTGATCTTCACGCATTTCGAAAACCGACTTATAATCGCAAACGTATGTCCCCCATCCTCGATCCACATTCATTCGAAATCATCAGCCGGAGCACGGAGCAAACTCGTCGTGTGGGTATGCGTTTTGGTGCATTGTTAGCATCGGGCGATGTGGTTGGTTTGGAGGGTGATTTGGGGGCAGGAAAAACGACTCTGATGCAAGGCATCGCTGCAGGTTGGGGATCATTGGACCCTGTCTCGAGCCCTACCTTTGTACTGGTCAATCTTTATCGCCGACCCGATGAGCAGCAATTGCATCATTTGGATGCCTATCGCTTGAACGGGGCTGCTGAGGCTTTTGATCTGGATA
Organism: uncultured Anaerolineales bacterium; assembly: GCA_964622645.1. Classification (GTDB taxonomy): domain Bacteria; phylum Chloroflexota; class Anaerolineae; order Anaerolineales; family UBA11858; genus NIOZ-UU35. The sequence continues at coordinate 8,745 of CAZUSV010000195.1, forward strand.
TGGAGAGTATGATGGAAAGAGGCCCTCTCGTTGTTGAGTGGGCTGATCGGATCGAAGCAGCGCTTCCTAAAGAGCACTTTTGGGTGAAGTTGGAATGGTTGGACGAGACCCAACGGCAGTTCTTATTCTCCGCACGGGGTGAATTCTACCAGGCAGTCTTGCAGCAATTCCGTAAGCAGATTTTTGGAGTTCCCTGATGCTATTGGCTGTAGATACATCCACGCGCATGGTAGGGATCGCTTTGTATGATGGTATCCAGGTGATCGCAGAGATGGCCTGGTTTAGCCAGAGTTACCATACTGTAGAGCTTGGTCCCGCTGTGCAGGATATGTTCACAAAGACTGGGTTTACCGCCGGGGATTTAGGTATGCTTGGCGTGGCCACTGGCCCGGGTTCGTTTACTGCGCTACGTATCGGGCTGGCCTTCGTAAAGGGATTGTCGTTCAGCGAGCATATTCCCATTGTCGGGATACCGTCACTGGATATTGTAGCTGCCGCACAACCCGTTTCGGATTTACAAATGGCTGCTGTGCTGGTTGCGGGGCGCAAACGACTGGCCGTGGGTTGGTATCAAGTTGTGGATGGGGCCTGGCAATCTACAGGCAGGCTGGAAAACTTGACCATCGATGAATTTTCTGAAAGTATCCGTGAGCCTACCTTGATTTGTGGGGAACTGAGTGATGAGGCTCGCCAACGGTTGGGCCGTAAGTATAAGAACGTTATCCTGGCATCCCCTGCGAGCTCGCTTCGTCGTCCAGGGGTTTTGGCTGAACTAGCATGGCAGCGATGGCAAGCGAGCGATACGGATGATCCTGCGACATTGTCGCCTACTTATCTTCACCATGGCCAACCGATCCCTGGATGAGGGAATGCTTTTGACTGAAAGGAGAGACATGATGACACCTGAAGAAATTCTTGCCACAGTGGCCGAGGAAGTCCAGGCTTGTACAAAGTGTGAACTCCATTACTCCAGGAAGAATGGCGTACCTGGTGAGGGGCCAGCTACCGCCGAGATCATGTTCATCGGTGAAGGTCCTGGCTTCCACGAGAACGAGCAAGGACGCCCTTTTGTCGGCCCAGCAGGCAGATTTCTCGATGAATTGTTAGCGCAAGTAAATCTGAAACGCGAACAAGTTTTTATTGGCAATGTGGTCAAATGCCGTCCACCAGGAAATCGAGACCCGCGTCCGGATGAGTTGGCAGCCTGTAATCATTATCTAGAACGCCAGATTCAGGCCATCAACCCAAAAGTGATTGTGACCTTAGGACGCTTCTCGATGGAAAAATATTTTTCGAGTGCTAAGATCAGTGAAGTGCGTGGTAGGGCAATGCGTGTGAAGGGACGCTTGATTGTGCCCATGTATCACCCGGCTGCGGCGTTGCATCAACCTTCATTACGACCAGTTGTGGAGAGAGATTTTGCCCAGTTACCAGATCTAATTGCCTCCGCAGAAAGTGCTCCAGAATACGAGATGGAGACTCCCGAGGATAATTCAGAACCCAAACAACTCAGCATGTTTTGATGATATAGAGTGTGCCGCAAAAATGTCGGTAAGGTATAGAAAAAACCGCTCTGAGCGCTTCTCCACAGCATTGTTGTCATTGCG
>CAZUSV010000196.1:0-7620 GCA_964622645.1 uncultured Anaerolineales bacterium
TTTTGGGGGGTTTTGGGGGGGGGCCCCCCCCCCCCCATACCCCCAAATCTGGACATTACCATGGGAATTCCTAGAGACCCAACTCAATCTATGGATTAGGACGAAAAATCAATGCTGTGCTTCAACCGAGTCGAGAAATCCCTGGGAGACAATTTTGGCTAGATTTATCCTCCGGCGCGTGATACGGGGGGGGATCGCAATTATTACCTTTCAAACTTTTCTGTTCTTTTTGATTCAGGCACTCCCCTACGATTTTACAGCCTTCCTGGTCTTAGAACCAACCAGCCGGCGTCTGGCTCAATCAGATCTTGGACTAAACTTGCCTCTTTGGCAACAGTATTTCACTTGGTTGGGTGGATTCTTCCGTTTAGATTTGGGGCGTTCTTTCCTGGCCTGGCCAACTCCGGTAACGACTGTTTTGATGGGCAGAGCACCGCGCACCCTTGTACTCTTCCTATTGGCAGCGGTGCTGGCATATGTTTTTGGCATCTGGCTGGGCAAGATGATCGCCTGGCGTCGGGGTGGGGCCTTTGAATTCAGCGTTACTCTGGCGGGTGTTGCCAGTTATACATCGTTTGCACCCTTTTTGGGATTCCTGATGATTACTCTGTTTGGCTGGACTTTGAGGTGGTTTCCATTCCACAGTATGGTTGATCACAATATCTGGTACAAGGAATCTGTGACGATCGATTGGGTGCTGATCAGGTTGGTGATTACGATCATTATTGCCCTGCTGAGTTTCTGGTTACTGGGTTGGATTGTGGGTCAATACAGGTTTCGTAAGTGGCGGCGTTTGCTTCGATGGGGAGGTGGTGTATTGATCTTGGGTGGCGCCGCAATTTGGTGGAAACAGTTAGGTTATTTGCATCTGGCTCTGGACGTCTTGGATCACATGATGTTGCCACTAGGGTCTGTGATCCTGCTCTCGTTTGGCGAGACCATGCTGTTGATGCGCACAACGATGTTGGAAACCATCGCGGATGAGTATGTGCTAACCGCACGTGCCAAAGGATTGTCTGAAACGGTCGTTCGGGATCGGCATGTGGCTCGGAATGCCTTCTTACCGGTATTGTCTCGATTGCTGCTCAATCTTCCGCTTGTATTGACTGGCAGCCTGGCTATCGAGTTGGTTTTTCAATGGCAGGCCATGGGGGAGTTGATCTTCGTAGCCATCGATTTTCAGGATATCCCTCTTTTGCTGGGAATCTTATCTATTGTGGGTGTTCTGGCCTTGATTGGGCATGTGGTACTGGATATCCTGCATGTTTATTTGGACCCGCGCCAACGCTATGCAGAGAGGAGTATTTCGTGACCACTCAAGTTTCCGAAAACCCTCATTACACTCCTTGGGAACTCTATTGGCAGGGATGGCGCGCCCGTTGGGGGCAAATCCATTCTGGTTGGCGGGAATTTCGCAGGAATCCCTTGGGGGTGATCGGCTTGACTCTGATCTTTCTCTTTGCTTTGATGGTGATCGTGCATCCGCTTCTCATGGGCACGGTCTGGCGTCCATCTCTCTATGATCCGTATTTGGGGTTTGATAACTCGATACTTATGCATCCATCCCCTCCTTCTATTACGCATTTCTTTGGTACAGACGGCATGGGGCGCGATGTATTCAGCCAACTCCTTTTTGGCGCCAGGATGTCTTTCAGTGTGGGTTTAACCGCAGCAATTATCGCCGTGACCCTCTCGACTATTTTTGGGGGTATGGCGGGGTATTTTGGCGGCATTGTGGATATGTTGCTCATGGGGGTCTCTGACGTATTTGTGCTGCTGCCTGCTTTGGTGATCATGCTTATCGTTGGTTTGCTCATTCGACTGGATTGGTTCCTGATTGCCCTGATCTTTGGGTTGTTAACTGGCTTAGGGAGTCATGCGATTGTCGTCAAGTCGCACACCTTGACGATCAGTACCAAGCCTTACATCGAAGCGGCCCGCACTGCCGGGGGTGGCCATCTGCACGTGCTCATGAAGCATATCTTTCCTGGCCTGATGCCCTTAGCCCTGGTGCATGCGGTAATGACCGTGGTTGGGGCGGTGCTCACAGAATCGTTGCTATCATTTTTTAGCCGCACGCACGATTATATGACCTGGGGGTCAATGATCATGCTAGGGCAGCGCACCTTCCGCTGGTTTGGCCTGGGTCGCCAATGGAATGCATTAATCCCCCCAGCAATCTCCATCATGTTATTCTGTAGCGCGTTCTATCTGGTGGGGCGTGCCTTAGACGATATCGTCAACCCGCGTTTACGTAACCGATAAACTGCAAATCCACAGAAAGCTAATCTTGCCCTAGATTTCGGATTCTATGTTAAGATTATCACAATGAGATTGTTAATTCTCTCTGACATCCATGCCAATCTGACAGCCTTGGAAGCAGTGTTGGAAGATGCAGAGTCCTGCGACTCTACAGTATTTTTGGGCGATTTGGTTGGTTACGGACCTGATCCCAATGAGTGTGTCGAACGGGTACGCCAACTGCCGGGATTAGTAGCGCTGATGGGGAATCACGATGCAGCGGTTCTAGACCAGCTCAGTACAGATGCCTTCAATACTGCGGCACGCCGTGCTGTTATCTGGACTCGGAAAAACTTATCCCCAGAAAATATTGATTACCTAAGCGAACTCCCATCGAAAGTCAATTTCTCAGATGAAATTACCCTAGCGCACGGCAGCCCCCGGCAGCCTGTCTGGGAATATGTCTTGAATTCGCAGACGGCCACTGAAAACTTCTCCTTTTTTGAAACCCCCTTTTGTTTTGTTGGACATACCCATTTACCAAGCATTTTCCGCTTGATCGATGGCAAATCGCAAGCCGATCTATTCATCCCTATCGAGAAATCGCAATTTGAATTGCGACCGCGGCTGATCATCAACCCTGGATCCGTTGGACAGCCGCGCGATCGCGACCCCAGGGCCGCTTATGCGATCTATGATATGGAAACCTGTCTGATGGAATTCCGCCGTGTCGCTTATGATATCTCTGCTGTTCAAGAGCGCATGAAGGCGGCGGGGTTGTCTGAGCGCCATATCAATCGCCTTCAATCAGGCTGGTGAGGAAACCGCAGGTGACAGTTACTTTGCGTGGTACTTCCAAGTGAAGCGTAGTAAGCAAAGTGACTGTCACCTGCGGTAAATGCTCAGATAGGATTGGGAACTTTTCTATCAACAGGGGCGTTAATAAGGCAATCGATATAAAATTGGAATTTAAGGAGATTTTCCCCATGAATAAGCGAATTCTGTTATCCCTTTCGGTATTAGCTCTATTGATTTCAGCGTGTGCACCACAATATGCTGCTGAGCCGATGTTAGTTAGTAATGATTATGGTGGCGGTTTTGCGTCCGGTGAGGCAATGTATGAGGGGGAAGAATCCGCTGCGCCGATGGCCACAGAAGGTGATTTCAGCGCAGCCGATAGCACCACCTTGGTGACGGCCGAACGCATGGTGATCAAGAATGCTGACCTCTCCATCGTAGTTGTTGATCCAGCCAAGGCCATGGATGAGATTATCTCCATGGCGGAAGAGATGGGTGGTTTTGTGGTTTCATCTAATTTGTGGCAAACAACATTAGGCAGTGGAGTGACCGTCGACCAGGCTAACATCAATATCCGTGTCCCAGCCGGACGACTGGATGAAGCGTTATCACGTATCAAGGATGGGGCTGGAGAAGTTCGCTCCGAAAATATCTCTGGTGAAGATGTCACCAGTCAGTACACTGACCTGCAATCTCGTTTGCGCAACTTGGAGGCTGCCGAGACTCAACTGATGCAGATCATGGACAATGCTACGGATACGGAAGATGTGCTGCAGGTGTATAACAACCTGGTCAGTGTACGAGAGCAGATTGAAGTCATCAAAGGTCAGATGCTGTACTATGAACAGGCCGCTGCACTTTCTTCGATCAGCATTGACATTATCGCTGACGAAGCCGATCAGCCTATTCAGATTGGAGGCTGGCAGCCCGTGGGCGTCGCTAAAGATGCCGTCGAAGCTCTGATCAATACCCTACAGGGTTTGGTCAATGTGGTCATCTGGTTAATCATCTTCTTCCTTCCTCTAGGCTTGGTGATTGGTTTCCCGCTCTCGTTCCTGTGGCGTCGCTTCCGCCGTTGGCGCCAGAAACGCAAAGAAATGAAAGAGATGAAAGAGTAACTCAGAAAACGATACCGGGCGGCAGAGCCGCCCGGTTTGTTTTTCGGTATAATCGGCAGTATGCTAAAGCTGGCGCAAGAATTGGAAACAGTTGTCGGTGTCACGCTTAGTCCGCAACAGCTGACTGCTTTAGAGATTTACGCCCAAGAGCTGGTCGATTGGAATGAGCGTTATAGTCTCACAGCCATTGGTGATCCAGAGAAAGTGCGTGTCAAGCATTTCTTGGATTCGCTCAGTGCCTTCGTGGCCATGCGCAATACTGCAGTGGAACGCGTTATTGATGTCGGGACGGGAGCTGGTTTCCCTGGGCTGCCGTTGAAAATCTTGTGCCCCCAGATCAGGTTGACGCTGGTTGAGTCTGTCACCAAAAAAGTCAATTTCTGCCAGCATATTGTCGATAAACTTGCGTTAGAAGATGTGGTGGTAATTCGCGAGCGCGCTGAGGTGCTTGGTAAGCATGAGACCTATCGCGAACAATTCGATTGGGCGGTGGCACGCGCTGTGGCGCTGATGCCAATCTTGATGGAATTTTTGCTACCCCTGGTGCGTGTGGGAGGGCGTGTGTTGGCGATGAAAGGGGAAAGTGGTCCTGCTGAAGCACATACGGCTGACCGGGCGATAGGGCTGCTGGGGGGGCATTTGCAGCGCCTCATCCCTGTGACGTTGCCTGGAGTCGTTGAACAGCGTTATTTGGTCGTGGTAGATAAAGTCGCCGCTACTCCTGAAAAATATCCAAGACGGGTGGGGGTACCAGCCAAAAGACCTTTATGAGAGTCTCGGAAATGGGGATTTAGAGTGCCGCCGCAGGCGTGCAAAGCAAGCACTCTATATTCCCTATATGTGCTAATTGTGATATGACAGGATCTCAAATGATATGGCGTGAATTTCTTGCGGGTGTCAAGGATGAATTGCCCATTTTAGTGGGTGTAATACCTTTCGGGATGATTTATGGCATCCTGGCTCTGGGAGCAGGGCTGTCTACGACCGAAGCCCAAGCCATGTCTGCGATTGTCTTTGCTGGATCAGCTCAATTCATGCTGGTGCAAATGGCTGGAGTTGGCACACCTGCGTTGGTGATGATCCTGACCGGATTTGTGATCAACTTGCGTCACGCGCTTTACAGCGCCTCGGTAGCACCATACATGCAGCGCTTAAGCACCTCTTGGAAGGTGCTGCTGGCTTATTTGCTAACTGATGAAGCCTATGCTGTGACCATCACAAATTACAATAAGGATGGCGAGAGCGAAGCCAGGCTCAAACACTGGTATTTCCTGGGGGCTGGATTGGCCCTGTGGAGTTCCTGGCAGGTCAGCAGCGCGGTGGGGATTTTTCTGGGGACTCGCCTTCCACCAGAATGGTCGCTAGATTTCACACTGGCCCTGACCTTTATTGGCCTGGTGATTCCAGCGCTTAAGGATCGAGCGTGTGTATTGGCTGCCACTGCTGCGGGAGCCACTGCGGTGCTGGCTTTTAGATTGCCTTATAAACTGGGTTTGCTTACTGCCGCGCTGGTTGGGATCATCGTTGGTTTGTGGGGAGAAGAGCGATGAGCAATCCCTGGCTGGTAATGATCTCTATCGGTTTTCTGACCTTCGCCACACGAATTTCTTTCATCGTCATCTTGGACCGCTGGAAAACACCGCACATCGTTCGACGCGCCCTGCGCTTTGTGCCTGTTTCTGTGCTAACGGCCATCTTTGTACCGGAATTGCTCATGCCTACTGGAGCGATCGATATCTCACTTAACAACTCGCGTTTATTCGCCGGGCTTATCGCAATGGTAGTGGCCTGGAAAACTAGGAATATAGTCTGGACAATTGTGGCTGGGATGGGGGTATTGCTCTTGTTACAGTGGTACCTATCTTGACATTGTCGAACTATAGCCGCTTGATCATCTGCAAACAAGGATTCACTTCGCCTCTGATACCCATGACATAGATCTCTGCTGAATATTCAGTGTGCATTTTGATCGACAGAAATCCAAGAATTTCGTCATTTGCTTGTGCGATAAAGGTAGGTAAGCTTTCTATCTCATCTAGATAATGGGTTATGGCATCTTCGATCCCAAACCAATCTGGCAGTGATCTTAGGATCGGTTCGCAGATGGACGCTTGACCTTGTAATGGCTCATGGATGATGACGTTCATTTTCACTTGAAAGAACTCTGTAATCTCCCCTCCTGAAAATACCAGGTGGTTGCTATTTCTACAAACTCAGCCTTGAATAGATCGAGGTCGGTGGTGGTCAAGAGGGCCTGTTCGAGCTCATTCAAACGGTTGAGTAAATCTGCGCGGCGCTGGGGATCCAATTCAGCCAAGACCTCATCAAGCAGTAAGACTGGCCAGAAGCCAGTCTTGGCGCGCATCCAAGATACCTCGGCGATTTTCAGCGCCAGCAGCGCAGTGCGGATTTGCCCTCGTGATCCGAAGGTGCCCAGATCGATGCCATTGGCTAAGAAGTGGATTTCGTCGCGGTGAGGGCCAATGGTGGTCATACCGCGAGCGATCTGCTCCTTTCTGGCAGCTACTAATGCATCTTGGAATCCACTGGCAATTTCCTCTTTCCCGAAGCCGGTGCGGTCGATGGGCGCATCCAGGGGAAGCGTCATCTGGTTGGCCGGGGTTGGATAAGGGTCATAAGATGGTCGGTATACCAGTCGTAGACGCTCAGTCCCCCGGGTTAATTCGCTATGCACCAGCGCGGCCAGATCTTCGATCTCGCCTAATGCAACAGTGCGCCTCTCGATGATATAGGCCCCCGTCTGGACAATCTGTTCATCCCAATATGTCAGTTGTTCGGGATCGCCGCCCCGTTCTGCCAATGCTTTGAGCAAGGCATTGCGCTGACTGAGGGCTTTATCATATGCTGAGAGCGCAGCAGTATAACGAGCATTCGTTTGGGAGATGGCCAGGTTTAGATACTGACGCCGTTCTGCCGGTGCTCCAGCGATGATACTCAGCATACTGGGCAGGAAGAGCACAGCGTTAAAATGACCGATAGTCTCGGTGATTTTTTGCTTGGTGCCATCTAAGAGCACCTCCCTGCGTACACGTGAGTTGTTGACCCCATTATTTTCCTTGATGATACGCACTTCGAGGCGATGCGATCGATCCCCGCGTTGATAATCGGCAAAGATCCGGGCAACAGCGAGGGGTTCGCGAGCGGCAATGAAGTTGATCAATTGGCGCTGTTGGCTGGCATGGAATGAGGTGAAAGTAGAGAGATAGTAGATCGCTTCTAACAGGCTGGTTTTGCCCTGGGCATTATCACCAACCAGTAGCATTGTTCCCCTCGGGATGTCAATATCTAGCCGAGAGAAGTTACGAAAATTTGTCAGAGAAAAATGGGTTAGGTACATGATGCTTCAAAACGGATTATTCCGAAAAAAGGGGGGTGGGGGGGGGGGCGCCCCCCGGCCCCCCCCAAAAAAACAAAAAAGAAAAAGAAAAAAATAAATATATGA
>CAZUSV010000196.1:7630-10245 GCA_964622645.1 uncultured Anaerolineales bacterium
TTTGTTTTCTACTTTATTCTACAAATTTTATTTTTTTTGGGGGGGGGGGGGCCCGCGCCCCCCCCCCCCCCCACCCCCCTTTTTCGCGAACTTCCCTTTCGAATTCGTTAATCTGCTGATGAAACCTGACCCACATCTTCTTCAGGCTCCCAAACGCTCAAGGCGTGATCCGTGAAAAGTACACCATCCAGGTGATCGATTTCATGCTGGAAAATACGCGCCAGCCAACCTTCGGCTTCGATGCTGAAGGGATGCCCATCTCGGTCAAAACCTTCAACAGTGGCGGCGTTGGAACGGATCACCTCACCCACGATCCCCGGGATAGATAGACAACCTTCCACACCGACTGCGGTTTCCTGGGAAGATTTGGTAATTTTCGGGTTAACAAAGGCGTAGAGCTTAAGAGGCGCCTCTTCGTCGTTCTCGTCGCCGAATTCAGCTACGAAAACCCTCAGGGGCACGTCGATCTGTGGGGCAGCCAGGCCAACACCGGGCGCCTCCCGCATGGTTTCAATCATGTCATCAAGTAATTCTCGCAAATCTGCATCGAAATTAACAACCTTTTTTGCTTTTCCTCGCAAAACAGGATGGGGAGTGGTTATGATTTTTCTTTTCGTCATTGATCAAAATATGTTGAATTTATTAACTCGAACAAAGAGAAGCCGAAAAAAGGGTGTGCGGAGGTACACCCCCCGCACACCCTTTTTTCGGATATCCATAATCGAGATACTATTCTACTAGATAATTTAATAGAAGTCAGGCTCGTGATCTGCACTACGGCTACCATCGACCTGTTCGTGGTAGATCCTCAGCCACTCCACCATACGTTTGCGTTCTCTCTCAGCTTCCAGCGCCTCGAGCTGTTGTTTACGAGCGTAGTAGCGCTCGAAGATCTCTTGCTGTACCATGGAGGGATTGACAACATCATCGAAAGTGAATTTCGCCTCACCCACATTTATGATCACTGTGCCGTAGTTGAATATCCGTTGCCAGAAACTCTGTGCTACCTGGGTATTTAGAATTCGTTCCAGGGGAGCAGATTTCCTGATATCCTGGCCGAAAGGTTTGCGGTCGATATCGTATATGTTGCGATCGGTGAGTTGAAAGATATCATTGCCCCAGTCAATGATACGGTATAAGAATATCAGCGAAGCAACTACATTCGCGAAGATGATCAGCCACTGCACCGCCCAGCCGAAGATAAATGGGCGCAGGGTGATCAATAATAGAAAACCAGTTGTGATCAGGAGAAAGAGGACTGCTTTCCAACTTTCTATGAGCAATATGAATTTGTGTTTGCGGTAGGTGATCGTACCACCCTCCACGGAGCGAGCTTTAAGGAAATTTGCCAGTTGCCTGAGTGGACCAGGTTTCGGTCTTGGTCGCGCCGCGGGTGGTACACCAACACCTTCGTCTTTATCGTCCAGGCCGATGCTTTCTCGGATCATACGCACACGCATCTGGTGCTCTTCCTCTGTAAAGCGTTGCTTGGCGCGCTGCCAGTATTCCTGGATGACCTCTTCGAGTTGTTTGGGTTTGTTGACGTTCTCCATGACAATTCTGCCCGTATAGGTGTTGACAATCACATCGCCTGACCCCCAAAGCCTCTGAATATAATCTGATTTCATATTCACTGAAATTACTGCGTCCAGAGGGGCTTCGTGGCGGCTCTCGTAGATGAGCACGATCTTTTCTAGCCAAACAACGCGCATATCGGTGACGATATAATAATCATTCCTCCAATCGATAAAGGCCCATATCGACCAAACGAGCGCCAGTATGCAAAAGCCTGCCCCACCTATGGAGATAGATGCCACAGTTAAAGGATTTTGAGCCAGCCCAAGGGCGCTGGCAATCAGCATCAACCCGCCGATAATCACGAAAAATACACTTGGCACGAACGCTTTCAGTAAGACAAAGAGATGTTTTTGGGCGATGAAATGGATGATTTCATCGTCACCCAGCCAATCGAACTGCTCGGTCCTGCCAAGAGTATAACTCCTGGCAAGGAGTTCAAGTTCTTCCTTGATTTCCGGGTACACTTCCAGCATTTCACCAAATGGTTCTCTATCGAGGACAAGTAACGTGGTATCCAGCGCAGCGGTTGCTGTCGCGGAATGCCCTTGGTTCTCCAGATATGATTGCTCCCCGAAAAATTCACCGTAGCTGAGATTGCCGATTTCGTACCTGTCTTCATTTTCACCACGCGCTAGATGGATTTTCCCGGATGTGATAATATAGAATTCCCCCCCCGGAGTATTTTCATGAAAGAGTACATCTCCCTGCTGTAATGATATTTCTTCGAAGCGTCGCGCCAGAGTATCGCGTTCCACATCATCAAGATTTCTGAAGAGGCGGATATTGGCGAGGAATTCAGCAATTTCGCTAACGTTCATGGTCTCATTTTAGCATGAACCCACAAAAGTTGTCCGGGGAGGTGTAGGTTCGAAGGTTGTAAGTTAACGAAAAAGGGTGTGCGTGGGGTGCACCCCATGCACCCTTTTTTTGTTAACCCATTAGTGATTACTATAAATATAATTCTCTTGATTAGGAGCAAGACTCATGCCCATCCATTTTGGAACCGACGGCTGGCGGGCCGTCATCTCTGATACCTT
>CAZUSV010000197.1:0-10186 GCA_964622645.1 uncultured Anaerolineales bacterium
GCTCGTCAAGCATCAGCAAACGTGGGCGCGGTGCCAGGGATCGGGCCAGGGCAACTCGCTGTTGTTCGCCACCGGAAAGGGTGGTAACGTCCCGCTCCCCAAGCTCAGGCAAGCCGACCAACGCTAACACATCCTCAAGGCGTTTCCTGATCTCCGCCGGACTCCATCTGGCCATTTGTAAACCAAAAGCCACATTCTGGCGCACGTTCTTGTGCGGGAACAGGGCGTAGTCCTGGAACATCAGCCCGAAGCCGCGCTTGTGAGGTGGAATACCTGCCAGATCGCTATTATCCCAGTAGATGGTTCCCCTATCGGGCTCTTCGAGCCCGGCAATGACCCCCAGAAGTGTGGATTTACCGCACCCACTGGGGCCCAGCACGGCAACAATTTCTCCTTCCGCGACATCGAAGGAGATTCCTTGCAAAGCCCTGGTTTCCCCAAAAATTTTATGGATATCAACTAATGAAAGCCCAGTCATTGGGAGAGCTTATCTACAGCCTCGCTCAACATATGCAGGGCTTCTTCGGGAGTTGGCTCATTGATAGGAATATGAGAGTTTGGTGCGTCAAATGGATCCTTGTGCCACCCTCCCAGATTATCCAACCCAAATTTTCGAACGTCTGCAACAATTAATGAATAGTCGTATCGATTGGTTTCTTCACGGAAGAAAAGATCTGCAAATACATCATTCCCAGTTTTAATGCCAACCTTGATACGTGTTTCACGAATAATTTGGACATTCAGGGGGAGATTTGGAAAAGTGTGCTCAGCAGCTGCTCGAACTTTTGTCAGCCATTCTGATGCATTCATGGTGTTGGGGAACTTAATTCAGACAAACTACGCAGTTGATCTAGCCAGCGTTTCTTCTCAGCGACTAGCCCTTCCCATTCCATATAATCTCGTTCGATTTCGTGACTGTGCTTATTGGGGATCAGGTTTTGTTTCCAGGCTTCAACGAATTCATTGAAGGTGGAATGGTATTTGACTTCGAACTCGTTGATTTCACGTTCGCAGGCTCGCAATTGTGTAGCCAGGTAGGTTTCTAATAGTGAAAGTACCTTTTCGTCAGGTGTTTCACCTGCTACAGATTCGAGAAAAGCTTCAACTGGCGGAGTTAATGTATATACAGTCATGGATATCTCACAATAAAGAGAAAATCGGAGTTCTTTTTTCTTGCAGTCGTTATACAGTATACATCATAGTATAGGCTATGTCATCTTGGCTAGAACTCACCCACGTCAGCGACGCGCAGGCGCTCGATGGACAGCATGCCGCCTATGGCGAATAGCATCAGGATTGTGCTCATGGCCATGGCCTGACCATAGTTCAATGCGCCTGGGCGGGATAATAGGCGGTAGATCACAACCGGCACAGTGGGGTATTCTGGGCGCGAAAGCAAAGAGGTCGCTCCAAACTCGCCCAGCGAGATTGTGAAGGCAAAGGTCGCGGCGACCAGCAAGGCTCGCCCGATAATGGGGAGATCGATATGGCGCAGGATTTGTCTTGGGGAGGCACCCAAAACTGCTGCGGCTTGTCGCAAGCGTGGTTGGATGCTCTGCAAGGCGGGGGTCAGGCTGCGTACGACAAAAGGAAAGGCGACCAGGGTATGAGCAATGGGAATCAGCATTGGAGAGGTGCGCAAATCCAAAGGAGGCTGAGCCAGGGCGATGATGAAACCCAACCCCAGGGTCACCGCTGAAGTACCCAAGGGCAGCATCAGAATAGGATCGAGAACTCGGTTTAGACGCGACGTACGATCACCTGATAAAGCCCAGGCTGCGGGCAACCCCAGGAGCAATGCTAAGGCCACTGTCCCTGTTGCATAGGCGAAGGATATGCCCAGGGCTGTCACTGGAGGAACGTAGAATAGTGACTCCTGGCGGTTGATGCCTAGCTCTCGGAAAAAAGCCAGGGTCAGCCCGGGAGCGAGGGAACCCTCACGGGTGCTGATCACCCCCAAGGATGTCACTGAGCGTCCTGCCAGGGCAAGCAGAGGTGTGATCAGCACGATCAATAGTAGGGTGATCATCCCAAAGGCAAAAAGTCGCTGCTTCCAGCTAAGGAGCTTGCTCTGTGTGTGTTGACGTGATCGCAGATTCTGGGGTTGCGATACCTTTACTGACAAGCGGGTATAGATTACTGTCATCACTAATGTGCACCCTAACTGCAGCATCGAGAGCACAGCGGCTAGTGGCAGGTTGAACAAACTGATGGTCTGGTAAAAGATTTCGACTTCCAGGGTGGCAAATTTAGGGCCACCTAACACCAGGATCACACCGAACGAGGTGAAATCGAAGATGAAAACCAGGAGCGCCGCTGCTGAGATCACAGGAGTCAGCAAGGGCAATGTTACGCTTCTCAATACCTGCCAGCGGTTGGCACCCAGAACTCGTGCAGCCTTGCCCAGTCGGGGATCGAGATGCGACCAGAAATCGCCCACCATGCGCAGCACAATGGTCGTGTTGTAAAAGACATGGGCGATCAGTATAGCGGCCAGAGAATGAAGGACTTCGATTGGCGGCGTGGCGAGATCGAAGAGTCTCATCAGGATGATGTTAAGCCACCCATTAGGGCCGATCAGAGCGCTAAATCCTGCTGCAACAACCAGGGTGGGCATCACGAAGGGAACGCCGGTCAACGCTCGCAGGGTGGCTTTGCCGTGAAATTTATAGCGTGCCAGCAGGTAAGCTCCGGGAATGCCTAAGAGCAGAGTCAACAAAGTGGAGAGTAGTGCCTGCCAGATCGTGAAGCCTAAAACTTTGCCGATGTATGGGGATGTGATCGCTTCTGCAATTGGCGCAAGGGCTCCTGCTTCACTGCGCGCCAGACTCATCTTCAATATGCTCCCTAAAGGGTAGAAGTAGAAGGTGGCCAGGAAGGCAAGAGGCGCAAGCCAGAAGAAAATGGTACTTATGCGTTTATTTGTCATGAAATCGCGAATACCCAATACCCAATATCCAGAAAGGATATTCGAGATTTGGTATTGGGTATTAGGTATTGGGTATTGCCTACCGTAGCACTGCCTCCGTCCAGGCGTTGATCCACTCTTCGCGATGTGCGGCGATGTCGGCTGGGGAAAGGAATGCCGGCGCTTCGGGGATGGCCAGATATTGCTGGAAGGTTTCATTGAGTTCGGCGTTGGCGTTGACTGGAAATACGTACATCTGCAGGGGGATATCTTCCTGGAAGGTTGGGGAGAGCATGAAATCAATCCATTTCTCAGCTAGAGCGCGTTTGGGTGTGCCTTTGAGGATGCCAACAAACTCGATCTGGCGGAAGCAACTGCCCTCTCCGGTGACTGCGGCTGTAGGAGGTTCAGCGATAGATTCCTCAGCAAAAATTACCTCAAAGGGCGGGCTGGAACCGTAAGAGACCACAATAGGACGCGTTCCACCCCATTGGCTGAATTCGCTGTAGTAAGCCGTCTCCCAGTCATTGACCACTTTGAGGTCATTTTCGACTAACCCTTTCCAGAAATCTAGATACCCGTCTTCTCCAAAATGGGCAACCGTTGCAAATAAGAAAGCCAGCCCTGGTGAAGATGTAGCAGGATTTTCAACTGCCAACAGTCCCGCATACTCAGGCTTGAGCAGATCTTCCAGGCCTTCGGGTGGGGCTAGATCATTCTCATTGAAATATGCCACTTGGTAGTTGAGGCAGACATCGCCAAAATCCACCGGCAGGGCCCGGTATTCAGGGTCGAGCTTGAAATCATCAGGGATATCATCCAAGAGAGGAGATTGATAGACTTCGAAGATGCCTTCATCTAGTGCCCGGCTGAGAAAAGTGTTATCTACGCCATAAAAGACATCTGCCAGGGGTTTGTCTTTGGCCAGCACGGCTTTGTTGACCGCGGTGCCGGTGTCACCGGCCTCGATGAACTGGACTTCGATATTATATTTCTCCTGAAAGGCGGCTAATACAGCCTCAGATACAGCAAAGGAATCATGGGTCATTACGGCCAGTTTTAGGGGCACTGGTGGCGTGACTTCGACAGGTTCTGGTTCCGATGCTGGTGAACAGTTCGCCAGTAAAGCGACCATAAGCGCGATAGTGAACAAAACTTTGAATTTCATGGCAATCTCCTTATTCAGACCGCACCTTGTTCGTGGGCGGCCTTTGTCAGAATTACGATCAATAAACCTTCTTCCAGCTCCACATGGGCGAGTTGAGTTTTCATGACGTTGCTAACCCCGCGGGATGTTCCGAAATGCAGGATGCCATCATCTAGTGGATATTGCAGACCTTGCGTGGTTATCCCTTTGGCGTCTCCCAATATAGGGATCAGCGAGACGGTGTCGCCTGGTTGACCATGGATCTCTTTTGATTGCTTATTGTGGAGTAAAGTGAGCTCCTGGGGACCATCAACGATGCGCATTGGTAGAGATGTGCCACCCCATTGAGCTAAAAGCAAGATATTCGCCAGCGTCATATCCCAGCGCGCCCCTAAAGCGCCGAAGATGATGACTTCCAGGGGATTCAATTCCCTGGCTTTGAATAGAGCCAGTTCCAGGTCAGTCTCGTCCTTGTCTATTGGGTGATGTTCTAACTCGACCCCGGCCCTCTCAAGATCGTCGAGTTCTGCCCCTGTAAGAGAGTCAAAATCTCCGATGACCAGCTTTGGGAGCAGACCCAAACTCAAACAATGGCGCGCCCCACCGTCCGCCGCGATAAGCACATCCCCCTCTGCGATGAAATCCAATACATCTTGGGGATATTGGATTTCACCATTTGCAAAAATGATCACTCTCACAAAAAAATCCCTCCGCCGGTTTCGGGGAGGGGTTTTGTCATTTTGGGCTGCGATCCCTCCGCCGGTATTATCCGGATCAGGTATGCGGGTCGAGTGCTACGCAATGCACTCCTCTCAGCCTGGAAATACCAGGCTCCCCGTGCAATATTTAATTGTATCTCAGTATACCGAGACCTTATGGAAATTGTCAAGAAGCAAGCATCTGGCGGGCTTGTTGGACATCAGTCTGGATTTGGGTGACCAGTGCATCGATATCGGGAAAGCGTTGTTCGCCACGCAAGCGCTTTAAGAACTCTATGCTTAACTTCTCTCCATAGATATCATCGTCGAAATCCAGTAAATGTGCTTCCACGCGGGGAGGCACAGGCTGGAATTCAAAGGTAGGTCTGACCCCAATGTTGGTGACTGCCTGCCAGGTTTGACCGCGCACTTCAGCTTTGCAGACATAAACACCCGCAGCGGGAATGGCCTGCTCGGACCAGATGGACATATTGGCAGTCGGAAACCCCAGGCTAGCGCCTCGCCGGTCCCCAACAATGATCTTTCCTTCCAGGCTGTAGTTTCTTCCCAATAGCCGGGCTGCCTGGTCGACCTGTCCGGCGCCAAGCATGAAGCGAATGCGGCTAGACGAAACCACGTCATCATCCAGGATCAGAGGCTCAGTGCGCTTTAGGCTATACCCCAATTCCTCCCCCAGTTCCCGAAGGAATTCAGGGGTTCCAAGGCGATCCTTGCCCAAAGCAAAATCATATCCAACACGTACGTGGTAGATATTCAGATGCTCGTGCAATTTGACCATGAAGTCTCGTGCTGAGGTTTCGACCACCTTTTCGTCGAAGGGGAGGGTGATGACGATATCAACCCCCAACTCTCCTAACAATGTGGCGCGCTCCTCTGGAGAGGTCAGGTAAAAGGGATAGTCGTACCCCCGCAGCACCGTGGCCGGATGTGGATAAAACGTGAGCACAACCGCAGGGGCGTCGTTCTGATGCGCCCCTGTGACTAATTCGCGTGCTACTCTTTGATGGCCGCAATGCACGCCATCAAAAGAGCCGATCGTTAGCCAGGTGTTTTCCAACTGGACGTCATTAAGAGACCAGAAATGTTGCATCAGGTATTGGGCTAACGTGATCGAGTTGAATTATTAGGTCTGGAAGAAAACTTTCTTTGGCTGCCATTCACGCTTGGTTTCGTCGAAACCGAGCACAGCAACCAAATCGCCCTGTTCGCTGATGGCGCGCGTGTAGCCATCTTCAGTCATTTCAGGGTTGTTTCCTGCGGGAAGACGATGCCCGAAGGCAACCTTTTCGACCTGTTCATTGTCTAGCTCAAGGGCAGGCCAGTCGGGCAACAACTCGGCAGCAGGGATCAGATAGCGATACCAGTCACCGGTCAAGAATGCATCTTGGAGTTCGCGTAGACGCACGGCATGGCGCAGCGTGAAAAATCCGCTCTTCGTGCGGCGCAGGCCGATCAAGTGTGCACCGGTTTGCAAGTCCTCACCTATGTCATTCGCTAGCGAGCGTACGTATGTTCCTGATGAGCAGTATACATCTAGGACAATCTCGGGAGGTGCCCATTCGAGCAAATCCAGGGCATATACATCGATCTCGCGCGGTTCAAGCTCAACTTCTTCACCAGCGCGCGTGCGACGATGTGCCGGTCTGCCTTGTACTTTCACAGCAGAATACACTGGCGGAGTCTGCAGAGTTTTGCCCTCGTAACTTTTCAGTAAAGTCATGAATTGATCTTCTGTGATATGGTCATACGGAGCAGTACGGGTAATTCGGCCTTCAGAGTCGAACGTATCTGTAGAAGCGCCAAGTTTTACAGTCGCTTGATAGCGTTTGTCGTCCGCAGAGATGAATTCACTCAGTCGCACAGCCGGTCCTATCAGTACCACGAGTACGCCAGAAGCACGCGGATCAAGTGTCCCTGTGTGGCCAGCGCGGCGGATATTAGTTCCTCGCCGGACAATTTTAACGACATCGTGAGAGGTTAATCCAATTGGCTTGTCAATGACAAGCGCCCCTGATACAACGTTTCTTATTTTTCCTTCCATAATTATCTCCCCAGTACAGATTTGATGGGTTGCATAAATTTTACCTTCTTTGTTGTCTTTTGCGCTTGCAAAAACCTTGCGAATTATTACCTTTCATTCAAAATCTTTTGGGTTGCATTTAAAACTTCGATCTTTACATCTTCGAGATTTCCATCAATCGTCGCGCCGGCAGCGGGTTTGTGACCACCACCCCCAAATTGGAGCGCGACTTTTGAGACATCAAAACCTGGGCGAGCGCGCCAGCTGACTTTTACGCTATCCTCAGATTGTTCGATGAATATCAAGGCGATGTCTACATTGTCTATTGCTGTAAGAATATTGACCAGATCAGCATCATCCCTTCCGGGATAATTGGCGAATTTTCGAGCTTCTAGATCCAAAGTTGCCCATACCATGCGGTCTTGGTGTTCCAAAGTGCTCAATCCCGAGCCCCAATAACGCATAGCCTCCAGAGCGCGCGCAGTGAGTGCTTTATGGTAAAGATCTGGTAGATCTATGCCAATATCCATTAGGTCCGCTGCAGTTCGCAGGGCATCAGATCGCATTGTGGCTGTTCGGAAACCAATTGTGTCTGTGATCAGCCCTGTGAGCAGCGCTTCTGCAATGGGTTTTGTGACCTGCAAACCGAAAGCTGGTAGCAGTTCGGCCAGCATCTCTGTAGTAGCCGATGCATGCGTGTCTACTAAGTTAATTCGAGCAAAATCCAAATTCGTTGCATGATGATCGATGTTTATATCGGGAATAGGGTAGGTAAGCAAGGCTTTCCCGGTTCGTTGTAGATCTGAGCAATCGAGTACCACAGTGGCATCGACTTCGCCATAGGGTTTTTTCTTTATTTGATCGCTTCCTTTCAAGTGGCGGAAAGACCTTGGAACTCCATCTTCACTCACCATCTGAACAGATTTACCTGCATCCTTGAGTGCTAATCCCATTGCAAGTAGTGACCCGATAGCATCCCCATCCGGACGGATGTGAGAAACGATCAGAATATTCTGAGCGTCTTGCATGAGTTGTTTTGCATCCCGGATGGATTTGTCGTTATTCATCTGTGCTCGTCAGTAGCTTGACAATGTCAACTTACAACATGAGAAGTTCCGAAATTGGGGGTACTGCGGGGCTTTCGCCCCGCTGCCCCCCAATTTCGGGAAATCTTCTCTAAGTTGACATTGTCGAAGTTTTGTCAAGATTGTCTTCGTCTTCTTCACCAGTATCCAACGACGCGATCAGCTCATCGATACGGTCAGCATGCTCCGGACTGGGGTCCCAGTAATAGCGCAGCCGAGGGAAATGGCGTAGTTGAACTCGATGGGCGAGTTCACTGCGCAAAAACCCGCTGGCATGATTAAGCCCTTCGAGAATAAAATCGGCCTCATCACTACCTTCCAGTGCCGAAACATAAATATTGGCGTACGACAGTTCGTTGTCAACACGCACTTTGGTTATATATACTGACCTTAGCCTGGGATCGGATACTTCCATGAGCAGGATCGTAGATAGCTCCTCATGAATGCGGTCAGCAATTCGTTGAGCTCGAAGTTTTGAGACCATTCAATACTCCCTGCTAAATAATCTGTACTTCTTCAATCGTGAAGCACTCGATAACGTCGCCCTCTTCAAAATCGTTGAAGCCTCTCAATCCGATACCACACTCGAAGCCTTCGCGCACTTCGCGAACGTCTTCCTGGTGGCGTTTGAGCGAGGCAATTTCTCCCTTAAAGATTTCCTCTTCGTTTCGTAAAACTTTTACACGGGCATTACGCCTGATCTCGCCTTCCACCACGCGACAGCCGGCTGCTTTCCCGATTCTCGAAGCGCCAAAGACAGCTAATACGTTTGCACGTCCAACTGTAGCCTCACGCTTTTCAGGTTCTAACAAACCCTTGAGAGCTTTATCGATATCTTCTGTTAGGCGGTAGATGATGTTGTAAGATCGAATAGAGACGCCCTCACGCTCTGCTAATCTTCGGGCAGGTGGGTCTGGCTGAGTGTTGAAGCCAATCACAATCGCGTCAGAAGTAGATGCCAGCATGATGTCATTCTCGCTGATATTACCTGTGTCGGCGTGCAAGACGTTGACCCCAATCCCCTCAACATCCATTTCTCTCAATGATGAGACGATCGGCTCCAATGATCCTTGTACATCTGCCTTGATGATCAAGCGCAACTCTTGAACATCGCCAGCTTGAACGCGCGCAAACAATTGCTCTAGCGTCATGCCGCCACTTACAGCTGCTTCTCGTTCGGCGACAAGCTGTCTGCGTTTCTCGACTATCTCGCGAGCGACTTTAGTTGATTTGGCCACTCGAAATATTTCACCTGCTTCGGGGATATCATCCAATCCCATCACAGAGACAGGAGTGGAGGGGGGCGCTTCATCAATCTTTTCGCCGATATAGTCGAACATGGCTTTGATTTTGCCACTGACTTGTCCGGCAACGACAGAATCCCCAACCTTGAGGGTGCCGTTTTGAACCAAAAATGTAGCCATCGCACCACGGCCGCGTTCGTGACTGGCCTCGATTACTGTACCGAATACGACTCCATCTGGATTGGAGAGGATCTCGTTGTTATCTGCAACTAATAGTATTGCTTCCAATAGATCGTCCAACCCCTGTTTCTCTTTGGCAGAAATGGGGACGACCAATGTATCTCCATCCCACTCGTCGGGCACCAGATCGATCTCGGCAAGTTGTTGTTTGACTTGATCTGGGGTTGCATTGGGTCGGTCGATTTTATTGAGCGCAACGACGATGGGAACATTGGCAGCTTTGGCATGGGAAATGGCTTCTCGGGTTTGCGGCATGACGCCGTCGTCGGCAGCGACTACCAGGACGACGATATCTGCACCCTGGGCACCTCGGGCGCGCATGGCGGTGAATGCCGCGTGACCAGGGGTATCAATAAAACTGATCAAGCGATTGTTATGTTTTACCTGATAAGCGCCAATGTGTTGAGTGATGCCCCCGGCTTCACCGCCAGCAACATCTGTTTGGCGGATGGCATCCAAGAGTGTGGTTTTGCCATGGTCAACATGACCCAGAATGCCCACTACTGGAGGTCGTGTTTCTAATTTTTCGGTATCTTCTCGTGCAATCCACTGACGCCAAAGAGGGATTTCAGCTGCATCATCAAGCGACTCTTCATCAATCACCAGTGGAGAAGCGTCGAAGCCCATCTCGGCCGCAACGATTGCAGCAGTATCGAAATCAACTTCCTGGTTGATATTTGCCATAACCCCATTAGACATCAAGGTCTTGATGACTTCGATAGGGCTGGTGTGTAATCGTTCGGAAAGATCACGAACCGTGATCGTGATTGGAAGTTCGATGCTCTTTAGTTCGCCAATTTCGCTCATATGGTCGCTCCTGATA
>CAZUSV010000198.1:0-10132 GCA_964622645.1 uncultured Anaerolineales bacterium
CCATTCGGATAATTCGTGATTTTCCGTTTTGTTCAACATCAATTTACCCATTACAGATTTTCAAAAAACACTCTATAAATCTCCGCGCTCTCCGTGTCTCTGCGGTGAAATTGACCTTTTTTCAGTAGACTCATTCGTGCCATTCGGAAAATTCGTGCCCATTCGTGATTGGATGGTAGTCAGAGAGTAAGTGATGAAGCGTTCCACCGCAGAGCGGATGGAACGAGATGTATTGCACAAAAAGAATTCTTGGCGCTCTTCGCGTCTTGGCGGTTTAGTATATATCACGGTTCTGACTCTGTATACCAGTCCCAACCCCAATAGGGATAAGGCATATACGTGAGCTTCCATTCCTCCTCTTGCAGGATCAACCAGGCGTCGCTGCTCTCGTTCCAGGAACTGTCAAATGGCTCAGAGCCGCCATGGATAATGGTCAATCTCACCACGGCCTCATCCCCTGAAAGCTCAGTATCCCCTAGCTGCAATCCAGTGTCTTCGATATTCCATCCTAGCCCCATGAATTCGCTGCGGAACTCGGTCAGGTTGGGTTTGCCATCCGCATCTTGAAGGTAGTCATAGGCGCGTTGGTAATCCTCCTTGTGCAGAGCCAGCACGAAATTGCGCACCACGCCCTCAGGGGAATCGTCCGGCCCGTATTCCACCTCCCCCCGGCGCAGGAAGAACAATGTCAGCGATAACACAATCAAAACCAGGATTACAACCAGTATCGCAACCAGAACACGATCTTGTTTCATCACAGGCATCCTTTCTGAGTGGGAAATATGAGTGATGGGCTTCCTAAATCCACGCAGTGAGCTGATCACACTGATCAAGTGGTGCGGCCTTCTCCAGGGCGCAACCAGATCACTAAAAACGGCCCCACCAAGGGAAAGATCAAGGCAAATAACCCCCAGGCAGCGTAGGCCATTGGTGAGAGTTCTCGGCGACGCAGGTAAAATGCCGCCAGCAACGTCATGCTGAACATGCAACCGATCAACAGCAAACGCATTGTTTCAGGTGAGAGCGGCATTAAGAGTCTCCTATCGATATATCCAGAAAACTTACCACTCAGATTGTATTGGATTTTTGTAATGAATGCAACTGATTTTTAACCACAAAGGACACTAAGAAACACAGAGGAGAACGATTAAATTTTCCTTTGTGAACCTTCGTGTCCTTTGTGGTTTTATTTTTCTCCTTTGTCTAGGAAATATTACAACCAACCCCTCAATTCCATTGCTTTAACGACCTTCTCGATGGCCACCATATAGGCCGCATCGCGCATATACACATTCTCGCGCTCAGACATTTCCAGCACGTCGTGGAAGGCCTTGGTCATCTTGTCATCCAGCCTGCCGAGCACCTCGTCGCGGCTCCAGTAGAAGTTCATATCGTTCTGGACGCCTTCGAAGTAGGAAACCGTCACGCCACCTGCATTACACAGGAAATCGGGGATGTTGAATACGCCGCGTTGATGCAGTACCGCGTCGGCATCTGGAGTGGTTGGGCCGTTGGCGCCCTCGGCGACGATCTTGACGCGCTCACTGATCGCATTCACTGATTCAGCGTTGATCTGCCCTTCTAAAGCGGAAGGGATCAAGATATCGACTTCTTTGGAGATCCAGGCCTCATCAGGCTCGATCAGATAGCCAGAATCCTGGGCCTTCTCCTTGTCGATCGTGCCATAGACATCAGTGATGGACTGCAAGAAGTGGGGGTCGACACCTTCATCGCGGCTGACAGTATAGGGTTTCTGGTCATCGCGATCCCAATAGGAAACACAACAAACTTTTCCGCCCATATCGACAAACTCGATGGCCGCGTATTGGGCCACATTTCCAAAGCCCTGGATGGCGGCCACCGCGTTATCGGGCGCGATATCCAGGTACTTCATTGCCTCTCGGATGGTATAAACGGTTCCGAATCCCGTGGCTTCGGTGCGGCCGAGTGAGCCACCACCCCCTACAGGTTTACCCGTGATCACGCCTGGCGTGTATTGGCCGATCAATTTGGAGTATTCATCCATCATCCAGCCCATCATGCGCGGGTTGGTGCCAACATCTGGAGCAGGCACATCCTGCCGGGGGCCGATATTGCGGTAGATCTGCTGGATCCAACCGCGGCAAAGCCGCTCTTGTTCGTTGATGGACAGGGAAGCGGAGTCAACCGCCACACCACCTTTGCCGCCACCTAAGGGAATATCTGCTACAGCCGTCTTCCAGGTCATCCACATCGCCAACGCTCGGACGGTGTCCAATGTTTCAGATGGGTGGAAGCGAATACCACCTTTGGATGGGCCGCGCACATCGCTGTGTTGAACCCGGTAACCGAAAAACACCCGAATGGAGCCATCATCCATCTTCACAGGTATTTGAAAACGGAATTCGCGCGTTGGCCAGCGTAACATCGCTGCAGCCTGGGGGTCCAGATTGAGCATGGCGGCGACATTGTCGAATTGGGCCTGTGCCATGTCGAAGGCATTGATTTGTTCTGTCATTCTTGTGGTTCTCCTGCAAGAGTATAAGATATTGAAATGATGCGCGGGCACCGCGTGGTGCCCGCAGAAAATTTGGCTATCTAGATTCAGGATTTTGGACTAAAACACACATGGTTTCGTCTCAAGGCCAAGCGTAGCAGATGCCCCTGTCACCGTCAAGTGACATTCAGACCTCGGCTGTGTGAATTACTTCCCACTCAACTTTTTTGTGCTAATTGCTTTGCCAATTCGTCTTTGACAACCTGCGGGTTTGCCTGCCCCTTGGTAGCTCTCATCACTTGCCCAAAGAACCAGTTAGCGAGACTCTCTTTGCCATCAAGATATTTCTGGACTTGTTCAGGGTTTTCCGTTAATACTTCGGAAACCATCTCGGAGAGATGCTGAGCATCTGAGATCTGACTCAATCCTTTGGCCTTGACAATTGCTCCTGCAGATTGGCCACTTGCGAACATCTCCGCCAGGACAGTTTTCGCCATGGGGATGTTGAGGCGCGCCTCTTCGAGCATTTCCAACAACCCGGCCAGGTCGTCAGGACTCACTTTGAGGCTGCTGAGGTCAACCCCAGCCTGGTTCATCAGCCCAAAGAGTTCGCCGGTGATCCAATTCGCAGCTAGCTTCGGGCTGACCTTGGAACTGGCATCGACGACAGCTTCGAAATATTCGGCGATGTCCTGCTCGGCGACCAGGACATCGGCATCGTAGGCGCTCAACTCGTATTCTTCTTGGAAGCGCTGGAATTTGGCTTGGGGCAATTCCGGGAGACTTTCACGGACTTCTTCGATCCATTTAGCTTCCAGAACTAAGGGGGGCAGATCCGGCTCAGGGAAGTAGCGGTAATCGTCCTCTTCCTCTTTGCCTCGCTGGGGCACAGTCAACTGAAGGTCTTCATCCCAGCCCATGGTCTGTTGGATGACGGGCTTGCCCTGGCAGTGTAATTCGCTCTGGCGCTCGATCTCATATAGCAATCCCCTCTCCAGGGCGCGAAAGCTGTTCAGGTTCTTGATTTCAGTGCGGGTTCGGAATTCATCTTCTCCTATTAGCCGCACTGATACATTGGCCTCGAAGCGCAACACACCCTTCTGCATATTCCCTGAATTGACCCCCAGGTAGCGCAGCAGGTTTCGCAGAGTTTCTCCGTAAAGGCGCGCTTCCTCAGCGGAACGCAGATCGGGTTCAGAGACGATCTCCAACAGCGGTACACCTGCCCGGTTCAGGTCGACGAGACTGTAGGGGTCTTGTTCGTCATCACTGTGAGTCAACTTGCCGGTGTCTTCCTCCAGGTGAACGCGCCGGATGCGAACTTCCCGCTCGCCGTCGGAAGTATGAATATGTAACAACCCATTGCGCGCCAGAGGCTGTTTATACTGTGAGATCTGATAACCTTTGGGGAGATCGGGGTAGAAATAATTCTTACGAGCGAAAACGCTCACCGGCGCGATCTCACATCCCAATGCTAGCGCCACCCGCAGACCGTACTCCACGGCCCGCTGGTTGACGACTGGGAGCGTGCCCGGCATCCCCGAGCAGACTGGGCACACAGCGCTGTTGGGCTCCGCCTGGGTAAGATCTACAACAGGACAGCCACAGAACATCTTGGATTGGGTGGCTATTTCGGCGTGGACCTCGAGACCGATGATGGCTTCGTACATTTCAGTATTCAGTATTCAGTGTTCAGTGTTCAGTGTTCAGTGTTCAGTTTTCAGTGGTTAGTGAACAGAGAGTTCCGACTTAAAAAGAATCTGACATGACCTAAACTTCTTGGAATTCCCAAGCTCGGGCTCTGCTTGCTAATTCCTCTTCGAGTTCAGACCACTCGTGTAAGACCCAAGGATCGAAATCAGCTCCGTTAGGCCATACCAACGTTTTTGTCTCTTCATCAAGTCTTACTTGGTTGAATAGTTCCACGTCTTTTAGCGGACCATACAATTCGCCATATAACACAGGCGTGAAATCAATCTTCTGCTCAGATCCATCATTAAAAGTTACTAATAACTTGTGTGGAGCAATTATTGAAAAACTAACAACATCAAAAAGTGTATGAGCCATCAATCACTCCTATTTCTGATTATACCGAAAAAGCGACTGATTTCTGGCATCGAAACACTTTATCCTGCTTTGATACTCCATATGTCTAGATTTTCATTGTAGCAAAGTTCAAATACTTGCTCGCTATCTGTTTGGACGCGAAAGCATTTTCCTTCCGGATGACGCCAACTGGCGATGATCTCTTCGACATCCAGGCGTTCACCTTCCCAGGAAAAAGCCACCGGGCGTTGGGCGTACTCATAACCCGAATGACATTTAACTTGACCACGAACTGCAGACGGCTGACCAGCGGTCCTTTGACCTTGATTGAACAAGGATTCTGTCATCGGTCATATCTTTATCTCCGCATTATCCCCCACATTCAAGCTCTCAGCCCCACCATCGACCTGGGCGTTCTCGCCGATCAAAGAACCTTCCAGGATGATCTCATTGACCTGGGCGCCTTTTTCGATGATCGAGTTGCGGATGACACTGTTCTTGACAGTGCAATCCGCGCCGATGGCGGCGAATGGGCCAATCACCGAAGCTTCAACGAAGGCGGTTGGATGTACGAAAACTGGGGGGAGCACAGTTACATTGCCCTCGCGACCGACCTGGGCGGTGTTGTCATGACCATGCTTCAACAAGTAGCGGTTAGTTTCCAATACCGCCTCGGCAGTCCCGGCATCGAGCCAGATTTGAACTCTCTCCGTGCGCATCCTGGCGCCGTCCTCCAACATGATGTTGATGGCATCCACAAGATAAAACTCGCCCTTTAACGCGCGTCCCTGCTCCATTTGCTTCTCGATAGCGGCTAGTAAGGCGGAAGAATCTTTGAAATAGTAGAAACCAACCACGGCAAGATTATTGGATACATCTTTGGGTTTTTCGATCAACCTCGTCACCCAGTCATCCTCCCCCAGTTCTGTGACCCCAAAACGACGTGGATCTGGAACAGGTTTCACCCAGGCTACCATGTCGGCTTCTTCATCAGCCAAAAAGGACAGGTCTGTCTCGATGAGTGTATCAGCGAAGACCATCACCATTGGACCCTCCAGGTATTCTCTGGCCAGGTAAATGGCATGGGATTGACCGCGCATCTCGTCTTGCACCACATAGCGCACCTTGAATTTGGGATGGTATGCCTTCATGTATTCTTCTACCTTCTCCCCCAGATATCCCACGATGAAAATGAATTCAACATTATCAGGATCAGGCAGGGTAGAGAACATATCCATCACATGGGCCAGCACGCTTTGTCCAGCCAGGCTGATCAACTGCTTGGGACGGCTCCAGGTGTGGGGTCGCAGCCGCGTGCCAAACCCAGCCATGGGGATGACGATTTTTAGGGTTTCAGACATTATTTACATTACTCCTTCTACTGTTGAAGGTATTATACCGTTGATCAAGAGATTCGATGATGAGAGCGTTAAAAAGATTCCCCCTGAGAGAGTACTCTCTCAGGGGGAAAGATAATCTTGAATTGCAGGGGAGAGCATCCCCTGAGAAATTGAAACCGCCCTAAACGAATGCGCTAATTTTTCGTGCTGGCATAGATCCATGCCCCCAGAGCACCTAGCAGTGCAGCGAAGATGATGCCACCAAAACAGCACATCGATCCACAAATCGCCGCGCCCCCGATCGCAGCCGCTCCACCAGCAGCTCCACCTGGACCACCAAAGAGTAGTTCAGGAGGAATTCCAGATTCACGCAACGCTTGCATTGCTTCTGGAGGCAGTTGCCTGATGATTTCACCAATCTGCATTGCCCCGGTAGTTCCTGCCTGGATCAAAGCGATCACCAATCCAATGAATCCCCCACCTGCGGCAGCAACCACCCCGGCCAGCGCACCCTGTTTAGCAGCTTCTCCTGTCTCGCGCGGCGGCAGCATATATGATGCCGCCAGTACACCGACGACAATATAGGTGATCCAGCGCAGAGGGATTACGCACAAGCCCACGAAAGGAATTAACCCCAGCAAGCTGAGCACCACCAGAATCCCCAAACCAATAAGACCTGCTTTCAGCCATCCAGACATAAGAGCCTCCTTGAATATATAGATAAGTGGTTCCTTGTGAAATTGAGCATTTTCATTGTAGAAGGGAACTTTCTGAGAGTCAAGCGTCCGACGGTACTAACACAGTGCTTTATTAGAGTCGCGTTTCATGTGTCATTGCGAACGCAGCGCAGCGGAGTGTGGCAATCTCCTGCTCTGCGAGGAGATTGCTTCGTCGCCAAAAAGCGGCTTCTCGCAATGACATCTTGAGATATTTAGAAAGTCGTATGGTACTAACAGTCCGAAAGAAGCTAAACTTTTTGCGAAGCATCCCGTAAGGGGAAGAAAAGTTTAGCTTCTAGATTGTATTTCAACGACGGCATTGGTCGACCAATTGGCGAATTTCTTCCAAGGCAATCTCGCGCCCTTCGGTGTGCAAGCGGCGACTGTGCTGACCTACTGAGAAGAAATAATGATCCCCTAAAACTACCCTGACCTGCTGCGAGCGAAAACCCAGATCGACGAGCAGCTTGAGCATGGGTTCCAGTCCAACCAACCGGTCGCTGTGCCCCAGCAACACTTTGAAACGCTCCCAATCACCCCGATGGGAAGGGCGTTTGGCCTGCCCCATGGCATAGAAAGTATGCGCTAAGGTCGATTTGTGGGTCATTTTGAAAATACGTTTATGTTCAGCCTGGACCGCTCTGCTGGCACCGGCAATCAGTTGGCTGATCACCAGCGGAGAGATGCTTTCAGTCAGTTTTTCGAGCAGCAGACGAGCCCCAGCCCAAATGCTCACCCCTAAGGTGCTAAAAAAGCCCTTGCGCAAGATATCGTTCATCAGCAGGGCTGGTGCGATGGCGCAACGCCCAACACTGTGCTGGCTCCAGCGGCTTTGGCGAAAATAGAACAAAGCCGCACCGCTCATCGAGTGACCCACAAATATGACAGGTACGTGCCGCCGGCCGCCAAGGATGCCCAGCACTTCCAACCAGGTTTCCACAGCGTGCATATCGGCAGCGGGATCGCACTCACCAAAATCCAGGTTATCGGGTGTGAGAAAGGGGGAGCGTCCAAAGCCATTGACATCAGGCACCAGCACCAGGAGATTACGCTCAGCGGCACAAAGCCGGGCAGGGAGATTCTCCCAGATAACTTCGCTCCCATCCCAGCCATGCATGAAGACAACGACAGCATCTGCTTTACGCAGAAACTCGCCCCGTCCACCAGCAGTGATAATATCGCCGCGCCCCCAATAGGCCCGCCAAAAGAAATCTTTCAAACGGGTAGTGCGCTGGAAATATTTACGTTTCTTTGGAGCTATCACCCCACGGTCTGAAAGGTCTTCAAGGGTATAAGTAGCGCTGTAAATCCCTTGCTCGGATTCAGAACGAACGGGGCTGCTGACTTCAATCCAGGAGGGCTTTTTTGTAGACATAATTTGGTTTTAGACCTAACCGAAAATTGCTAAGGCCGGTCTCCTGACCGAGCCGCGCAATGCGTGCCTGTGGCAACACGGTCACGCCACAGGCGGGCCTCCGGCCGACCGGTTCTAGCGAATTTTCGGTAAGGTACTTAGTTCTTGGTAGGCGCAATTTTTTTGGGGCGCGGACAAACACGGATGAACGCGGATTGGACTGAGAATTCGTTTGGTCTTGAGATTGTGAACATCTTATCATTTTTCCGCCTTATTCCGCGTAAATCAGCGTCCTATTAAACGAGGGGGGTGCATAATGACTATTTTGAACCAATCAGAGATTGAAATCTCTGCTGAGACAGGAAGTCCGTTTTGCCCGGAGGGCACGCAAAGCGACGGACTTGGTATTTCAGCAGAAAACTCATTTTCGCTGAATTCGTGAGTGAATTCGATCTAATTTTCCCATAAACCGCCGTCAGGGGCTCCGGCAGAACAATACACCCATTCCTATGGGTATAACGACTGCATCAATTTGCCGATCTTCCAGAGCGTAACTCACAAAAGCTTCTAACTCGTAGGCATGGCTGATGACATTATCAGCCAGAAGCAGACCACCAGGAACCAGGTTAGCGACAACGAGGTCATAGCATTCGCGGTAGATTTCTTTCTCGGCATCCAGGAAGCAGAAGGCAATCCGCTTGTAATTGGGCAGGTAGCTGAGGGCGTCATCAGCGATTAATTTGATCTTGTGTTCAATTTCGGCAAGTTGGAAGGTCTCGCGGGCAAGTTCAATTTTGGCAGGCAGCATTTCGAAGGTATGGAGTTTTACAGATCGCGCTCGAAGGGCCAAAGAAATCCACAGGGTGGAATATCCTGCCGAGGTGCCAATCTCAAGAAATTCCCCTTCGGGCGCAGATGCTGCCATCAGGGCCAGGAATCTGCCTGTATCTGGAGGGACTTGCCGCAGGCGTTCTCGTCGAGGCGTGCCATCCTGACGGTCGCGTGCATCCCAAGCTTCTAGTTGGGCCATGCGCTCGAGGATGGGTTGGGGGATGTCGTGAAACATGCTACCTGTGACCAAGAACCAGATGGGGTTGGTAGGGTTCTTCGAGATAGGTGATTTCTACGTCGCCAAGTTGGATGTCAAGGGCCGCGATGGCCTGCTCGAGATGGCGCATCTTGCTGGCACCGATGATGGGGGCAGTAATCCCAGGTTTGTGCAGCATCCAGGCCAAAGCGATCTGGGCAGAAGAGACACCCTGACGCTGACCCAATTGGATGGCCCGATCGAGAACCTCGAAATCAGTATCCTGGTAGTAGTATTTGTGGGCCAGATTATCGGTTTTGGCGCGGGTGGTCTCCCCAGATTTTTCATGAGTGCGATTGCCCGCCAGGAAGCCGCGCGCCAGCGGGCTCCAAGGGATCAGGCCCACACCCTGGTCGATGCAGAAAGGGATCATCTCGCGCTCTTCCTCGCGGTAAACCAGGTTGTAGTGGTTCTGCATGGATACGAAGCGCGTCCAGCTGTGCAGGTCAGCCAGGTAGAGCGATTTGGCAAACTGCCAGGTGTGCATGCTTGATGCCCCAATGTAACGCACTTTACCTGCTTTGACCAAATCATGTAGAGCTTCGAGCGTCTCTTCGATAGGCGTGTCATAGTCCCAACGATGGATCTGGTAGAGGTCGATATAGTCTGTCCCTAGGCGTCTGAGCGAATCTTCTACCGCGCGCATGATGTGCAGACGCGAGAGGCCGCCTTGGTTGGGTTTGTCATTGTATGGGAAATACACTTTGGTGGCGATGACGACTTCTTCACGCCTAGAAAAATCCCTCAGCGCGCGGCCGGTGATTTCCTCGCTGACACCATCTGAATACATGTTGGCTGTATCGAAGAAATTTATCCCCGCTTCAACAGCCCGGCGAATGATTGGGCGGCCATCTTTTTCATCAAGAATATAATCTCGCCATTTCGAGGTGCCGTAGGACATCATCCCTAGGCATAGGCGGGATACTTTCAAACCTGTCTTTCCAAGATTGATATATTGCATGCATATCCTCCAATATGGGAGAAACTCTGTATATTCCAATAACAATACAATAATATCGCATATTTTGCAGGATATTCTGCTAAGCTGTAGTGGTGAGAATAGCGCAAAAGTGTCGGTGGCCTTAGCAAATACCTTCCGAGATTTGTCAT
>CAZUSV010000199.1:0-9998 GCA_964622645.1 uncultured Anaerolineales bacterium
AACGAATCCCTGATAGCCCCCAAAATAGGGGGCTTTTGGGTTAATCGAATTGCTAGCTATTGATTTTCCACTAAAAATGATATAGAATGAACATGGCAGCCATCAGGTAACAAGAAGATAGCCCTATTTTGGGATTATGATACTTATCGGAGGACTTGCTCATGATTGATACCCCCATCCGAAAGGCGTCTCTGGCCATCCAGGTCGAACAAATCATAAAAGATCGAATAAAGAATGGTGATTATTTACCGGGGGAGCGACTACCCAACGAAGCCCAGTACGCCGAAGAATTCGATGTCAGCCGTGCCACTATTCAAGCGGCTTTCAACGCCCTGAGGGCCAGTCGCATCATTGTTCGGCGCCACGGTGTGGGGACCTTTGTCAGTCAGGCCGCCCAATTGGCCAATCCACTGGATCATTCAATCGATTTTTTGGAGCTGATCTCGTCCAGCGGACTCAAACCAGATTTTTTCGAATTGATCTCCCGCGTCATTATTCCCGAGGAAGTCGTGCGCAGAAAACTGGCGCTCGAGCAGGATCAAAAATTGTTAGAAGTCCACAAAGTGTTCACGGCCGATGGTGAACCGGTGATTTATTCCCAGAATTACATCCCAGCCTGGGTCTACCAAAAAGTGCTTACGGATGAGCAGGCTGCAGCTCCAGGATCGACAGAACCCTTCTTTGCGTTCTACCGGGATATTTGTAAATGCGAATTGAGCTACTATCTATCGGAGGTCTTTGTGGGCATGCCCTTGGATTACCCAATCATTATCGAGCCTATGAAAGTGGAGGAGAATACACCCATTCTGGTGATCGACGAAGTGGGATATGACAGTCAAGATCGACCAGCGAATTATGCAATTGAGTATCTACCGGGCAACCGCATGCATTTCAGCCTCGTGCGCAAATGCCTGGAACGCTAAAAACAACGTAAGTATCCCAAAAGGAAAAGTGAACAATGCGAACTAACTGGTTACCCGAAATCGTGCGACGTTCCGAAAATGGACCTTATATGAAGGAGTCCGAATACGATCTCACCTTGGCCAAAACTGTGATGAGGCTGGTGCAAGAGTATGAGTTGCTTTATGACCCCCAAGTTCTCGTACCCAGCGATAATGATCTGGCTGACCGTCATTATCAGGCCAGCGTTGACTTGATCCTTGAGATGGGAGTCTATAACCAATCAACGCAGCGACGCATCCTGTTCACCAAGGAAGAGGTGGATGAGGCTGTTGCTGCAGCTCCCAACGCGGTTGTGTTGGGTTTGGGTAAAGATGCCGTGATCGAGCGTCATCGTGGCGTGGAGGATATGGAACCCTGCTGCATGCACAGCGGTCCCACGGGTACGCCTACCAGCGAGGAATATCATGCCCTGATCCTGCAAAGCTGCGCCCAAGAACCCCTGGTGGACTGCCTGGGTCACGGTTCGGTGGCTACCTACCAGGGGCAGATGATCATCCCCGGCACGCCCTTGGAAATACTGGCTGCGCAGCGGGATGCAATACAGGCCCGAGAAGCCATCCGCAAAGCTGGCAGGCCAGGGATGCACATCGAGGACATGGCTTTACCTCTGACCTGCGCGGGCAAAATATCCACCTTTTTGCCCGACAACGGTATGCGTCCTTCCGATGGATTGCTGGTCTCCCAGCTTCCAGAGCTAAAGACCGATTACGATCAGTTATCGAGAGTGGCATACATGCAGTCTGTGGGTATGCACATCGTCGACCTGATGACCCCCTTGATCGGTGGGCTGGGGGGCGGGGCGCCGGGTACGGCCATGGTCACCGTGGCCAGCCACTTGTTAGGTGTGCTGTGCTACGATGTCTCTTATCATTTTATGGGCCATATGTCCTTGCAGTGGTCCCACAATACCGGACCGTTAGGCTTGTGGGTTCAGGCCGTCGCCGGGCAGGCGCTGGCACGCAACACCCCTGTAGTTTCCATCAATGACCTCTATACCCGCTCGGGTCTGGGTACCGAGGAGATCTTCTGGGAGATCGCTGCCGGTGCCATGATCGGCGCCGTTTGCGGGCTGCACCAGCACGGTATTGGCGCCACCTGCGGCAATGTACTGGACCACACCAGCGGCCTGGAGGCGCGCTTCCAGTCGGAGGTCGCCCATGCCGCGCTGGGAAAGACACGCTCTGAGATCAAAGAGCTGGTTTTGATCTGTCTCGAAAAATATCAGGATAAGCTGGCCGAGCCCAATTTGGGAAAACCCTTCCCAGAGCTGTACAATCTTGACACTCTCGAACCCACACAGGAGTGGTTGGAGCCCTACCTGAAAGTCAGAGAAGCGTTAGCCAGCATGGGTCTCGATATTGATAACGGCTGGAAAAAGGCGCTCATGCGCAGGAACAACATTCTAGTGACTTAATCGCCAGGCATGCCAGCCATGGACAATGGTGTCTGCGATGATTTTCTTTCTGAATTAGGTACGACGAATAGGAACCTTTATTGAATCGAGTTTGCTTGATCAAAAGTAACTTATCTGCTGAAACAGGAATAAGGAGAATACTATGACGAGTCAATTCATTACCCTAAAACAAGCCATTGCAGAGGGCAATGTTGAAACAGGCGTAAAGGAATCTATCACATTGGTCGAGGGCGGCAAGAAACCAATCGAAATATTTACACAGTGTATTGAACCAGCGCTCGCTGAGATTGGAGAACAATTCAGCAGATTGGAAATCTTCCTGCCTGAGATGATCAGTGCTGCCGAGGTCGTCAAAGCCATTCAGGAGGCATTGAAACCCTACCTGGACGCTGACGAGTCCAGCACATCTAAGGGCAGGGTCGTTATCGCGACCGTTTCGGGTGATCTGCACGATATCGGTAAGAATATCGTCAAGGCAATGTTGGAAGTGAACGGATTTGAACTCAAAGATCTGGGTGTGGATGTCAGCCCTCAAACGGCTTTGAGCAGCGCCAAGGAATTCGATGCCGATATCATCGCGCTGTCTGCCTTGATGTTGCCATCTTTGCCTTTTGTGAAGGATGTGATCGACTTTGTTGTAGCCAACGAAGAATCGCGCCAGCGTTTCAAGGTTATTGTTGGGGGTGGGCCGGTTAGTCAGGAATGGTCGGATGAAGCGGGTGCGGATGGATATGGCGATAATGCCATTGATGCTGTAGATGTTGCTCGACAAGTAATTGGATTGTAATTTTGTGAGGAGGTCAAAATGAAGCACACAACGCGAATCATGGATATCGTCCAACGGAGTTTGGATGGCCCCATCATCGAAGAAGAAGACTTCAACAATCAACACGTTTCTCAAGGTTTGACGCGGGTAGTGAAAGAGTATGAAATCAAAGTCAACACGGATCACATCATTAATTTTGATGATGATCTTGCTGATCGAGTTTGGAACGCGGCGATTGATTTTCTGGCATCTTGCGGCGTCTACTGCCAAAACACGGGACGGGCGATCCTGCACAGCAAAGAGGAAATTGAAGGAATTTTAAAAAGCGCGCCGGATAATGTGTGGATTGGAGCCGGGACGGACAGGGTTCATGAAGTTGCGCGCGGCGTAGAAGATCCGCGCCGCCCACTCCTAATGGGCAGCTCCATTGCCACAGCCATTGAGGAAGAGTATTACGTTCCATCGATCATCAGCTATGTTCAAGAGCCTGAAGTCGATGTGATCATGGCTCCAACATTGGAAAAGATATACGGATATGATATCCGCACCCGGTCGCCATTAGAGATTATGTCTGCGTGGCGAGAGGCAGAGCTTGCGCGAGAAGCTTTGCGACGAGTTGGCCGCCCTGGGATGGCGTTTACGGGTCTTGGAACGAGTATCAGTGATGTGGGGCAGCTAAGCGCCGATGGCCCAGGAGGGCTGCGAAACACAGACCTGCACACATTCGGGATCATCTCAGAACTGAAGACCAACTTCGAAATTCTCAATAAACTCACTCACATTCTATATCGTGACGGGATTGTGGACCCATATGCCAACCCGATCTACGGTGGTCTCGGTGGGGGCATGGAGGGCCAGGCGGTACTGATTACAGCCGCGATGATCGCACTAAACGTAGTATTTATGGCGACTTGTGTTGGCTCATCGCCCACGCACCCCTTCAATTTCAATGATACGGGCAAAGAGTTGATGATCCCTTCCAGTCTTTCATTCCAGGCGCTGGCGCGTAATTCCCATTTATTAACCAACCTGACGATCACGGCTGTGGGCGGTCCTGGAACGAAGACCGTGTTGTATGAGATTGTCGCTTTCACCGTCATGAATACGGTGTCTGGCGGGAGTAGGATGTTAGGACCACGTTCAGCAACCGGATCGATCACTGGACACTTTAGCGGTTTAGAGGCGCGTTTTGCTGGAGAACTGCTGGGCGCTGCCTGCAAATTAAACCGCCAGCAGGCTGAGGAGATCGTCCAAAAAGCGTATGCCAAATACGAGGCAGATCTCAGTACACAGCCTTATGGAAAACACTTCAAAGATGTATATGACCTGAAAACCATACAGCCGAAAGACGAATGGCTGAAAATGTATGAAGAGGTCAAAAACGAAGTCGCCGGGTGGGGTTTGTCGTTTGATTAGCTCCCCTTTATGATTGGGAACTCGATCGTTCGTCAAGATGCAATTGATAAAGTCACCGGGGAAGCCCAGTTCGCGGGTGACTTTATCATGCCTAACATGCTTCATATGAAGCTCAGATTTGCTGAGGTCCCGCACGCCCGTATTCGAGCCATCAACATCAGTCGGGCTCTAAAGCATCCGGGTGTAGTGGCTATCTACACCGCTCAGGATGTGCCCGTCAATCGATATGGTCTCATCGTAGCCGATCAGCCCGTTCTGTGCGATGAGGTCGTTCGTTTTGTGGGCGACCAAATTGCGGCAGTAGTCGCTGAAACCCCTCGCCAGGCAGCCCAAGCCGCTGATTTGATCGAAGTAGAATATCAAAATCTCCCCATCATCGCATCTCCTGAGCAGGGCTTGGCAGCCGAGGCACCCATACTCCATACAAAATATCCTGGAAATGTAGCCCATAGCATCCGTTTGCGTCGTGGTGATACGACTTCAGAGTGGGAAAAAGCGCATTTGGTTTTCGATAATGAATACCGCACACCCATGCAAGAGCACGCTTTTTTGGAGTTGGAGGCTGGGATTGCCTATAGCGACGACCAGGGCAGAGTCGTTGTCCGTGCCGCCGGGCAAAACCCGCATGATGATCAACACCAGATATCCAAAGCCCTCGATATCCCCCTTACGCAAGTTCGCGTAATTTACGGTCCTGTAGGAGGCGCCTTTGGAGGGCGTGAGGATATATCCGTGCAGATCGTACTGGCGCTTGCAGCTTGGAAATTAGGATGTCCAATTAAAATTGAATGGGATCGCGGCGAATCAATTCGGGGTCACTGTAAGCGTCACGCTGCCACCATCCGACATCGTTGGGCTGTTTCCGAGGATGGCCATATCACCGCAGCCGAGGTTGAGATTTTGATCGATGCAGGCGCCTATATGTACACCAGCAACTCTGTGCTTGAATGTTTACACAGTACCTGCATTGGCCCGTATGACATTCCCAATGTAAAGCTGGACGGCAAGGCGGTTTTTACTAACAATCTCCCTGGTGGGGCATTTCGTGGTTATGGAGCGCCTCAAACAGCCTTCGCGGCGGAACTGCACATTACCCGAATGGCAGAGTTGTTGGAAATCGATCCAGTAACGATGCGCTCTCGTAATTGCCTTAGAGATCACTCTCTGCTTCCCACGCAGTCAAAATTAACTGGAGGCAGCTCTCTACCAGAGTTGATCGATATCTGTGCTCTTGAAACAGGGTTTCGAAAATCAATGGATATATGGGAGGCACCAGCAGATAGGAAACAGCCAAACCGATGCCGCGGTTTTGGCCTTGCGGTTGGAATGAAAGCTACAGGCTATGGCTATGGGTATCCCGAAGGCAGTGAAGCAAAAATTGTTCTGCGCGGCGGTACAACCATTGAGCGCGCAGAGCTTTATACAGGTGCTGTTGATCTTGGGCAAGGCGCACATTCCGTTTTGGTACAGATCGCCGCTCATGTAATAGGAATCCAGCACGAACGGATCGAGATTTTTCCAAGTGACACAGCCCTAAGTGGTGATGCTGGCGCGGCGGCCGCTTCCCGGCTAACTTATTTTGCCGGAAATGCGGTCAAATTGGCAGGCGAGAAGGCTTTGTGCGCTTGGCGAGATGAAAATCGGCCAGCGATTGGAGAAGCCTGCTGGGAATCTCCAGCCACAACGCCTCCAGATCCCCGGACCGGTGCCTGCAATGATAATGTGTCCTATTCCTTTGCGGCTCAAGGTGTCATTGTAGAAATCGATGTGGAAACAGGGTTCGTGTATCTAGATAAAGTTGTCGCCGTGCAAGATGTTGGTCGGGCAATAGACCCACGGAAGATCGATGGACAGATCGAGGGCGCAATCGTCCAGGCATTGGGCTGGACATTGTTGGAAGATTTTGCTGTCAATAACGGGTTGGTGTTCTCAGATGATCTCAATACATACCTCATCCCCACAGCTCTCGATGTTCCCGCCCAGGTGAAGTGTACTCAAATTGAAAACCCTGATCCCCTGGGCCCCTTTGGCGTGCGCGGGGTGGGGGAAGTTCCATCGGTCCCCCTGGCACCGGCGATCGTTGCGGCGGTAAAAGATGCCACTGGGATCTGGTTTGACCACATCCCCATCAAACCAGAGGAATTGCTTCAAAGAATTTTGGAAACCCAAGACGAGAACCTTAATGGACTTGGAACCTAAAACTCAGGAATTCTAATAATGGACGAAGTTTTTTACGAATATTTACTTTCTGTACTAGATAAGGCCGAGTCGGGGCCCTATGTTGATTCTGCTGAGTTTGACAATAAATTTATCTTCGAGAGGATCAACAGCCTGATCAAGGCTTACGATATCCAGTGGGATAAAGATGCCTACGTGCCCGCCGACGACGATTTGGCCGATCGTCTATTTGCCGCCGGATTTGAGCTGGCCAGAGACACAGGGATTTACTGCCTGGATACCCAGCGCCGGATGATCTGGACCGAGGCTGAACTGGCTGGGATTTTGAACAGCACCCCGGCTGAGGTTACCTTGGGGACTGGCCAGGATCAGGCTACGGTCTCCAAGCGCATCCCAGAACAATCTGGAACCATAGCTGTTGCTGCGGGTGCCATCGGGATTCCTGTTCCCGAAGAGTTGTTTGTTCCCGTAATGGTTAGCTTTGCTCAGGAACCGCTGATCGATATCATCGATAACGCCACCTTTTTGACCACCCATGGACGCCCGATCCGGGCGGGTTCGCCCTGGGAAGTGGTGGCCTGCTGGCAGGAGGTAGACCTCTCCTTCGAGGCCATCCAGCGCGCCGGCCGCCCTGGGATTGCCATTGGCTGCGCGGAGAATTCCCCCAGCGAAATCGGCGAATTGGCCTCCCACACCCGGGGTGGATTTCGTAAGTCGGATTGGCATCACATCGGTATGATCAGCGAGCTAAAAGTTTCCTATGGTGATCTGACCCGGGCTGTGCAATATGCCCGTACAGGGGTGGTCTCGCAGGGATTCTATAATCCCATCCTGGGTGGCTATGCCGGTGGGGTAGAGGGGATTGCCATTGCCAGCGTGGCCGGATTGATCCTGATGCGGGCCTGTTACGGCACCCCGATGGTCAATACCGGTCCCAGTCATCCGGCGATAGCCTGTAATACGCATCCCATGATGTTGGCCTCCCAAATGTTGGCCTTTCAAGCGCTGAGCCGCAATACGAATCTGTTGGTGGGTAATATGGTGCGGCCGGTGGGGGGACCAGGAACCAAAGACATCCTATACGAAGTGGCCGCCCATACTCTTGGCTCTGTGGCTTCGGGTATATCCTACACGTATGGGGTGCATTCCGCGATGGGCAACCACGCCTCCCATACCAGCGGGCTCGAGTCGCGCTTTCTGGCCCAAGTCGCCAAATCAGCCGTGGGCATGACGCGCGCTGAAGCCGATCAAGTTGTCCACGAGTTAGTTGCCAAATATGCGCATAGCCAAGAAGGCAAGCCGATTGGAAAGCCCTTTGACCAGGTATACGATCTAACGACCATCCAGCCGACACCAGAATGGCAGAGGATATATGAAGACTTGTGCGATGAAATGGCTACTTTGGGATTTAGACTTGATGTATGAATTGAGCGATTTCCTTTTTGGATCATTAGAAGCTTAGAAGAATCTATAGAAAAAATTCTTGCGCTCCTATTTTCCTAGTGTATGAATTGTATGAGCCACTAAAAACAAAAAATATTCCTGATGTCACTCTGAGCTGCCAACGGCGAGCGAAGAGTCTCCCACCCGTAGGGCGGGGATTCTTCATCCCATACGGGGTTCACGCCAACGGCGGGCCTGCGGCCATGACAGTGTTGTGAGCAAATAGTTATTTATCTAATAAACCCAATAAACTACATAAAAAGCATTAGAAAAATGGTTTTGGTGATCGAAAATTTAGGAGAGCGAAATGAAAAACACATCCAGAATGCTAGACATCATCAACCGCAGTTTGACCGGTCCGATTGTCGATGAGGAAGATTTCAATAACAAACACGTCACGGAGGGGATCTATAGGGTAGTAAAAGATTACGATATCCAATTGGACACCGAGAATATCGTCAACATGGATGATGATCTCGCTGATCGCGTTTGGGCGGCGGCGATCGAGTTCCTGGTTACTTGCGGCGTTTATTCTCAATCAACGGGCCGGGTGATTACCCATTCCAAGGAGGAAATCGAAAAATCTCTCAAAGCAGCTCCTGATCAGGTTACCTTGGGGCGTGGCACGGATGCCTGCCTGGAAGTAGCACGTAGCGTAGAAGATAGCCGTGTACCTGTAAATATGGGTGCTCCCATTGGCTTGTCCATTCCAGAGGAAATCTTCGTCCCCGTCATGCAGAGCTATATCCAGGAGCCGAATGTGGATGTGACTTGCCCCGGGAGCCTGGAGACGGTTTTCGGGCAGGAGATTCGCACGGGTGGGCCTTTAGAAGTGTTAGCTGGCTGGCGTGAGGTGGACCTGATGCGCTTGGCGCTCAGCAATGCCGGCAGGCCCGGTATGGCCTGGACCGGGATTGTTATCAGTATCAGCGACGTGGCTCATTTATCGGCGGTTGCACCCGATGGATTGCTCTCGACAGATATGCACACCTTTGGGTTGGTTTCGGAGCTGAAAACTAATGACGAGATCATGAATAAGCTGGCCCACAGCATCCGCGTGGGGGGGATCATCGATCCCTACGCCAATCCGATATTTGGCGGCCTGTGTGGTGGTGTTGAAGGCCTGGCAGTGATCACCACGGCGGAGATGATTGCTTTGAGCGTGGTCTTTATGGCTGCGTGCAACGGATCATCGCCGACCCATCCCTTTAATTTCAGTGATACAGATCCTAAAGTGATGCAGGCCAGCAGCCTGGCATTTCAGGCGCTGGCACGCAATTCTCATTTGCTGACCAACCTGACCACTACGCCCGTTGGTGGACCGGGGACTAAGACATTGCTCTACGAGTGTGTGGCTTTTTCTGTGATGAGCACGGTCTCGGGGATCAGCCGCATGCTGGGACCACGCTCTGCGACCGGTTCGGGAGCAGGGCATTGTTCGGGCTTGGAGGCACGCTTCAACGGCGAGATTATGAAGGCGGCTGCCAAACTCGAACGGGGAAAGGCTGAGGAGATCGTGCAGAAAGCCTTGGAGAAATACAAGGACGATTTGGACAAGCGCCCATACGGAAAACCTTTCCCGGAAGTGTACGATGTGAAGACCGTCCAACCGACACAAGAGTGGTTTTCGATGTACGAAGAGGTGAAGGAAGAAGCCATGAGTTGGGGATTACCGTTGGAATAAAAACGTAGTGAATGGATCAGCCTGAACCTTAAAATTTCGATCGTTTTTCGAGTGCGGAGTTGATGTCCTTATCACCTCGTATGTCAATGCAAAGTAGAAATGTCCTAAGATCTGCAAAGTAGAGATGTCCTAAT
>CAZUSV010000200.1:0-2524 GCA_964622645.1 uncultured Anaerolineales bacterium
TTTGCATTATTTTCAGGAGGCTCTTTCAATGCAGGAAATGGAACTGCTGTGATGAGTTGGGTACCTGGTAATTCAGATTTATCTTTAACAGATGGTTCTACAACTTATATTTATACAGCTACCAGAGGAATAGAGGTGCCAGTTGGTGAAT
The DNA here is from genome assembly GCA_964622645.1 of uncultured Anaerolineales bacterium. Taxonomy (GTDB): domain Bacteria; phylum Chloroflexota; class Anaerolineae; order Anaerolineales; family UBA11858; genus NIOZ-UU35. The sequence continues at coordinate 152 of CAZUSV010000200.1, forward strand.
ATGCTTTTGTGGCCGCAACATTCGTTCTTGGTGGATTAAAATTTACAACTCTTGGATTTGAATTTGTAGATATTGCTGGTAATACCCAATTTTCAATCGATGCCGCCGGTGCCGGTGCCGGCAATGTAGTAATTGGAGCTGGTCTTGCCGGGGTTGATTATTCCCTAACATTCAATGGCGAAACTAATGACGGAGTTGTTACCTGGATGGAAGATGAGGATTATTTTAAATTCGCTGATGATATAAATATTGATACTCTTACAGCTTCAAAGCCAGTATGGACAGATGCTAATAAGACTTTAATATCTAAGGATATAACTGCGTGTGATGTTGTTAGAACTAGACTTACACCTTCTACTCAGACAGTAAACACTGGAACATTAACGAGTGGTACAGTGTCAGATGTTCAAACTTGGGCAGACGGAAATGAAGTACATATTACCGAGGTTACTGGTGTTCCAGGATTTGATGTAGAATATCGTATAGACAATGTTGCAGATTTTTGTTTTATTGGTGTTTCTTTCTATTATGTTGGCTCGTCTGTTCATGAATGTCAGGTACAAATTTATGATGATACTAATACAACATGGAGAGAATTACACAGTCAAGCAGGAGCAGGATTATCACATAATTACAGATTTACAGATTTTCCAGGTACAGTGTCAGATTATATAAATGGAAGTAATCAGGTAAAAATAAGATTCTATCATCCGCAGAGTGGTAATGCTTCACATGATTTATATATTGATTACGTTTCTATTATAGGAACTAGCACATAATTAACTTAAATATATGCAAATAACAAAACATAATGTACAAAATAATCTTAATCAAGATTTATATATCAAAACTATTCCGGCTAATGAAAATCTTGGAGATATTGATTCTATGGAATTTATAACTAGAGAACAAATCCAAGCCACTAAGGATAGTTATTTAAGTAGGATTGCTGAACTTGATAGTATACTTAATTCAATGGATCAATTAAATAATCAAATAGAAAGATAATAATTAACCAAAAAAAATTATGTTGATTAATTTCAATCAAAAATTGATTCATCTGGATGGTGAACCAATAAAAAACCAAGAGAAAAAAGACGTAACATTACTCGACGCATGTGTTAATTCTCTTCTCTCTATGACTAATGAGAATATCGATGGCGTTGAGAAGTTAGCTAGATATAAACTAGCTCAAAAAATTAGTGATAGTGAAGGCGAAGAAGCTAGTGTCGAAGTCACTGTTGAAGAAATCTCTAAAATTAAAAAATTGGTTGGCATGGTCCAAGGCCCTCTTACTGTTGGACCAGTCTATCAATTATTAGAAGGAGCCGAATAATATGCCATGGGTAGAAGTATTAGTTAATAATCGCTTTGGCGAAGGCTGGAAGCAAGGTGACATTGTCGAAATGGACGATATTGCTGTTCAAATTCCTTTAGAAGAGGGTGCTGTTAAACTTGCAACAGCCGATCAATTAAAAAAGGTTGGTCAAAAACAAGTCCCAACAGAGAAAGCACCAGAAGAAGATAAGGCTCCAGAGGCTCCAAAGGATCCAGAGCCAGAAAAATTTGATGCCCCGGGTGCTTTACAGGAGCATGTTATCACTGAACAGGATTTAGAATGGAATCCTGAATTAAAACAATCTGGCGTACAAGTTGGCCAGACTATTAAAGTTCCACAGGAGGCTCTTGATAAGTTGCAAACCTCGCCTCAAGAAAGAGAAAAAGGAATTGATTATAAAAAGATGACAGTTCCTCAACTTGATTTTCAGTTAAAGAAAAAAGGGTTGCCAATGACTGGTAATAAAGAACTCAAGGTTAAGAGACTAGAGGATGCCAGAAAAAATGCAACAAAGGGAAAATAAAAAGTTCCTAGAAGACTGGTATAAAACCGATGATCCATGGGGGTATGAAAAGCACCCCCATGATAGGATTAGAAAATCTAAAATACTTGATTGTCTTCGTTATAGATATTTTTCTCGGGTTTTAGATATTGGTTGTGGCCAAGGCTTTATAACCCGAGATTTGCCTGGTAAACAGGTGTTTGGGTATGATTTATCAGAAACTGCCTTAAAACGCCTACCAGGGGGTGTTTTTCCACTCAAAATGGAAGATATAAAGGGAAAGTATGATCTAATTATAGCTACCGGGATTATTTATGAGCAATATGATTATAAGTGGATAGTAGATACTATCAATAAGCATGCCTCAGATGTTGTTCTAACATGCAATATTACAGACTGGGAAATGCCGTATATTAATAAATTAAAAAATCAAATTCACGTAGAGGAATTTCCCTATCGTGATTGGATAGAAAGAATTAGGATTTATGACTACTCAAAAAATCACAATCGGAATTATAGGCCTGGGCATGGT
>CAZUSV010000200.1:2624-9877 GCA_964622645.1 uncultured Anaerolineales bacterium
TTTGCAAAGAACTTATTACTTGTGATGGTGTTTACAGAAGTGTCTTAAAGAATGTAGAAGTTTTAAAAGGTAAAAAAGTTATTTTATTTGTCGTGGGTGATTTAGTTGGTGGTGATAATAGTGAAATTAATCCAGATAAACCACTAGAACAATTTTGTGATTGGCGTGAGATAGGATTTTTAGAAGGCTATCTTGGTGCTCAAATTGGCTGGCATAGTTGGACTCACAGAGATTTAACAAAACTCTCGGATAAAGAACTTAAAAAAGAATTGGAACCGCCTGGTATGATTGAAAAAAAATATTTTGCTTATCCCTATGGTAAATTTGACGTTAGAGTTATTCAGGCCGTAAGAGATGCTGGCTATAAAATGGCATTCTCTGTCGATGCCGGTGATGGCAGTGATTATCAAATAACCAGAAAGGCTTTATGAAAATAGCTTTAGTTTTACTTACTTATAATAGATTGGATTTTGTTAAGCGTGCAGTATCGCATAATTTTAAAAACTCTGGCTATACTATTTCTGAGATAATTTGGGTTGATAATAATTCAACTGATGGTACTAGAGAGTTTATGGAAAAATGGTTGGAAGATATGGGAACAAAATATAAAAAAGTTTTGCATTCAGAAAATCTTGGAGTGGCTAAAGGCTATAATTCGGCTTATGAACTTTTAGATGATGAAATTGATTTTGTGGCCAGGCCTGGCACTGATATGCTTATGCCTGATGATTGGCTTAGAATTATGGTTGAATTTGCTGTCACCATTAGAGATACTGGAATTATTGGGATGATTTCAGAGGGCTATAAAGATCATTTAGAAAAAAGAGCTTTAGGTCCTGAAAAAATTGTTAATGGAAAAAAGATTAGGCCAGCTAAAACGCTTGGCTCTATTTTATTTAATGCAAAAATAATTAAAGATAAAATATTTTTACCAACTGATCAGGGCCTTTATGGTTTTAGTGATTCAAAATGGGATAAAAAAGTAAGGGATGCTAGCTATTTGAATTACTACATTGACGGAATTGTTAAAGATTTTATTAAAGAGGAATTGGAAAAATATCCTAACTATGTTAATTGGAAACATGACCAAGTCATGGCATACCAAGAACAACATCCAGATATTCCATTAGACATATGAAATTAAATTTAGGCGGGGGTGAAATCCCAAAAGAAGGCTTTGTAAACATAGATTTTGATAAACGCTATGCAGATGTTAAGCATGATTTAACTAAGCCTTTACCTTACGCCAATGATAGTGTAGATAAAATTTATGCCTCTCATATTATTGAACATTTTTCCCGAGCTGAGTGGGATAATATAAAGCGTGATTGGCTTAGAGTTTTAAAATCTGGTGGAATATGTGAAATAAGATGCCCTGATTTATTAGAATGTTGTAAGAATTTTGTGGAAAATAAAGACGGAAAACGCTGGGATTGGCATTTATTAACCATTTATGGCGGCCAAGAAGATTACGGCCCAGGTCAGTTTCATAAAAATGGTTTTACTTTAGAGAAATTAGTTAAAGATTTACAGAGTGCCGGCTTTGAAACCGTAGAGGCCGAATCCAAAAATGAAGAATTAATAGTAAAAGTAACAAAATTATGAGAACTTATATTGTAATTCCCCACTACATTGTAACTGATCAACTTAAACAGTTGGCCATAAATACCATAAAATCTTTCCGCAAGACTTCAAAAAATGCTATAATAATAAGTGTTGATGATGGATCTCCGATGGATTGTACATTTTTAAAAGAAATTTCTGATATTTATCTTAAAAATAAAGAAAATTCAGGATTTGGAATTAGTTGTAATAATGGTTTTCGTTATGTTAAGTGGGCTGAATCAAAAGATTGCTATATAGTTTGTGCCAATAATGATATTGAAGTTTTTAAAAGATGGCAACAGTCTTTAATAGAGCCTTTTGATATGTTTAATAAAGTCGGAATTACAGGTCTTGTAAGCAATAAAATGCGCAATATTGATGGTGTTTCGATAGAAAATTATTATAAAAATAAGATTACCGAGGGAGGAATGCTTGATGGCTGGATGCAATCTGGTGGCCTATGGATGAGTAAAAAATCTGTATTGGATAAAATTGGTTTATTTGATGAGCAGTTTATTAGAGGTGGCTATGAAGATGTAGATTTATTTTTAAGGTGCCGGGATAAGTTTGGCTATAAAATTATTATGTCAGCTAGATCAATGTTTTGGCATAAAGAAGGTGCCACACGTTGGAACTGTGAACAGAATAATTACATTAATAATTTTGGCCGAGAAAGTAAATCGATTGAACAGGAAAATCTACAAAAATTCTTAGATAAATGGAGTATTAATCCTCATGTTGATGGCATATGGCAACAAAAAGAGATATTAAATTAAATTATATATTTGTCCGTAATCTAAAAAGTGGTAAAATGATAGTAATGAGATGCGATGAGGCTAAGGACAAAGAAAGAAAAGGCGAAGTTTTAATAATTTTTAAAGAAAAAATTTTAATATGGGATCAATAGATAAGGAGACCGTAGATGAAATAGTTAAAAGAATTGACACAAATGTCAAGGAGGTTAAGGATAAACAAATTATTCAAAATGGTCGTGTAAAAAAATTGGAACTGTGGCGCAGTTTTTTAGCTGGAGCCTGGGCAGTAGTTAGTTTAATTCTTATTATAATAGTGATACCTTTATCTATTGATTATTTTAAGGAAAAACAAATAACCGTAGATGATGTCATTGCTCAACTAGAACAAAAATGGGACATGGAAATAATTGAATAATATTATGAAAAAAATTAGATTATCACCAAAGCCAAAAATTAAAGTTAGGTTGGCGCCTAAACCACAACCTCAACAGAGGCCACGGAGAAGACCACCTAACAAAACAGTTTTTGTTTAATTATATGAAAAATACAGGTTTAATATTAAGTCCAGTTAATCCAAACGATGCTATCGCTGATGATTTAATTTTGTCAGCCGGTGAGGAATTACCAAAAGATGAAGTTATAGAAGTTGAAGATTGGGCTAAAAAATTACCTTTTAAAAAAGATATTCAAGGTGCCACTCCATATTGTGTCACTTTTGATTATTTATATAGACTACAAGCAAAAATTTATTTTGAAAAAGATGAAGTTATTGATTTGTCAGAAAAGGAATTAGGTACTAATTCTGGAACTTCTAAAAATGGCAATTATGCTTATATAGTAGCTGATGAAGGCAGAAGGAAAGGTGTCGTGACTGAAGAAACTTGTCCTTACCCAGATGTAGATAATTGGAACTGGAATGACTGGGATAAATTAACGACTCTAAATATTCCAAAAGATGCTATAAGATATTTTGGTGGTAATTATATTTCAATAATGCCATACAATATTGCCCTTATTAAACAAGAACTTTTAAAAAGGCCTTTGGGAGTAGCTATACCTCTGTGGGGTAGCACTTGGAATGGACCGGTACATGAAGTTGTTAAAAATGGAACCGGTAATCCAAATAGTTACCACATGGCTACTATAACCGGAGTCAGAAAAGATGGGGTTTGGATTATCGAAGATAGTCTACGGCCACAAAAAAGATTATTGGCGCCTGATTATCAATTCAATTATGTTCAATATTTAGGAGATCTTCCAGAAAATTGGAAAACAGAGCAGAAAAAACCTTTAATTGAAGAGTATGATAAATGTATCAAAGACCATTATAATCAAACAAGATTGCCATGGTACAAAGAACAGGAAGTCGCCTTAAAAATGAGGAAGGCTTTTGAAAAATATAGTAATCCAATAGTCAGAAGTGTTGCCGGCAGATTTTGGCTTTTATATGTAAATGCTGTTTTGTATGGTGGTTATAATTATGAATATTATAAATGGGGCAAATGGTATCCAGGTGATGTAATTAATGATGCCTATTATTATTCTAAGCATCAAAAACATATATTTAATTTTAATAAATTAAGAAAGGAACATTAATATGGAACTTTTAATTGGTGGAATAGTTACTTTGGGCGCCCAAGGCTTTAAGTGGCTGACAACTAAATGGGGGCTTGATATAGCTAAGTCCGTTATATTAATAATTGTTTTTGTCTTTTCTTTAATTGCTTCAATCCTTTATTTGGCTTTTAGCGGTACTGAAGTTATTTCATTGACAGATTGGAAGACTTTAGTAACAGTATTTAGTTTGGCCATTACTTGGTATGAGGTAGTTGTAAAGAGATTTCTATTGGCAATTTTCAATAAAAAATAAATATGCAATTCAATAATACAACCAATAAAAATGGGTTGATACAACTTTGTGAGTTTTTAACACAGATAGGTGACACTAATATTTCTGGTGATACTACTCTTTTGAAAACTTTTACAATGCTTATTAACAATGGCTATCATAAAGCAGAATCAATTATACTCGCTTCCCAAGATGAGTGGGATTTTGATGATAGTAATAATTCAGATTTTCCAATAGGTACTGCCAATTTAGTTGCTGATCAACAAGATTATGCCCTTCCAACTTCTCTTAAAATTAAGCGAGTTGAAATAACTTTTGATGGAACTAAATGGTATAAAGCAGAGCCTTTTGATATTAATGAAAGAGGCAGGGCAACTGATACGACCTCAATCAGCCAAGATTTTTTTCAAACAGAACCAAAATATGACATTATGGATAGTTCTCTTTTTATGTATCCAATTCCTGGTGTTAATATAACAAGCGGGCTTAAAGTTTGGTTTATTAGAATTGTGGCACCTTTTGTTTCAACCGATACGACTAAAGAGCCTGGCTTTGATGGTTTGTGGCATGAATATGTCGCTTTATACGCTTCTCATGAATGGGCCAGGACAAAAGGAAAATCAAATGCCGATAAATTAAAAAGGGATTTATTACAGATGGAAAGTGATATGAGAGATTATTTTTCAGATAAACAGGAAGATAGACAAATTGTTCTAAAACCTTCTTTAATTGATAGTGATTATTTATGAAAAACAAAGTAAAATTACAAGGTTTTGTCAGGCTTCAGATTAAAGAAAACGGTAAAATTATAGATGATACCGGTTTTATTAAAAATGGATTAACAAATGCTGCCCGAGCAAACTTAACCGCTAATCCCATAACGGATTTTGATTATTTAGCTGTTGGAACTGATGATACTGCTTTTGCGGCCACACAAACTGCTCTAGTTTCTGAAGTCACCACAGATGGTTTAGCCCGGGCGCAAGCCACGGCAAGTCAAGAAACAACTAATGTCACAGATGATACTTACCAATTAACAAAAACTTTTAATGCTGTTGGGACGGTAAGTGTTGAAGAGGTCGGTGCATTCAATGCAGACTCTGGTGGTACTATGCTTGGAAGAGCTTTGACGACGACAAAAACTGTAATTAATGGTCAGCAGTTAATTGTTACTTATAAATTTGTATTTACATAAAATGACTTGGATAGCAGAAGACAATTTTGATTCATATTCTGATGGAGATTTGAATGGTGAAAACGGTGGATCTAATTGGTCTGGTGCTTGGTCTGGTGATGGTGAATTTGATGTACAGGATGGACTTATTATTGAGGGTACTAAAACTGTAAAGGTAACACATGATAGTGGCAATAATTTTAATATGGTTAGGTCGTTTACCGCTCTTACTGTTGGATTGGTTTATGTTACTGTTAGAAGAAGCACGAATAGCAATGGTAATTTCTATGTTATTTTAAGAGAGGGAGGGACTAGCCGTGTTTTTATAAGAATTGGAGCTGATGGTAATATATCAATTTTTGATAATGGAATTGGCGATTATCAGGTAATTCAAGCCTATTCTGCAAATACTAATTATAGGATTGGAATTGAATTTAATAATCCATCACAGGCTAATAAGGCCCGGGCAAATGTTGATAATGGTACTTTCACAAGTTGGTATACAGTAAATGGTGGAAGTTATACTAATTTAGATACAATTAGATTTAATGCTACTGATTCCTCAAGTGCCGTAGATGCTTATTTTGATTATATTAGTCCTGACTTTGTCTCTTCTGTATCGATTGACGAAAGTGATAATATATCAATCGAGGACTCTGTGACAGCAGTTGTGGAAAGTGGTATTTGGACTAATCAAGATAAAAATTCTGCTAGTTATTCCGACCAAAATAAAAATTCTACAAATTTTTCAAATCAAAATAAAAATTCAACTAATTATACTAATCAAGATAAATCTTAAATATGGCTAAAAAAGCTGAACCAATTACAGTTAAAGATTGGGGAAAGGGTATAGCACAAAATCCTTATGCAGGCTTTCCTGATATGCGCTGTGTTAATATTAATGCAATTCCTGGACTTGTGATGCCAAATATTAAGACTTTTGCTTCTTATCCACCGGCTGTTGATGATAAAACTTTCACGGCCGATGCAAGTACAGATAAAATTACTGTTTCAAACGATTATGAATATTCAGTGAATAATGCTACTACAAATGGAACTGGCAGGCCTGTCACTGTTTCAAGCACCGATACATTACCAGCCGGTCTTTCTGCTGATACAATTTATTATTTAATTGACCTTGATGCTGTTGGCAATGATGAATATCAACTTGCTACTACTTATGCTAATGCCATTGCTGGGACTCAAATTGATATTACAGATGCTGGCACTGGAACTCATACAATAAGCACAGTTAATCTTAATTCAGTTGCTTATCAAACTCACGATAAAGAAAATGATAAATACTATATTTTAGATACATCAGGAAGAATTTGGCAGATAGATTCATCTAAGGGACTCATTCATATAACTGAGCCTGCTACTCTTGGAAGTGGCGAGGGTATAATTGCCTGGAAAGATTATCTTTTTGTATTTAGAGATGCAAAAGTTGATGTTTATGGGCCACTATCTGGATCTCCTTCTTGGACAGATGATTGGGAAACTGGATTGGTAAAAACTACTAGCCATGATCATTATGCCCATACAGCACAAAATGATTTAATATATTTTTGTAATGGAGCAAGTGGTATCGGCAGTATCCAAGAAGACACTACCTTTGATCCATCAAGTGGGGCCACATATACAGTTAATGCTTCTGCCCTTGATTTACCTGAAGGGGTTTTTGCCCGCAGACTAGAAGAACTTGGTGGCAATCTTATGATTGGTACTAATGAAGCTATTATTTATCCTTGGGATACCTTTAGCGATTCTTTCAATGATCCTATTATTTTGAATGAAAGAAATTGTGATGGCTTGGTTACTGTAAATAATTTGATGTATATTTTTACTGGCCGGAAAGGAAATATTTATA
>CAZUSV010000201.1:0-5510 GCA_964622645.1 uncultured Anaerolineales bacterium
AACCGGGGCCTTTATTTCACGCGGGGGGTTCCCCCAATTTTTGGGGTTTGGGGGGGGGGGGCCCCCCCCCCCAAACCCCCAAACCTGGACATTGCTACGGGAATTCCTGGAGGCCCAAAAACGTTCTGACATGTAGCGGCATTGATTGGTGAGCACAAGAAAGATGCATAGACTTAAACCTGATCCACTCAATTCGAGTGGCAGCAAAGCCCAGGGCATGGTGGAATTTGCCCTGGTATTACCCATTTTGTTGCTGCTTGTTTTTGGGGTTGTAGAGTTTGGAAGATTGATGTTTATTTATTCGGGGGTGACCACCGCCAGCCGGGAGGCAGCTCGCTACGGCTCTGCTGTGGGGGAAGGATCTGGTACCGCTCAATATCTGGATTGTGCGGGAATGCGAGATGCAGCCAGGCGTCTGGGATCTTTGGTTGGCATAAGCGATGGCGATATTGCCCTGAGTTACGATAATGGTCCCGGAACAAGTTCATTTGCCACCTGCCCCACAACGGCTGATGCTATCACCGGGGGGCAAGATCGGATTGTGGTGCAGGTATCCGCGGATTACGCCCCCATTTTGCCCCTGGACAACCTGCCTAGCTTTACTATCTCCTCGGTGGCCGCTCGCACAATCATCAAAGATATCACCTTAGGAGTTTCCGGCGGTGGTGGGGGTGGCGGCGGTGGCGGCGGAGGCGGCGGCGGAACGCCAACCGTAGTCTTTACCGCGGCCAGCCAGACTGTTTCCGAGGATGCGGGTACCGCGACGATCACTGTGCAGTTGAGCGAAATCACTGGCGATCCTGTGACCGTACCTTATGTAGTTACGGGTACGGCGACCGAAGGGGGCAGTGACGACTTCACCATTTCGCCCAATCCAGTCATTATCACCGCTGGAAATCTGACAGCCACGATCACGATTACTCTCAATGATGATGCTGATGTCGAAGGCGACGAGACCATCATCGTGACCATGGGAACCCCTACCAATGCCACGAAAGGCTCGCCCGATGTGCATACGGTCACGATTACCGATAATGACAACCCCGGTCTTCCGGTAGTTGCATTTACATCCAGCGCCCAATCTGTTGACGAAGATGCCGGTACGGCAACGGTCACCCTTGAATTGAGCGAAACTTCAGCCAGCAATGTCACTGTGCCTTATTCCCTGGGAGGCACGGCAACACAAGGGGCCGGGGACGACTACACCATAGACCCCAGCCCGGCTGTGATTACTGCCGGAAATCTGACCACCACGATCACCATCACGGTCAACGATGATGGCGATCCGGAGGCAAACGAAGGCATTGTCATCACCATGGGCACTCCCGTCAATGCTGCCAAAGGCTCTCCCGATGAGCACACCGCCACCATCATCGACAATGACACCGATACCTGCGAAGATGTCGTTGCTGGTACGATCAGTAGAAATGCTAGCGCAAAGACGATCTACTTTCCACTCACCAACAATTCAGGGATCACCTGCAGGATCACCGAGCTAACGATTTTCTGGCCAGATTCAAACAGCAAAAATGGATCTCTCAAAGAGATAAAAGAGAGCAATGACGATAAACAGATCTGCTGTAACAGTGGAGAGCAAACAAGCTCGCCAGCCACTGTCAGTGGGGGTGAATGGAAGGACGACCCTGTTTACCGCGATTGGTCAAGCGGAGAAACGAACCAGTTGATCTTTTTATTCGATAAGAATCCTGTTAACCCGGGCGGCGGCGATTATTTCTGGACGATCCGATTCGATGATGGCTCATCGATCCAGGTGAGTGATTAGGTCAGTGAGTGTAGTGATGGTGAACAAAAATAACATGCAGAGCGAACGTGGCCAGAGTATCGTCGAGCTTGCTCTGACGATCACATTCCTCTTGATCCTTCTCGCCGGGGTGATCGACCTGGGCCGCATGATGTTCGTCTTTGTCGAACTGCGCGATGCTGCGGAAGAAGGTACCGTTTATGGAGCCTTGAATCCTACGGACAACACGGGGACTGTGAATACTACTGAAATTGTAGATCACGTCCGAGATTATGCCGATACTCCAGTCGATCTTTCCGATACGGGCACAGTTGCGGTAAGCGTCAATATGATTGGCGGTACCTGCCCAGGGGATACGGTCGAAGTGACTGTGACCTACACCTTCACGCTCACCACGCCATTTTTGGGTACCATCATTGGCTCACAGACAATTCCCATCAGTTCTGTAGCCTCAGCGACCATTATTCGATCTAATAATCCTGCTTGTTAGGTAGCTTAAATATGTCACATTACAGACGAGCGGTCCGAAAATAGGGGTGGGCGGGGGTGATCCGCACCCCCGCCAACCCCCCTTTTTCGGAAGTTCTCGTGAATGTGACATTGTTGAAGTAGTTGTTAGGAGATGTACCATGGTTACCAAAAAGAGAAGCGAAAGGGGACAGGCCATCGTGCTGTTGGTTTTCAGTATTATTGGGATGGTTGCTTTTGCAGCCTTAGCCATCGATGGCGGGATCATCTACGTCGAGCGCCGCAACGCCCAGAACGCCGCCGATAATGGTGCTCTGGCTGCTGTCTTGGCTTTATGCAATGAAGAGTCCAATGTCACTGGGCCGGCATATACCGTCGCGGCCCAAAATGGCTATGACGATAACGGCACTACCAATGATGTTACTGTCAATTATCCGCCTGTCAACGGTGCACATGCTGGTGATAATGATTACGTCGAAGTGATTGTCGAATCCTTCCTCTCCGGTAACTTCTTGCACATCGTCTATAGCGGCCCAATCCAGGTTCAGGGACGCGCTGTAGCGCATTGTGGAACTGCAGCGGTACCTGGAGGTGCTCTCCCGCCTCTCCCATTTGTTGCCCTTGGAGGTGACCCAAATTGCGGTGAGTCCCCAATTTTGATTTCTGGGAATGCCAACGAACTTTTGGGTCCAGTTCACAGCAACAAAAACTGGAAATTGAGCGGCAATGCCAACACATTCGGAGATGTGACTTACGAAGGAAGTAATGAGCAAACACAAATGCCAAACTGGTTTGATTCTGGGCCTGCGGACAACGATACGGCTTATGATTGGCCTTTGACATTCTTTGACATCGATGAATATAAGCCTGGAGGGACCTACGCCAGTGATCCCAACTACCATTATTCAGCCGATAAGTGGGATTTTTCCAACAATAACTACACAATTCCGGATGGAATCTATTATGCAGAAAATGAGATTGCACTTAGCGGCCAACACCAAACCTGCAATGCCTGTACATTTGTCGTGGGCAATCCCGATGGCAAGATTATATTCAACGGCAATCACCATACTCTGAGCCCATACATCAATAACTTGCTGGTATTTGCCTACGGGAAAGGGTGTACTGATGACGCAGTTTCATACAGTGGCAATAACCATATTTGGGAGGGTATCGTTTACTCGCCCTACGGGCAACTGCAAATGAATGGCAATGCCAGTAATACCATGGACGGGTGTTTGTGGGGTGCCCAAGTGAAATTTAGCGGGAATACAATGCTTGTTCAGAACTGCGATCAATGGATGCCAAATCAGAAATCGATCGATTTGGTGGAATAAGATCAATCAGCCAGGCCAATGAATCAAAAAAGCGCAGGCAGTCTGAAATTGGCCTGCGCTATTTTCAAAATGGGGTCAATTCAGAAGCTAAACTTTTCCAAAAAGTTTAGCTTCTTTGATTTTAAAGTATAAAATAACTCTCTAGCCCCCTTCGATCACCTGCGGTGTCAGTGTAACCCGGGGCAGCCCCATGCTTGTGCTGACACCTCTCTACGATTATCATTCTGTGCTAGAATTGAAACGCGTTATGAATACGGAAGAAATAATGTCATTAGGAAAAAATATCCCCAAAAATCAAGGTATTCGATTAGCAGAAGAACTCCGCAGGGAGTTGGCTGGCATCCTGGGCGAACAAATCCAGGTGATCCTTTTTGGATCTCATGCCCGTGACGAGGCCACAAATGCCTCGGATGTTGATATGCTGGTTGTACTGCCTGATCTGGAGAAAGACACCCTGAATATTCTCCTGGAAATCGCCTGGCAGGTTGGTTTCGAGGCTGGAAAGGTAATCTCCGTTGTCCCGGCCACCCAACAGGAAATGCAGCTTCTTTCGGCATCGCCATTCTTCCAAGCAGTTCAAAAGGAAGGCATACCGACGTGAATCAAGAAGCCTTCGACAAGCAGCAACTTATCGATTATCGATTAGGACGTGCCTGGGAAACATTGCACGATGCCCAATTGCTCATCGAACAAGGAGGTAGCCCAGGTAGCGTGGTAAATCGTTCTTACTATGCCATGTTCTATGCGACGCTTGCATTATTGACCAAGCTGGGCAAAGGATCTTCAAAGCATAGTGGTGTTATTGCACTGTTCGATCAGTTTTTGGTCAAGACTGGAGAATTTCCTAGAGCAATGAGTAAAGCGCTGCACAAGGCATATGATTTACGTCAGATTGGGGATTACCGCGAACTAATAGAATTGGATTCGGAACTAGTGCAGGATATACTTCTATCAGCAGATCAATTTGTCAATAATGCTGAAACGTACTTGTCAACTTAATGGAAAAGTGGTCAATCAACAAAGCGCAGGCCATTCGAGGTGGGCTTGCGCTTTTTGATTTACTCGCTGTCGACAACCTCACAGGTGGCATGCAGATAGTAGAAATCACCCCTCGGTGGGATCAATTCGAAGATCTCCAGCACCGCCAATTTCGTATTGCCTACCTGAATGATCTCCCCCACCTCGGGTAGTTTGTCCAGGTTGACAATCCCGCCTGGGTGTTCGCTCCCCGTAACTACGTAGCTGACTTTATATACGACCATTTTTCACCCCTCTCCTAAGCGCTCTTGATCAGATTGAGGTGGCGCAGCTTGAAGGATAGATCAGCCGCCATGTTGCGCATCACCACAAAACCAACCCGGGCGTTGCGATCACACAATTCCAGGAAATCGTCGTTGCGGATTACCTGCACGTCCGCATCATCGTCGATTGCCCGTACAGTCGCCGAGCGCCTGCCTTGGTCGATGAGCGCCATCTCTCCGATCAGTTGGCCTTCCCCCAAATGCAACACCAGACGAGGGTAAGGTTGGGTAGCACCCAAGATGATCTCGAAAGCGCCTTTGGTGATCAAGAAGAACTCCTCCCCGATATCCCCCTCCTCGACCAGGTTCTCACCGGCCTTCAGCTGCCGAGATTGGCAAATGGCGACGATCTCTTCGAGCTCAGCATCCGTAAGACCTCTAAAAAACTCTACTTTTCGAATGAGTTCGAGTAAATCCATTTTGCCTCCAATCATCCAATAGCCTATTTATTGTAGCTCCATTCTTCTTACAATGTCAAGTTGCCCCCCCGAAAAGGGGTAATTCACCCCTAAATCGGGAGATCCCACGTCTGAATTATAATACGTTGCCTGAGGGTTTTTCTTCAACGAACTTACAGTTTGATAAAAATGGTACGGGGTCAAGCGGTGGGGGGGGGGGGGGGGGGGGGAAAAAGGACAGCCC
>CAZUSV010000201.1:5520-9859 GCA_964622645.1 uncultured Anaerolineales bacterium
GAATCGCCGGGGTAGCTCCCAGATTTGGGGGTGCAGGTGGGGTGCACTTCCAAATACGTCCACCCCACCGGCACCGCTTGACCCCAACTTGCTTACGCCCCCAATTCTACATCTTTTCTCAATTTGATCTCTGCCTCATTCAGCAACCTTTGGGCAATTTTCTGCAAATTCTCCCCTGTTTCCCGATTCTTTGCCTGCGGCATTAGTTCCGCTACCGGCACTGCTAGATGGGCGTACTCCCAGATTTCAGACTCAACGATATCGCCATCATAAATCAACGTGTCGATATCGATGGTACGCGGCGCATATTTATCTGCCGTACGCACACGATCGAGTTGTGCCTCGATCTGCCGGAATGTGGCTTTGAGTTCGCTAGGGTCCAAAGATGTTTCAATCAGCAGCGCCGCGTTGAGAAAATTCTCGCAACCCTCACAGCCTACCGGGGGGGTCTCCCATACCTGCGAATATTTCAGCACTGTGAAGCGAGCGCGTAATTCCTGTGCTGCTCTAGGAAGATAGCTCTGCGGTTGGATATTGCCCCCCAGTTCTATACAGACGACTTTATTCATGTTAGAACTCTAGTTGCTGCGTTCAATTTCAACGCCCACGGATTTAGAGAAGCGTACCGCGCCGGGCTTCTCCACACGCACACGCACTTTCTGAACGAGGGGTTCGGCCAGACTGATCTTGGCGATATCAGCCGCAAGAGCTTCGACGGTCAGCCGTGCCGCACTTTCGGCATGGGCGATGACCTTTTTGGCCACTGTGCGGTAGTTGACACAATCGGCAATATCATCCGATGCGGCCGCTGCGCGCTGGTCACTAAAGAGGGTGATGTTGATCGAGATCTCCTGGGGTTTCTCCCGTTCCCAATCCTCGATGCCAATGATGCCGCGTACAACTAAATCTTTGATGATCGTTTTATCCATGAATCAATGCCTCCTTAGAGAATCCCCGAAATAATTGGTATCGGAGTGCGGAGCACTCCGATACCAATTATTTCGGACTATACTAAATGCCGCCCGCCATCTATGGGTGAGTCGTTCACGTCCGCAAGATTTCTGCCACGCGTGTCAGCCGCTCCGAAGCCTCGGCAGCGACTGAAGTCAGCACTTCATTTTGGCTCAAATCTCCAACGCCCATCATCACCTTGGGATTCAGGATGCGCACGATGGAGTGCTCATCGCCCTGTGCTTCGACGGTCACGTTGCAGGGCAGCATCAAGCCGATGGTCGGCTCACTGGAGAGGGCTTTGTGTGCCAGAGGCGGGTTGCAAGCGCCCAGGATGGCATAGGGCCGAAAATCTTCGTCCAACTTCTCTTTCAAGGTGGCCTGGACGTCGATCTTTGTCAGCACGCCGAAGCCCTGGTCTTTGAGCGCGGCAGTGACCTTTTCCAGCGTCTCTTCGTAGGGGAGCTCTACATGGATCTCGAAACCGATTTCTTCTGTCATAAAGTTTTTTCCTTGTAAGTACTGCGACAATGTCAACTTTCAGACGAGAAGTCCGAAAATAGGGCTTACGGGGGTGCTCCGCACCCCCGTAAGCCCTATTTTCGGAAGTTCCCGCGAAGTTGACATTGTCAAGGAACGTATGAGTACTAGTAAAACGTTGGGCCGTTCAACGTTTCACGTCCCGACGCTTGTACAACATCCACAAACTGACGGCCAGGACTGCCCAGGCGACGATCTGCGCTATGCGCAGGCCGTTGTCCAGTGTCAGGCTGTCGCCACGCAAACCTTCCAGAAACAGGCGTGCGCCAGCGCTCAGGGACAAGAAAAGCCAAAAGGTTCCGCCGACCACCTTCGAGGTCTGTCTCGAGCGTCCCTGTTTCTTGGGTAGGATCGCCCATAGGACGAGACTCGCCAAGATCACCTCGTAGATCTGTGTGGGATGGCGATTTAATCCCCACAGATGGATACCCCAGGGTAAATCCGTCTCAATCCCAAAGGCGTCACCCGAAGCAAAATGGGAGACCCCAAAGGCAATGGCCAGTACAGCCAGCAGGGGAGTTAATGCGTCCAAGGTGGGCCATAAGGGCAGCTTCTTACGATTGGCATAGATCGCGCCGGCGAAGATGCCGATCACCAGGCCGCCAGTGGGGTCCAGCAGGGCCGGGTTGAGGGAGATCAAACTGAGGGGGCTGGCAATGAAGGCTTCCAGATATTGTAGCACGTAGCTCAGGCGCGCCCCAATGACCCCGGCTAACAGCGCGGTAAAGGTCAGGTTGTAGATTTCGTTGGCATTGCTGCCGAAGCGTGGTGCAAGCCGTTCGGCCAGGATTAGCCCCAGCCAGATACCCAGCAGGATGGCCAACCCTGGGGTTTGTAGAGCAAAGGGGCCAATTTGTAAGATAGGCAGCATTAAGGTGCCTCCTCGAGCAGGTTCTCGACCCGCGTTTGCAGCAGTGCCTCGGACATCGGCCCACCGATGACGATCTCTTCGATGATGCCTTGGCGGTTTACAAAGAAGGAGGTTGGCAAGGAGCGTAACTGGTAGGATGCTGAGACGCTTCCGTCGATGTCCATCAGGATGGGGAAGGTCAGCCCGTGCTCTGCTACGAATGTAGCGGCGCTGTTGGGGTTATCCTGGTTGGTGGCGTTGACGGCTAAGATCGTGAAGCTACTTTCGGTAACGGCATATTTCTCGTAAATGCGCTGCATGGCGGGCATTTCGGCGCGGCAGGGTCCGCACCAACTGGCCCATAGATTGATCAGCAGCGGCGTGCCACGCAGTTCTGAAAGGGTGATTTCTTCACCGCCTAAGGTTTGCAAGGTGAAATCTGGTGCCAGAAAGCCTTCTTGCGGGGCGGGGATTTCGCCCGCTGTCGTGCTGCCTGGCGTGGCTGCACTGAGCCAAATCCAGGCTGCGCCCAATAATAGGATCAGGCCGTATATTGGCAGGCGATATTTTTCGAATGTTGGGTGCAAACTTTTACGTCCTTTCAATTCCTGGTAGTCCTATACTCATGGCTTCCTAGGAATCGATGTGGGATATTCCAGATTTAGGGGTGAACGGGGTGCTCCGCGCCCCGTTCACCCCTAAATCTGGGGGATTACCCTGGCGATTCCTAGAGACCCTTACTCATTCTATTCTAATACGATGTTTAGATATTCTTCATATCTTTCCTTTATGATGATGCGACTCTATAAAAAGTTACACGAAAGGAGGTATTCAATGACAAAACCCGTGGTTGTATCAATTCTATTTCTAGTGATGACTGTTGCCATGGCTGCTTGCACGGGGACACCCGTGGACACGGTATCTCAAAGCGAGTCTGATGTTGACGAACGAGCGGCGAGTAACGCGCAGGTGGAAGGATCAAGTGATCCTGAAGTTGAATCTGTGCTTACGGCGACGCCTGAACCAACTCAGACCGTAATTGTCCAACCGACAGCTACTGAAACCGTGAAACTTCCCACTGCCACGGAGAGCGTGGTAGAAGTTGCAGTACCAACTGTACGAGTCGGGTTGAGTGCCACTTCTCCAGGGAGTGTCAATCTCGCATCTGGAGGATTGCAGTTAATCGAATTCTTCGCTTATTGGTGACCGACCTGCCGAAATATGGCGCCCATCGTGCATGGGCTAGAAGCTGAGTATCATGGGCAGGTCAATTTTGTATATTTGGATATCGATGACCCTGCAAATGAAGAATTCAAACGCTATTTTGGGTTTCGCTATCAACCCCAATATTTCTTGATTGATGGGGCAGGGAATATCCTTCAACAATGGGCCGGAAGCGTGCCCGCTGAAAAATTTCGTCAGGCGTTTGATAGCGCGCTGGCGCAGTGAAAATAAGATAGAGGTAATGGTCAGCCAAATAAGGGATGGGGTTTGCGCGGTACGCCCCATCTCTTGTTTGGTAGGAATGGTTCCCGATTGGCCTTGACAACGAAGACCTATTTCGGTAAGATACTGGGGTACCCCCCCCTGGGGGGTAGGGCATCGAAAGGAGTCACGAAGATGAAGCATGATGAAGCGCTACACCGTCTGAAGAATGTCGAAGGGCATGTGCGCGGTATCCAGAAGATGATCGAAGAAGACAAGTATTGCATCGACGTCATCCAACAGATCCATGCTGTACAGGCTGCCCTGAACAAAGTCAGCAGCATGATCCTGGAAGGGCATCTCAACTCCTGTCTGATCACAGCCGTACGCGGTGACGACCCAGATGACCGCGAACGCGTGCTTCAAGAGATCGCCGATGTCTTCGAGGCTGCCACAAGAGTCTAATCTCAATTACTAAGGCATGGCTCTGAGGTTCATTAACCGCAGAGCTCGCCAAGATCGCAGAGAGATGAAAATCATTCAAATACCCAATACCCAATACCCAATACCCAA
>CAZUSV010000202.1:0-9853 GCA_964622645.1 uncultured Anaerolineales bacterium
GGCGGGGGCCCCCCCCCCCCCAATACCCCCAAATCTGGTAGATGAGCTCCGGAGATTCTTGAAGACTCAATCGGATACTTATTTGCGCTATAATCTTGGAGTAGAAAAGGAAATCCCATGACCGACATACATCTCCGCCAACGCTCAGAGCAACTGCGCCAGGAGTTGCGCACACATAACTATCAATACCACGTGCTCGATAAACCACTGATCAGCGATTACGAATACGACCAGTTGTTGCTAGAGTTGCGCCAGATCGAAGAGCAACATCCCGAATGGATCACGCCCGATTCACCTACGCAAAGGGCTGGCGCGCCCCCGGCTGATAAATTCGAAAAAGTGCAGCACCCCGCGCCAATCCTCAGCCTGGGCAACACCTTCGACGCTGGGGATGTCTACGCCTGGCTGGAACGCATCGCCAAGGTCGATGAACGCGCCTTAGATGCTGATTTCGTCGTCGAACCCAAGCTGGACGGATTGAGCGTGGTTTTGCATTATCGCGATGGGCTCTTCGTGCAGGGCGCCACGCGCGGCGATGGTGATGTGGGTGAAGAAATTACAGACAACCTGCGGACCATCCGCGCATTACCCTTACGAATCCCTGTGACCGACGACCGACGACCGACGACCGACGACTCCCCGTCTCCCGTCCCCCGTCCTCCGTCTTACCTGGTTGTGCGTGGCGAAGCCTTCATGCGCCTCTCCGATTTCGAGGAACTCAACCGCATCCAGGAAGCCGCTGGAGAGAAAACCTATGTCAACCCGCGTAACACCGCCGCCGGTGCTCTGCGCCAACTGGATTCGAGTCTGACCGCAAAACGACCGCTTACTTTGCTTGTCTATCAAATTGTGTCTTTCGAATCGTCCGACGTCGGGACGCCACGACCCTCGACGCAATTCGAGACGATCGAATACCTGCGCGAGTTAGGTTTTCCCACGCCAGAAAGCACTTTATGTATCAATCTCGATCAAGTCATCGCCGCATATGATCAATGGGTCGAGCGGCGCGATGATCTGGATTACGAGATCGATGGCATGGTGATCAAGATCAACGAACACCAGCTTTTCGATGACCTGGGTGTGGTGGGCAAAGACCCGCGCGGGGCAGTGGCCTTCAAATTCCCCGCCCAGGAAGTGACCACGCAGTTGCTGGATATTGGCGTCAACGTCGGGCGCACCGGTGTGCTGACCCCTTATGCCATGCTCGATCCGGTGGAGGTCGGCGGCGTGGTGGTGCGCCAGGCCACGTTGCACAACTTCGACTTCATCTTCGAGAAGGATATCCGTATTGGCGACCGCGTGCGGGTCAAGCGCGCCGGAGATGTGATCCCCTACGTCATCGGCCCGCTGGAAGCCGCCCGCACCGGTACGGAGCAGCCCTATACGCCTCCTGAAACCTGCCCCGATTGCGACCAGCCGGTAGAGCGCATCCAAGGCGAGGTGGCCTGGTATTGTGTCAACGCCGCCTGCCCGGCGCAGATCGTGCGCAACATCGAGCACTTCGTCTCGCGCGGGGCCATGGATATCGTCGGTTTGGGGGTGCGGATCGTCAAACAGCTTGTCGAGCAGGGCTTGGTGGGCGATGTGGCTGATCTGTACACCCTGGAGCAGAGCGCCTTGCTGGGTTTGGAGGGGTTTGCCGAAAAGAAAGCGGATAACCTGCTCGAGGCGATTGCTGCATCCAAAGACCAACCTTTGAGCCGATTGCTGACAGCCCTGGGCGTGCGCGGCGTTGGGGAGGTCGTGGCCAGCGATCTGGCGGGCCATTTTGGTAGCCTGGATGCCCTGGCTGGGACCTCAGTCGAAGAACTTGAATCCATCGAGGGCATCGGCCCTAATATTGCCCAGGCGATTGTGGATTGGTTCCAGCGCCCGGCTAATCAGGTTGTCTTAGGTAAATTACGAGCGGCTGGCGTTTGGCCATTGGAGACAGGAGACTCTCAAAACGCAGCATCACCCCAAACGTTGTCTGGGTTGACCTTTGTGGTCACGGGTACCCTCTCCGGGTTCACGCGCACTCAAGCAAAGGAGTTCATCCAGACTCACGGTGGTAAGGTCGCCGGCTCGGTCAGCAAAAAGACGGATTACCTGGTGGCTGGTGAAAAAGCAGGATCTAAGTTGGATACAGCTCAGGAGTTGGGTGTCAGGGTGATTGGAGAAGATGAGCTACGTGGCATGGTCTAACTTCGCTGCATAATCCAAATTGACATAACCAAGACTCTGAACTAA
The DNA here is from genome assembly GCA_964622645.1 of uncultured Anaerolineales bacterium. Taxonomy (GTDB): domain Bacteria; phylum Chloroflexota; class Anaerolineae; order Anaerolineales; family UBA11858; genus NIOZ-UU35. Next base: position 2,230 of record CAZUSV010000202.1, read on the forward strand.
ACTACCCCAATATCATTTTTCGTAAGCAATTATCAGGAGTGCAATATGGATTTGATCAAAAGCAACGACACGGTTGCGCGCCGGGTCGCAGCCATGGTGAGCCGGGTAGAGGGGATGAAGGAAAACGACGAGTATTATTACAATATGCCAGTGACTGAACTGCGCGGTGGTTCCAAGGTGATGGTGGATGGCCGTGAGATGGGCATGTATGCTTCGTACAGCTACCTGGGTTTGGTGGGACACCCCCGCATCAACAAAGCTGCCCAGGAGGCGGTTGCCAAATACGGTACTGGAACCCATGGCGTGCGTACCCTGGCTGGGTCGCTGGACTTGCATCGCGAACTGGAAGATACGATTGCCGAATTCAAACAGGCTGAAGCGGCAGTGACCTATACCTCGGGCTATGTTACCAACCTGACAGCGGTCTCCACCCTAGTGGGCCGCGGGGATTACGTCTTTTCGGATAAGCTCAACCATGCCAGTATCGTGGATGGCTGCTTGATGTCGGGGGCCAAGTTCCGCCGGTTCAAGCACAACGATATGGAAAGCCTGGAACGCATGGTCGCCAGCGCACCCGCCGATGTGGCCAAACTGGTCGTGGCAGATGCGGTCTTCAGCATGGATGGCGATATCATCGATTTGCCGCGTATGGTGGAGATCTGCCAGAAGTACGATGCCTGGCTGATGATGGACGAGGCCCACTCTGTGGGCGTCTTAGGTAAGACCGGGCGTGGCATTGAAGAGCACTTCGATATGTGGGGCATGGTCGATATCAAGATGGGCACCCTGAGCAAGACCATTCCCTCGGTGGGTGGCTATATTGCTGGCAAGAAAGATCTGATCACCTACCTGCGGCATGCCAGCCGGGCCTATATCTTCTCAGCTGCGCTGCCCCCTGCGCAGGCTGCGGCGGCCAAAGAGGCTTTCAAGGTCATCCTGGACGAACCCTGGAGAATTGAAAAGCTTAATGCCAATACGCAACAGTTCATCGGTGGGTTGAAGGAGCGCGGCTTCGACACCATGCTCACCGAGACGGCCATCGTGCCGGTGTTATGTGGCGCCGACGAGATCGCTTACACCGTCACCCGTCACGCTCAGAAGAACAATCTCTTTGTGCTGCCGGTGGTCTCCCCGGCAGTGCCGGTGGGTCTAGCGCGCCTTCGGGCGACTGTGTTAGCCTCGCATGAATCCGATGATATCGAGTATGCTATGGACGTGATCGCCGAAGCGGGGAAAGATACTGGGATCATTTAATACCTTTCTTATCTAAGCGAATCGTCATTCGAATGCAAACGTGAATCTCATTTCGAGATTCACGTTTGCATTTAAGTTCGTGACTACTTCGACAATGTCAACTTTGCGAGAACTTCCGAAAATAGGGGTACGTTGGTGCGGAGCACCAACGTACCCCTATTTTCGGGGGATCCTTATTTAAAAATTAATTCGAATGCCAACTTTTCCTAAGGATTCCTTATTTAAGCTAACGATCGTTCGTGCCAATCTGAATTATAAACTTTATAGGCAGACATTAATGAAGGATCGCATTGGGCTATTAGGATTCCTGCAAATAATCCGGGAACCCATCGCAGAACTACATCGAGCCTAAGGATAAGGGAGCTGGGATCGGGGGTATCGCCAATCATGCTGCAAAGATTTGCCAATTAACTGTTTTGATTACGCCTGTTTGCTGAATTGCATGGTAGCTGGAAAGCTATACGAGATCAAGGAAATAAGAAGATTCGCTATGAACACAAATGGAAAAGATGTTGTCGTCGAAGCATTTACTGAGCTTGCACCAAGCTACGAGCAGACAATCGACCGAGAACTTAATCAATTTTGGGGGTTGAGTTATCAAAGTTTTGTTGAGCGTCTGATTAAGAGCGCGGATATCAAGCCAGGTGATAAAGTGCTCGATGTTGCCACCGGGACTGCCGTAATTCCACTATATATTGCTGATCAAGTCGGCACCAAGGGCAAAGTGGTTGGTCTCGATATAACACTTGCGATGCTAGATCAAGGTAAGGAGAAATTGGCATCGCATTACCCCGATAACGGCATATCTCTGGTTTGCGCCTCTGCCATGACGATGCCTTATGTAGACAACTTCTTTGATGTGGTCATCTGCTGTTTGGGAATGCACCACATGGATGCCCGTACGCTCTTATCAGAGATCAGTAGGGTGTTGAAACCAGGGGGCAGGCTCGTTATGGCTGACGTAGGAGCAACGGCTTTCTGGCGATCTGCCGTTGGTGTTTTGCTATTAAGAATATTAATGTATGGCTATGGGATATCCCAAAACAGCACTCGGGCGCAGGCGGAGATTGATGCATTTCCAAATGTGCGCACGATGGATGAGTGGTGTTCTCTCTTGACTGAAATGGATTTTTATAATGTTTATTCTGTTGAAGTGAGAGCACGTCGTCCCTGGTATCCGAATGGTTTGCTGATGAAAGCATTTGCCGGGGATAATGGCAACCAACCCATGATAAAAGATTTCTCACCAACTATGAGTACACATTCTCAGGAGGCATGAATTGACAACGGCGATCTCTTTACTAAGGCAAGGGAGAAGGAAAGAAGTCTGGCAGAAGTATTGTAGTTTTATTGACCTGAACCTGACGGAATTTATGGCTATCCAGCAGCGTTTGTTGCTGGAACAAATAGACCTTTTATATAATTGTGAGTTGGGGAGAAGTATCTTAGGCGATCAACTTCCTAAGAGCATCGAGGAATTTCGAAACGCAGTTCCACTAACCCGATATAAAGATTATATCCCTTACCTGGCAGAACAAAGGGAAGATATCCTGCCTGTCAAGCCCAAGATATGGACGCGTACTTCGGGTAGATCAAGTGAGTACGACTATAAATGGGCTCCTTATTCCCCTAGAATGGTGGAGAAAGCGGGAGAATTCGCGGTTGCATCCTTCTTATTGGCATCTTGCTCAGGTAGGGGGGATGTCAGGTTGAGTTCTGACGATTTCTGTTTGTATACCTTAGCTCCCCCGCCATATTTTACAGGTGCAGTCGTTGCAAAGGCTGTCAAGGAACAGTTGGATCCCAAGTTTATCCCCCCGCTGGCAACAGGTGAGCGGATGGACTTTGAGGAGAGAATCCGCGAAGGCTTCAAATTGGCTCTAAAATCAGGGATCGATGTTTTTTATGGCTTGTCGAGTGTTCTTGTCAAAATAGCAGAACAATTCGAGCAAGGCTCTGGCAGCATGCAGTTCTCCATCGATATGCTCCATCCCCGGTTGCTTCTAAGGGTCATCAAAGGCACTCTGAGGAGCAAGATAAATGGCCGCAATTTGTTGCCGAAAGACCTCTGGAATGTTAAAGCCATCGTTGCTGGAGGTATGGATACTGCTTTTTACCGGGATACGATCGAAGCATATTGGGGCAGGAAACCCTTAGAAGGCTATGGGGGAACGGAGATTGGCGGAGTTGCCCTTCAAGCCTGGAACCTCAAAGGAATGACTTTCATGCCCGATTTCAACTTCCTGGAATTCATTCCGGAAGAGGATTTCTATCGTTCGATCGAAGATGAATCGTTTCAGCCCACTACGAAACTCTTAGATGAAGTCCAGATTGGAGTTTATGAGCTTGTCATCACAAATTTCTACGGCGGCGCTTTCGTCCGCTATAGAACTGGAGATCTCATTGAAATTATCTCTCTGGAAGATAGTGAACTGGACATTAAAACGCCTCAGATGAGATTTCATGCCAGGGCAGATGGTGTGATCGATGTGGCTGGATTCACACGACTAACGGAAAAAGCCATCTGGGAAGCTATCGCAGAGTCAAATATTGGTCATGTTGACTGGGTGATGAAGAAAGCTTATGCCAAAGAAAAGCCCTATCTACACCTCTTCCTGGAATTGAAGGGTAGTGGCAATCTCGAGCAGGCCAAGAGCCTTATTCATCAGCGCCTTTCGGAAAAAGACGCCGGTTATGCAGAGCTAGAAGATATGTTGGGCTTCGACCCGCTAAAAATATCCCTGCTTGCCCAGGGTGCTTTTGATCGTTATACTGAGAATATGCGTGCTAATGGCGCAGAATTAGCGCATCTCAAACCGCCCCGCATCAATCCAAGCGATGAGATCGTTCAATTGTTGACCCGTATGTAAAGGAATGACTTAGTTGACCCTTGCAACTGTATTATCGGCCATTGCTCTGGGGTGCTATATCATCTTGGGTGTTCTAACGATACGCCACAATATCAAGGCCCAAACGAATCGCGTCTTTCTGCTTTATCTGGGGGCGATGATATTTTGGCAATTGACTGCTTTGATGGTAAGTGTCAGCAAGGACCCATCTGATGCGCTGATATATTATCGACTTATGACCGCTGGTCTTGGGGGTCAGTTCATCTTCTTCCTTTTCTTCACCTTGATATTCCTCGGAAAAGGAAGCCAGAGAATTTTTTTCAATTTGGGTTGGTTGATCTTTATCGGATTACTTCTTTCCTGGGGAAGTAATTGGATCATTGCCAGTGTTAGCATGAGTGAGACAACCAAATTATACGTTCCTGAATTTGGCGTGCTGGTACCGCTGGTAGGGATCGTTACTTTTAGTTATCTAGGGTATGGGATCTATAGCCTGGCAAGAGGCTATAGACTTACCAAATCCAATCTCCATAAGAACCGAATATATTACCTGCTCCTCGGGGCTGTTGCCATTGGGATTGGGTCGCTCAGCAATCTTTTGCCTGCACTTCAGCATTACCCCATTGATGTCGCCGGCAATGTAATTGCAGCGCTGCTCTTTACCTATGCCGTCCTTCGCTATCAGTTATTGGATATCACGGTCGTACTTCGAAAAGGTTTGCTGTATTCAGTGCCCACGATCATCATTGGGGCAAGCTATTTTTTGCTCATCACTCTGGCTATCCAGATTTTTCATGCATATACGGAAACCCAATTTTTCTTGCTCTCTTTTCTTGTGGCGATTGTTACTGCGATCATTGCACTGCCGATGCGGGACAGAGCCCAGTCTTGGATCGACAGGATATTCTTCCGAGAGAAGTATGACTCTGGGCTGATGTTGCAAAGGCTTAGTAGTGCCTCAGCATCGATTCTGGATATGGATCAACTAGGGAATCATATTCTCGACGAAATCAGTAATACAATGCATATAAAGCGCTTGGCTTTTTTCCTCAAGAGCGCTGGGACGGGTTCTTTCCACATGGTGACTCAGCGGGAACTTGCCAGCGTAAAAGGTATGAGTCTTCGAAATAATCTTCCTGTTGTGCAATGGTTGAGTTCCAATCAAAAAGCGCTGACCAAGTACGAAATCGATATGCAGCCGCAATTTAAGGGTCTTTGGGGCAAAGAGCTGGAAGATCTCGAGCGGATCGGTGCCGAAATCATGGTCCCTCTGGTTGCGAAAGGGGACCTGATGGGTATATTTACTTTAGGCCCCAAGCGTTCAGAAGAATCATATTCGCAGGATGACCAACAGACTTTGATGACCCTTGCCAATCAGACTGCAGTATCCGTCGAAAACGCAAGACTCTATTGGGAATTGCAAAAAACATTGAAAGAGCTGCAAGAAGCCCATGATGATCTCGAGCTACGGGTTGAGCAGCGAACCGCTGAGTTAGCTCATGCCAACCAGATGTTAAAGGAGGAAATTACCCAACGGAAAAGAGCGCAGGAACGTATCAATGCCAACTTATTGGAAAAAGAGGTATTGCTCAAAGAAATTCATCATCGCGTCAAGAATAATCTTCAGGTAGTCTCTAGTCTGTTATCCCTTCAGTCAAAGACCATCGATGATCCACAAAGCTTGAGGGTTTTTCGTGAAAGTGAAGACCGTATCCGCTCAATGGCACTCATCCATACGAAATTGTATGAATCTCAAGATTTGGCCAGCATTTATTTTCCGGAATATATCCAGAGTCTGACGACTTACTTGTTCGACTCTTATGAACACAAAGCAAACGTTATTGAGCTGGTTATGGAGACACAAGAGATCTTCTTGGATATCGACATCGCCATTCCGTTGGGATTGATCTTGACAGAACTGGTAAGCAACTCTCTCAAGCATGCCTTCCCAAATGGCCAAAGAGGTGTAGTTCAAATCGAGCTCTTCTCTGATCAGGGGGAGTGCAATACCTATTTAGTAATCAAAGACAATGGAGTCGGTTTCCCAGATTCTATTGATTTCTATAATTCTGATTCGCTCGGACTTAGATTGGTAAATACCCTAATTCATCAGATCGAAGGGGAGATAGAACTCGATCAATCCATTGGAACATCTTTTAAAATCTCTGTCGCTGAAAGTGCACAATCACCTTCCTGAAATCGGATTATTCGCCTAGAATAGTTACATGGCAGTTGTAACGATAAAACCAGGCCGCGAAAAAGCCCTTTTGCGTCGCCATCCCTGGATCTTTTCAGGAGCTATTGCTGAAATCAGGGGGAATCCTGGTGTGGGGGAGACGGTGGAGGTGGTGGATGCTGGCGGTGAGTTCCTGGCGCAGGGGGCCTATTCGCCGCAATCGCAGATCAGAGTACGCGTGTGGACCTTCGACTCTCAAGAAGTCATTGATGAAGCTTTTTTCCGCCAGCGGCTACAATCCTCAATCCAAAATCGCAAATCGTCAATCGAAAATCGCAAATCGTCAATTGTAGATACCTCTCCACGAACCGCCCTTCGCCTTGTCCATGCCGAATCAGACGGCCTCCCCGGCTTAGTGGTGGATCGCTACGCTGACACGCTGGTGATGCAGGTTTTGAGCGCCGGGGTAGAGCGTTGGCGAGAAAGGATAGCCGATCTGCTGCTGGAGTTGACTGATGCCCAACGAATTTACGAGCGTTCGGATGTGGACGTGCGCAAATTGGAAGGCCTGCCCTTGCGCATAGGCACCTTGAGGGGTGATGAAGCTCCCCAGCGCGTCCAGATCGAGGAGAACGGGCTCAAGTATTGGGTGGATGTCAGCCGCGGGCATAAGACAGGTTTCTACCTGGATCAGCGCCTAAACCGGGCGCGCCTGAGAGAGTTAGCTGCCGGAGGCGATGTCTTGGATTGCTTCAGCTACACTGGGGGTTTCGCCCTTAATGCCCTGGCAGGAGCAGCCACCTCGGTCACAGCAGTGGACTCTTCAACAGATGCGCTGGCTCTGGCTGAGGAGAATCGCATCCTCAATGATCTATCCGCAGCTAAGATCGTATGGCTGGAGGGGGATGTCTTCCATGTGCTGCGTAAATTCCGCGATCAACGCCGCGACTTCGACATGATCGTCCTCGATCCGCCTAAGTTCGCGCCGACCTCATCGCAGGCTCAGAAGGCGGCGCGTGGTTACAAGGATATCAACCTGCTGGCTTTCAAGTTGCTGCGGCCAGGTGGAATCCTGGTGACCTTCTCTTGCTCAGGGGGCATTTCAGCGGATTTCTTCCAAAAGATCCTCGCTGGCGCAGCCCTGGACGCAAAGGTTGATGCACAAATCATCGAGCGGTTGGGCCAGAGCCCTGATCATCCAGTGGCGTTGAATTTTCCTGAAGGCGCCTATTTGAAGGGGTTGATCTTGCGAGTCAGGTGATCCGTTTATTTGGCTCTCTAGGAATTGCCGGGGTAGCTCCCAGATTTGGGGGTATGGGGCGTGCTCCGCACGCCCCATACCCCC
>CAZUSV010000203.1:0-9823 GCA_964622645.1 uncultured Anaerolineales bacterium
GTCCAGCCCGCCGTACCCGATATCGTATGCCCAGCCATCACCACCCACAATCCAGACGGTCTTTTTAACTAACACATCGGCCAGGCTGAGCAAATCCTTGGCTTTGGGATCGTCGACGCCCTTGAGTTTCTTCTTGACCTGTTCAACGCGCTGGCGTTGGGCCTGGATTCCGGCTTCATCAGATTGGTCAGCAGTGAGTAATTCATCCACCAACGTCTGGCCAAGTTTCTTGGCCAGTTGAGGCAGGAGTTCTCGGGCGTATTCGTTCTGCTTGTCGATGGTCAGGCGCATACCCAAACCGAACTCGGCGTTATCCTCGAAGAGCGAGTTAGACCAGGCCGGTCCACGGCCGTCTTTGTTGACCGCATAGGGGTGGGTGGGCAGGTTACCGCCATAGATACTGGAGCAGCCGGTGGCGTTGGCGATGACCATGCGGTCGCCGAAGAGTTGGCTTGCCAGTTTGACGTATGGGGTTTCACCACAGCCTGCGCAGGCACCGGAGAACTCGAATAACGGTTGCAACAATTGGGAGTTCTTGATGTTCTTGGGTTCGATCTTAGTGCGATCAACCTCGGGGATGGAGAGGAAGAAATCCCAATTTTTAGCCTCTTGCTCGCGGATGGGGGGCTGTTCGGCCATGTTGAGGGCTTTACGCTTGGGCTGTGATTTGTCCTTCGCCGGGCAAACCTGGACACACAGTTCGCAGCCGGTGCAATCCTCGGGAGCCACCTGGATGGTGTATACCCAGCCGGGGAATTCCTTGAATTTGCCCTCGATATGTTTGAAGGTATCTGGGGCCTTCTTCAGCAAAGCCGGATCGTACACCTTCTGGCGGATGACCGCATGCGGGCAGACAAAAACGCACTTCCCGCAGCGGATACAGAGATCCTCTTCCCAAACCGGAATTTCAAGGGCGATATTGCGTTTTTCCCACTGTGTGGTGGCTACCGGATAGGTGCCATCGATAGGCATGGCGCTGACGGGCAGGTTGTCCCCATCGCCAGAGATGATCGTGCCAACAACCTGGCGCACGAATTCTGGCGCCTGATCGGGGACGGGTTTGCGCATGGCCATATCACTAGACACTTGTGCGGGCACTTCTACTTTGTGCAAGTGCGCCAGTGCCTGATCGACTGCAGCGAAGTTCTTTTGTACAACGGCCTCACCACGTTTGCCGTAGGTCTTTTTGATCGAATCTTTGATGGCGGCAATAGCCTCATCTTGAGGGAGCACGCCACTGATGTAGAAGAAGGCCGTCTGCATGATGGTGTTGATGCGGCGTCCCATGCCCGCTTCCTCAGCCACGTTATAGGCATCGAGGATATAGAATTGCAGATCCTTCTCGATGATGGCTGCCTGAACCTCCTTGGGAAGGTGATCCCATACCTCGTCTGGGCCGTAGATGCTGTTGAGCAGGAAGACCGCGCCCGGTTGAGCGTATTTGAGCATATTGATCTGCTCGAGGAAGTTGAACTGGTGGCAGGCCACGAAATTGGCCTGATCGATCAAATAGGGTGCACGGATGGGATCGGGCCCGAAACGCAGGTGGGAAATGGTCTTGGCCCCCGATTTCTTTGAGTCATAAACGAAGTAGCCTTGGGCGTGATTCTCCGTCTCTTCACCGATGATCTTGATGGAGTTTTTGTTAGCTCCTACTGTTCCGTCGGCGCCCAAACCGAAGAAGACTGCCCGTACGGTATCTTCACCTTCGATGGAGAAGGTTGGATCGTAATCGATGCTGGTGTTGCTGACATCGTCCTTGATTCCCACGGTAAAGTGATTCTTGGGTTTATCTTTTGCCATCTCGTCATAAACCCCTTTGACCATGGCGGGGGTGAACTCTTTCGAAGAGAGACCGTAGCGTCCGCCGATGATCCTGGGGGCTTTCTCGAAGGGAGCCAGTCCGTCTACCATCGCCTCGTTGACCGCAGTGACCACATCCTGGTACAGGGGTTCGCCCAAAGCGCCGGGCTCCTTGGTGCGGTCGAGCACTGCCAGCACTTTGACGCTGGCTGGCAGCGCCTGGACGAAATCTTTGACAGAGAAGGGGCGGAACAGACGAACGCTCAAAACACCAACTTTCTCGCCGTTTTGAATAAGCGCTTTGGCGGTTTCGGAGGCTGTCTCACCACCGGCACCGATCACAACGATGACACGGTCGGCATCGGTTGCACCTTCATATTGGAAGATCTCATATTTGCGGCCAGTTAATTCTGCGAACTGGTCCATATACTTCTGGACGATAGCCGGACAGGCCTCGTAGTAGGGATTGACAGTTTCCCGGGCCTGGAAGAACACATCCGGGTTTTGTGCGGTGCCGCGGATCACGGGGTGATCGGGGGAGAGCCCGCGCGCCCGGTGGGCGTGGACGTATTCGTCCTTGATCATCGCCCGGATGACTTCATCAGGGATCATCTCGATCTTGCTGACTTCATGGGATACGCGGAAACCTTCGAAGAAGTGCAAAAATGGCACGCGCGCTTCGAGCGTAGCTGCCTGGGCGATAAGTGCCAGATCGTGCGCTTCTTGCACCGAGCCAGAGCCTAATAGCGCCCAACCGGTTGACCTGGCAGCCATCACATCAGAGTGATCGCCGAAGATCGAGAGCGCCTGGGCAGCCACAGAGCGTGCCGAGACGTGGAAAACCGCCGAGGTCAACTCACCGGCGATCTTGTACATGTTAGGGATCATCAGCAGCAGTCCCTGAGAAGCGGTAAAGGTGGTCGTCAAGGCTCCGGTCTGCAGAGCACCATGAACGGCGCCCGCTGCACCCCCCTCGGCTTGCATCTCGATAACCTCAGGAACCGTTCCCCAAATATTGGTATATCCCAGGGCAGACCATGCATCAGCGTGTTCGCCCATATTGGATGAAGGTGTGATTGGATAGATGGCGATCACTTCGTTGGTTTTATGAGCAATCGTAGCGACAGCCTCATTTCCATCTAACGTTTTAATTGTTTTTACCATGTTGAGTCTCCATTTGGCTATAAAATACTCACCATTAAGGCGGATTTGTTAGAAATAATGCGACGTGGAACCGGTTTCATTCCAACTTAAAAGTCTAGTTGAATGGGTACTTTAGAGCTAGTTATATTAGGCATGTTTAAGCCTGCGACCTGTCATTACTCAGACAAAGTTAGTTTAGATTGTTAGAAATGTGAATTTTCGCCATTAAGAACAGGGCTTTCTTAAAATCTTAAGATGTCATTGCGAGGAGCCGCTTTTTGGCGACGAAGCAATCTCCCACTCTGCGAGGAGATTGCCACACTCCGCTGGGCTGCGTTCGCAATGCGAATGCACGCAAAGCGATGACACATGAAACGCGACTTTAAGAAAGCCCTGCCATTAAGAACCCCTGCTATTGACACCTGCTGACACTGAATTAGAATCGTAGGCGCCCCTCGAAAGGAAAGCATCCATGCCAATTTACGAGTATTTTTGTGCTGATTGCAAAACAAAGTTTGAAGCACTGCGCAGCTTCTCTAAAGCAGATGAGCCTATTGCCTGTCAAAGTTGTCAGAGCGTGCAAACGGCGCGCACAGTTTCTGCTGCCTTCGCTCATAGTGGAGGGCGAGTTGTGGCAGGAAGCAGTGATTCGAGCGCCTGTGGAAGTTGTAGTGGGGGATCTTGTTCGACGTGCGGGGTGTAGCGGACTCCCTTTGGGAGGATTCTGTTTTATGGGGCTTTGCTATGTTTCCGAGGAGCTCAATTCCCTCAATAACACCCATTCCCCCTTGCGGTCGTCGACGCTTTTGACCGCCCGGTCGTAATAGATTTCGAATATTTGCTCACTCTGCGTACGTACCCGAAAGTAGAAGCGCCCTACGCCATAGGATCCCCGGCGGAGGGCTTTATTCATGCTGCTGGGACGCATGTTATGGGCCATAGCACCACTGCGCCCGAAATCATGCCACTGGCTCAGCATCTCGACTATTTGGAAGGATTGTCCATCCCAAACAAATCCATCAGGACAGTCAGGCTTCTTCTCGAAGGTTGGTGGTTTGTCGTACACCACTTCAATGTTTTCACTGATAAAGCGGATTGGTTTGGTTGTCATGATCGTTGAGCGATTGGTCGCAGAAAATAATCCAAGATCTGCTCAAGGACATCAAAAGACGGGAACACAAAGAAGATCGGATTGAAGGCATAGACCGTTTTGGGGACCTGGCGGATGTGCTCGATCTCAAAGGGAGCTAAAATCACATCGCCACCCAAATACCCGCTTCTTTCCAGACCTAGTTTTTGATAAAGCTCTTTGACCACATTCCAGCCTTTTTCTTGCGAAGACATTTCACCCCGTTCGTGCAGCCGGTTGATCCCGCTGATTAACATGTCAATTTGGTTTCGGTGACGATCAAATTGGTCACAAAGTTGGTTATATACATCCTGGTGGAAATCAATCACGCCATCCCGGTCCAGGCGCAAGAATTCCATGATCGTGTTGGCAAATTCAGCTCTGCCAGATATGATCCCCGCGCCGAAAACCTTGAAGCGGTTGTCTTCCATCACCAGGCCGAACTCGGTACTGTACCAGGCCAGCCGTTTGATGACTTCCCGTTCTTCAGTGCTCGCTTTGAGATAGGCGGGGGCAAATTTATCTTCTAATTTGGCGTAGAATTCCAATGTCAGATAAGGCAGATGTCCGAAAATGTCGTGGAACATATCCGGTTCGGGTGTGAATTCCAGCTGCTCCCGATTGCGCAGGTAATCGGTTACCAGGAAAATGCGTTGGGCGAACTTGTGGTACCAATCGTCCGCCAGGGTATACCGTACCGCAGTACGCTCGATCTTCCAGCCGGTGCGCGGTTGAATGTGTTGGTTCAGGTGGGCGATGGTGGGGATATGTTCGGGATCGAGGTTGAGCAGCGACAAGCCCTGCATAAACTCACGACAGACATGCTCCAGCAGATGCGCTTTATGGATACGGGCGTATAAATCTCGCCAGATAGCATGCTGCTCTGGCGAAAAGCTGATTTCTTGAGTCTCTTCCGTATACTCAACGGTGATATCACCGGCATCAGCGAGGATGTCACCAGTGTAAGTTTTGGACATAGATCTCCTCTCACAACAGCAGGATATTATCCTTAAATTATAGTTAATCTGTCTCAATTGTCAATTTAAGTGGTAAGGCTTTCTTAAAGTCGCCTTTCATGTGTCATCACTTTGCGTGCATTCGCATTGCGAACGCAGCCGTCGTAGGCGCGCCGTTGGCGAGCGGGGTGTGGCAATCTCCTCGCAGATCGGGAGATTGCTTCGTCATCCGCCATGCCGGAGGCAGCCCTCTGGGCAAGCACGCAGAGCGAAAGCGGCTCCTCGCAATTACATATCAAGACTTTAAGAAAGCCATGATTAAGTGGTTTTCTCGCCAAATAAAATAAACCTTTGGGAGGTTACTGGAAATCAGGTTCGGGAGAGGATCCTCCGCTGAAACCTCCCGCAGGTTGTTAAAAAACTTAGCGAGAGTACCATTTAAGTACTTATCGGAAAGTATCTTTACAAACCAGGAACCGCGTTCCTAGCCGAACTTATTTCAAGACACATTCCGGAGTCTACTTAAGAGGATATGTCTGATAATATTTTGGTCTGTGATTTGTTATTTCTTCGCAAGACCGCGCCCTAGGGCTTCCTTACCAAAACGGTCTTGTAATTGAATGATAGCATCCTGTATCCGGCGTTCTTTTTCCCAGTCGCGATCCCAGAGACCGAGTTGTTGTGGCGGTTGTGACAGCCCGCTAACCCCCACACCGATCAGGCGCACGGAGCGGCCGCGCTCCCAAACCTGCTCGAATAGCCTTTCAGCAGCCTGAGCGATGATCTCTCCATCGGCTGTAGGCTCGCCCAGGGTTGTCTGGCGGGTTGGAGTGGAGAAATCAGGCCAACGGATCTTTAGCTTGACCGTGCGCGCGACCAACTCTTGTTTTTGTAGTTGCTTGGATACATTCAAAGCTTGTTTGTGAATTGTTTGGCGCAGCTCACCCTCATCGAACACATCTTTGGCAAAGGTGATCTCCTGGCTGATCGATTTCGCTTCACGTTCGGTGACAATCGGCCGGTTATCCATGCCTTTGGCACGTTTTGCGAGATCCCAACCGATCTTACCAAAGCGTTTTGATAGATCGTAATCGGGAATGGCAGCCAGCTCTCCGATGGTGTGAACATTCATCAAAGACAGTTTCTGCGCCGTTTTGGGGCCCACACCCCAGAGCATTTCCACGGGCAATGGCGCCAGGAATTCGGCTTCTTTCCCTGGGGGGACGACAGTCAGCGCATTGGGAGATGTATCACTCTTTTGGGCGACCCTGGCGGCCTTACCGACATCGGTAGCAATCTTGGCGACAAGTTTATTGCTGGCTATCCCCAGCGAGCAGGGCAAGTCTAGTTCCGTACGGATCTCGTCTTGCAGATTGCGGCCAATGATTTCGGCGTTGTCAGTCAGGTCGCTGACGTCCAGAAATGCTTCGTCAATCGAAAGCTGCTCAACCAGCGGCGTAATGGTGCCTAGTTTTACCATCACCTTGCGCGAGGCTTCATGGTAGGCTTTGTAGTGCGGGGAAACGATCTTCAATTGGGGGCACAGTTGCAGTGCGCGTGCCATGGGCATCGCCGAACGCACCCCTTGCGCCCGAGCGGCGTAGGAACAAGAAGATACCACCCCACGCTGGTCGGGTCGTCCACCCACCGCGAAGGGCAAGCCCTTCAAGCTTGGATCGAGCTGCTCCTCAACCGCGCAATAGAAGGCGTCTAAATCGAGATGAATGATTTGTCGATGTTGCTTAGTGTCAGTTTGATCTCTATTTCGCACGATTGTTCTAATTATACCCCCGTTCAGTAATCAGTGGACAGTAATCAGTAATCAGTCTGATATCAACACTGTTTACTGGCTACTGATCACTGATTACTGAGATTTCCCCAGTTGAGCCGTTAACTCGAATACGCTGACCTGTCTCCAAGCGCTCGGTGGCCTGGTGCACCCCCACTACTGCCGGGATACCATACTCGCGCGCTACCACGGAGCCATGCGTCATCATGCCGCCGACCTCCATGACCAGTCCGCCCGCGGCCAGAAAGAGTGGTGTCCAGGCCGGGTCGGTGCCGGGGCAGACCAAGATTTCTCCGGGCTCGAGTTGAGTTTCATGGGGGTCGAGCACAACCCTGACCGGGCCTTCGACAACTCCAGGGGAAACTGGGTCACCGACAATGGCGTGGGAATCTCCCTCGGGCGCTGCGACCCCCTCATAGTAGGCTGTGCCGTCGCTGAGCAGCACGCGCGGGATTTGTTTTCGCAGCATCTCTCGCTGGCGTAGCGCCCGACGTTCGGCAATGCGTCCGAGAATTTCAGGAGAGATTTCTTGATTTTGTAAGATCTCGTCGAGTTCGTGTATGCGTAGAAAGAAGAGGTCATCTGCGCGTTTCAATAGATCAGCTTCTACAAAAATCTTCCCGCTTGCTAGCAAACCCTGACGAATAATGCCCATCATACGAACAGCAAAGAATTTGGGCGCTTCACGCATTCCCCCGACAGCACGATAGCGGCTGACAGCGAAGCGCACAAGTTTTGCCTTGATACGCCCCCTGGGCAGTTTGCGTACTTGCTCTTCGAGCAGGGCGGCGGCTTCTTCAGCGGCTTTGGAACCACGCCCAAAAACAACATCAGGGGCCAGGTCAGGATCGTCGATGGCCAGATAGCTTTGCAATACTTGCATGATGTGTGTGGGATCTTCCTGCCACCGTTTCCTGCCTAGGTCGATTTCAGCCAGGCCACGGGCGCCGTATTTTGCCATGAAGTCAGCAATCGCCTTTTGGGCCACACTCGGCAGAGATTTCTTTAGGTACCGGGTCGCCAGCATCCCGGCAGGTTCACTTGCAAACAGTCCAGCGGAATCGGGGTCATCCTTCAGCAACTGGGCAGTTTGCCATAAGGCCAGATCCATCTCTGTAGTGACGTTGTCAGGCATGCCACGCGAGATTTCCAAATATATGGTTTTGAAACGCTCATCACCACTGGCTTTGGCGACCTCATTGCTGAAGCGCTGCAAGATGCCGAAAAAAGGTGCCATCCCTGCCACAACCGGGGGAACTCCGATGGGGATGACGAAATCTGCGAACAGATATTTATTTTCATGCAGGATTTGCATGCTACGAGAGAAATCCCCCCATAAATCCCCACGGAAATCTAGCCGGGCTTTGTTTTCGGCGACGATATCATCGAATGCGCCCAGTACTTCGGCTTTTCTGCGTTGGGGATTGCGCAGGGTTCGAAGGATTTGCCCAAGTGTGGGAATTACAAACCCTAAAAAGCGCCTGATGGTACCCAAGCGGAGTTTGTGGGATATGGGTTCAAAGCGGGGATCATGGACAAGTTTGGCAGCCGCCTGGGCAACCCCGGGATCTATTGCTCTGATAAGTTTAGGGTATATTTTGTTTCCAAGGGGGGAGCGTACGATCGCTGTCACGTCGATGAAAATACGCTCGGCAGCGATATAAAAAGCGGATTGGGTTTCAAGCGTATATTCCATTTTGAACAGGCGCGCGCCACCGGTGAGTACCTGCATCAAGAGATCTTGTCCCAAAGGTGTGAATGGATCGATGATACCCTGAACCACCTGGAGTCCCATCAGAAATCTGGTAGGCTCTCGTGGCAAATTCTCGGGTAGGGGATATAGCGAAGTGATCGGTCGAGATTGAAGTGTGTATAGGCTGCAGCCGTTTTCGCTGCAAATATATGCCCATTCGATATCTTGAGGGGATTCGTAGAGCTCAGCAATACGTTGACCTAATTCAACCAGCTCTAGAATGACATCGTCGGGGATGGCTTGCTGGGTGGCTGATTCTGTTTCTTGCGTGGATACGCCTCCCTCAGGTTTGCCAGTGATGATCAGGGCTTTGCTTCCCAGATGTTTTTGGGTGATTTGTAGGTGGGGTTGAGGCTCATGGTGGGGTGCACTTTCTAAGTGCACCCCACTATGAGCTACTAAGTAGTGATCCGGCTCAACATACCCGCCAACCAGGGCTTCTCCCAGGCCCAAAGTGGCATCGATGACCGTCTCTGTACGGCAGCCGGTTAGCGGGTTAGCTGTGAACATCACCCCTGAAGCATCCGCTGGAACCATATTCTGGACGATAACACACAAAGCGACGTCATGCTGGGGGATATTATTACGCGCCCGGTATCCAATGGCGCGCGCCGTCCACAGGCTGCTCCAGCACTTGACGACGGCTTCACGTAGGGCTTCGTCGCCGATGATATTGAGAAAGGTATCTTGCTGTCCAGCGAAGGACATATCGGGCAGATCTTCGGCGGTGGCTGAGGAACGCACGGCGACAGGATGCGCGCTCAGCCAGCGCCAGGCGATCTCCAGGGCGGAGGAAATCCTTGGGGAAAGCGCGCCACGCTCAAACTGAGTCCGAATCTCCGCTGAGGCAGCAGTGAGATCTTCGGGTGAAGAAAAATCCACCTTCGTCAGGGTATCTTGAATGAATGAATCCAAATCATTTTCATTCACGAATTCCCGGTATGTCTCGGTAGGGATGAGAAATGCGTTGGGGACAGGGAAGCCAGCACGAGCGAGTTTGATCAGATTGAGCCCCTTGCCGCCCACCTCTTCGAGAGTCGCCTGAGGGGAGAGCAGGGCGATAAATGGTTTGGGAAGGGGTTCCGGAGTGACCATGGAACTAGTATACCCCAGACCTGCACGCAAGCGGCACAAGTATGGGGGGTTCTCTAGGAATCGCCGGGGTAGCTTCCAGATTTGGGGGTATGGGGGGGGGGGGGGCCCCCCCCATACCCCCAAAAAGGACAATAACCAGGGAATTACGAGAGGCC